>NZ_JAYDCJ010000001.1:348030-696060 GCF_034555935.1 Marinobacter qingdaonensis
GGCAAGGAACCCCACTACATCACCCCGGCCGACGCCCGGCAGAACCCGGCGATTTTCTTCGCCGGAATCTGGACGCCGCACGAGGGCGACCACACCACCGCCTGCGCCATCACCACCGAGCCGGCCAGCGAACACCTGCGTCACATTCACGACCGTCAGCCGGTGGTGCTTGACCCGGGTTGCCTGAGAGACTGGCTGGACCCCGCGCGCACCGACCGCGACAGCATACGCGCCGCCACACGCCGGCTGCCGCCCGAGCAGCTGCAGGCCTTCCGGGTCTCGACCGCGGTCAACAACGCCCGGCACGACGCCCCGGAGCTGATCCGAAACATTGGGTAGCGACATTTCAATGACCGTAACCTGACATTCGGCGCCGGCACGAATAAGGTAAGGGCTGATTTGATCGCCCGGAGTCCTTGCATGCCTGCCCCATCCCGCCCGCTGTTCCTGGTGCTGCTGCTCACCCTCGTGCTTGGCGGCTGCGCCAGCACCAACCAGCTGTCGAGCGGCCCCGACCTGCGGCCCACGACCGTTGCCGGCGCGCCCGATTCGGCCAAGGCGGAGAAGCTGTGGCAGGTGTATGAGCGCTACGCCGGCGTGCCCTATGAATACGGCGGCACCTCGGCCCGGGGGTTCGATTGCTCCGGGTTTATCCGCGCGGCGTTCGATGAAGGTCTGGGCCAGCAGCTGCCACGGACCACCTCGCAAATGCTCCGATACGGGGAAGTGGTGGCAACGGACGACATCCGCCCGGGCGACCTGGTGTTCTTCCGGATACGCGGCAAGGAGCAACACGCCGGGATCTACATGGGCGACAATCGCTTCATGCATTCCTCAACGTCGGTGGGGGTGACCCTGTCGGACCTGGATGGCTACTACTGGAAAGACCGCTACACCCAGGCCCGACGGTTCGAATGACGCCCCGGCGCTAGCGTTTCTTGCGCACGTACAGGACCTTGTGCACCCGGGCGACCACTTCACCGGATTCGTCCAGGATGTCGACGTTCCATTCCGGCAGGTGCTTGTCGCCATTCTCGGTCAGGCGACGGATTTCCTCGACCCGCTCGTCGGTGAGCTCAAAGTGGGCCCTGACCGTGCCCTTGCCGGGCCGGACGAAATCAATGCTCGCCGATTTGTCCCACACGATGTAGTCACTGCCCAGCCGCCGCATCAGCAGCAGCATGTACATGGGGTCGGCCATGCTGTACAGCGAGCCACCGAAGTGGGTGCCCACGTAGTTGGTGTTGTACCAGCGTTGGCGCAGCTCAACGGTCGCGGAACTGAAATCCTCGGCGACGTGGGTCACGGCCACGCCGGCGCCCAGGTACGGGGCGAAAGCGGTCAGCATCCGGCGCAGGGCACCGGCACTGGCAAACCACTGGCGTACTTTTCGATTCATGGGTGGGCCCTTGTCGAGGAATTGGCTTTAAGTAGCAGCCTATCTTCTACAAGGGCGCGCGGGCATGCAAGGAAAATTCATACGGTCGTTTGATTTTTTTGCGGGCCGGTCACAGCCCACTGAAGGCCAACTGAAGGGCGATACCCGCCATCATCAGACCGATCACGCCATCGATCAACCGCCAGGCGGTCGGACGCGACAGCACCGGCGCCAGGGCCGAACCGCCCCAGGCGACCAGGCCAAACCAGAGGATGGAGGCGCTGCTGGCGCCGGCGACAAAGGTGGTGGCGTTTTCCTGCTGGGCCCCGACTGCGGGAATCAGCAGCAAGGTGTCCAGATACACCTGCGGGTTGAGCAGGGTAACGGCCAGGGTGGTGAACAGTACCCCCTTGAGGCTGCGCTTGGTGAACTCGCCCGCCTCCAGGGCTACCCGGCCCCGGCTGGCACGGTAGAACGCCTGCACCGCGAGCCAGCCGAGAAACGCGACCCCCAGCCAACGCAGCAGTTCCAGGGCTTCCGGCATGGCCATCAGCGCGGCGCTGACCCCGAACATGCCCAGGGTAAACAGGGTGACGTCCGCCACCATGCAGATGCCGGCGGACCACCAGTGGTGCTCCCGGCGAATGGCCTGGCTCAGGATATAGGCGTTCTGGGCGCCAATCGCCACGATGATGCCGCCACACACCACCAACCCGGTCAGATAACTCTCCAGCACAGCAGGACCTCCTCAAATGATGGCGCAAGCATAGCGACTCCCGGCTATACTTGAAATTCATACTCATAATGCTGCATAAGTTTTACTTATGATTGACTACAAACTGCTGGAAGCGCTGGCCACGGTGACCGAGTGTGGCGGTTTCGAAAAAGCCGGAGCGGCGCTCGGACTCAGCCAGTCGGCGGTGTCCCAGCGGATCCGCACCCTTGAGATTCGTATGGGCCAACCGGTGCTGGTGCGCAGCCCGACCCTGAAAGCCACGCCCGCCGGCCAGCGCCTGCTGAACCACGTACAACAGGTGCAGCTGCTGGAACGGGACCTGGCCCGGTCGATTCCGGCCCTGTCGGAACCCTCGGCACGACTGCGCATCGCACTCAACGCCGATACCCTGGCCACCTGGTGGGGTGAGGCCATCGGCGCCTTCTGCAGCGAGGAAAGCCTGTTGCTGGACCTGGTGATCGAGGATCAGGACGTGGGCCTGCGCCGCATGCGTGAAGGGGATGTAGCCGCGTGCCTGTGCAGCAGTCCGCAGCCGGTCGCCGGAGCCCGCAGCGTGCCGTTGGGCAGCATGACCTACCTGCCCCTGGCCACGCCGGACTATGTGCGCCGGCACTTTGCCGGCGGGTTTAACCACGACAGTCTGGAGACCGCCCCCGCCATCGTGTTCGGTCCCAACGACCAACTGCAGCACCGGTTCCTGGCCGAGTGCGGCTTTCACGGCAGTGTCCCGCACCACCTGTGCCCGTCATCGGAGGGATTTGTTAAGCTGGCGCTCGCCGGGATGGGCTATGGCATGATTCCCGAACTCCAGGTCCGCAAGGAACTGGCCGCCGGCAGGCTGATCAGCATTGCCCCCGGTAAGTCCTTGCAAGTACAGCTATACTGGCACTTCTGGCGCCACGGTGGTGGCATCATGGACCGACTGACACAAACCCTGACATCCAACGCAACGTTTACCCAATAAGGAGCTGTGGGAATGGCCACACTGATCGCCGGCCTTGTTCTGTTTCTCGGCATTCACTCGCTGTCCATCGTCAACGAGCCACTGCGCAATCGCCTGCAGGCATCACTGGGCGAAATCCCGTTCAAGGGCCTGTACTCGCTGATCGCACTGATCGGCCTGGTCCTGATTGTGGTCGGCTACGGCGCCGCCCGCATGGACCCGACCGTCCTCTACACCCCGCCGGGCTGGCTCCGGCATCTAGCCCTGTTGCTCCTGGTGCCAGTGTTCCCGCTGCTGCTGGCGACCTACCTGCCCGGCCGCATCCGGCACACGCTGAAGCACCCGACGCTGGTGGCGGTGAAACTCTGGGCCCTGGCGCACCTGCTGGCCAATGGCATGCTCCACGACACCCTGCTGTTCGGCGCGTTCCTGGCCTGGGCCGTGGTCGACCGGATTTCCATCAAGCGACGCGCGCCGCGGGCGACGCCGACCCTGCCCCAGGGCAAGGCCAACGACCTGATCGCCGTGGTCGGGGGGCTGGCGCTGTACGTGGTCACCGTGCTTTGGGCCCACCAGTGGCTGATCGGCGTATCGCCTGTCTGACCGGGGCAGCCCGGGGTCTATACTTACCCCACTGCCTTACCGACTGAACAAGGACCCGATTTTGGATCTGACCACACCCGCCCTGCTGTTCCCGGCCATTTCCCTGCTGCTTCTGGCGTACACCAACCGCTTCCTGGTCCTGGCCCAGCTCATCCGCCAGTTGAAGCAGATGGACACCGAGGAAGACCATGCCCTGATTGCCCGCCAGATCAGCATGCTGCGCAAGCGCATCGTGCTGACCAAACGGATGCAGGCCTTTGGGGTGCTGAGCTTTCTGATGTGTACGGTGTCGATGTTCCTGCTGTTTCTCGGATCGGAACTGCCTGGCGCCGTCGCCTTTGGTATCAGCCTGGTGCTGCTGTCGCTGTCGCTGCTGTATTCGTTCTACGAGATTCAGCTCTCGACCAACGCCATCAATGTGGAGCTGGCCAATTTCGAGGCGCGCAAGGAAGCGTCGGCCCAGACCGAGCGTCAGTGAGGCTGGCGCGGCGCCAGGCCGAACCAGTGGGGAAAGCGGAGCAGGCAGAACAGGGCGATCATGTCGTAGACCGCGTGCCAGACCATGACCATCGCCAGGCTGTCTGACAGGGCGTAGGCGCCGCCCAGAATCAGGCCCAGGCCGGTCGCCACCAGAAAATAGACAAAGGAAATGTAGTGGGCCAGGCCAAACGCCAGGGAGGCCAGCGCCACCGCGGTCATGGTTCCGAAGCTTGCGTCCAGCCAGCCCTGGAGGGCGCCCCGGAACAGCAGCTCCTCCCCCACCCCGGCCAGGATGGACAGGACCACCAGGGTCGGCCAGCCAAAACCGGCGGCAAACTCCCGCAGGTGACGCATCTGGCGCTCCAGGCCGACGGGGAACAGGCCCGGAACCCGGGTCAGCAGCATCAGGCCGGCGTAGGTCGCCAGTGCCCCGAGGCAGCCCCAGCCCAGCACCGCCCCCCAGGCCAGGCCCTGATTCTGCACCGGAATATCCAGCAGCAGGATGCCGATCAGCCCCACCACCCCGAGACCGCCCTGGAAAGCCAGCGCGGACAGGGCAGACATACCGGAGCGGGAGCCCGTTGCCGCCATTCAGGACTCGAACAGGGGTTTCACGGGCAGCAGGTCGTCGTACTCCGGCGCCTGCTTCTGGGCCTTGGCTTGGAAGGTCTTCATCATGTCGTTGGGCCGGAACATGCCCGCCTGCCAGGTCGCCATGTAGCGCAGGCTGTCCTCCACCGAATGGTCCCGGCTGTAGTTGAGCATTTCCTTGCAGCCGGTGACCGCCAGCGGCGAATTGGCGGCAATCTGGCCGGCGATTGCCATCACCGCTTCCAGCATCGCTTCCTGGTTGGCGTAGGTGGCGTTCACGAAGCCCAGTTGCTGGGCTTCCTGGGCGGTAAACTTCCGGCCGGTGTAGGCCAGTTCACGCACCACACCCTGGGGCATCAGCTTGGGCAAACGCTGCAGGGTGCCCACGTCGGCGGTCATGCCCAGCTCGGTTTCCTTGATGGTGAAGTAGGCGTCCTCGGTGCAGTAGCGACTGTCGGCGGCACACACCAGATCCAGGGCACCGCCGATACAGCCGCCATGGATCGCCGCCAGCACCGGCAGGCGGACTTTTTCGAGCGAGGTCAGGGTGTCCTGGAGCTGCAGCACAATGCGCCGCAGGTTTTCCGCCATCCGTCCTGGATCGCCCTTCATGGGCACCGCATTGGGATCACTGAATACGCCCAGATCCATACCGGCGGAAAAGTGCTTGCCGGTGCTGGAGATCACGATGACGCGGGCCTCGGTGTTGGTCTCAATGTCCTGCATGCACCTCGGCAGCTCGGTCCAGAAGGCCTTGGTCATGGAGTTCAGGGCTTCCGGACGGGAAAACTGGACGTGGGCGATGTAGTCCTTCACTTCAACGTTGAAGCTTTCGTAGGTGGCAAGATCAGACAAGGTGAGACTCCTTCGTTGCTATTGTTCTGTGCTGTTGAGCGGTGCTGGGTTCTGGCCGCGGGCCTGACGCCTGCCCGGGCGGTAAGGCCACATCATTAACCAGCTAACCATCTGCCGACAACCCGGAGCCCGAAATTTCTGATACGTTCAGGGGAATTGCCTCTGGTGCCGGACTTGCCGACGGCATCGGAGCAATCCATGCTGAAGCTTTGAGCAGGAGACGGACATCATGACTCAGCGTTTTCAGGCCCGCACCAGCGATGTGGGCGGCATCCCCGTAGCCCGGAATCTGCCCACCCGGGGGCGCCGGCAGATCGGCGCCTGGTGTTTTCTCGACCACATCGGCCCGGTCCACTTTGGTGCCGACGACGCGGGTTTGCAGGTCGGCCCGCACCCGCACATCGGACTGCAGACCTTTACCTGGATGATTGAGGGCGAGCTGCTGCACCGCGACAGCCTGGGCACCGAACAACGCATCCGCTCGGGGGAAGTCAATCTGATGACTGCCGGTCACGGCATCAGCCACACCGAGGAATCGGTGTTCGGCGACCGCGACCTGCACGCGGCGCAACTCTGGATTGCCCTGCCGGAAGCCGAACGCCACACCGAATCCCGCTTCGATCACTACGCCAACCTGCCCTGTTGGCAGGACCAGGGCGCGACCTGGACCCTGCTCACCGGCCACTACCGCGACAAGAGCGCCGATACGCTCCAATTCTCCCCACTGGTGGGACTGGATATCGACTGCGCCGAGGCCCAGGAAATCGAGCTGGACCTGAACCCCGGGTTTGAGTACGGACTGCTGACGCTGACCGGCGGGGTCGACATCAATGGCGACCCGTTCCTGACCGACGAACTGGCCTATCTGGGCGATGACCAGTCGAGCGCCACCCTGACCTGTCAGCCGGGCACACGCCTGTTGCTGGTCGGGGGTGAACCCCTGGGCCGGGATGTGGTGATGTGGTGGAACTACGTGGGCTACGACAAGGCCGAGATTGTCGAGGCCGAGCTGGACTGGGAGGCGCACAGCCCGCGCTTTGGCAGCATTCCCGAATGGCCGGGCGAGCGCCTGCAGGGACCCGCCTCACCGTGGCGGCGGTGACATCATCTCGGACCGTTCGGTGTCGACCATGCGGGCCCGAATCCGCGGCAGGAATTCGGGGTAGTGTTCCTGTAGGAAGGTAATCAACCCCTCCCGCACCGCGCAGCGCAGATCCCAGGCCTGGCTTGAGTCGGGTGCGCTCATCAGGAACCGGACCTGGATGGTCTGGTCGTCGGAATCGGTGACCTGCACCGTCTCGATCTTGCCATCCCACTGGGGTGACTGGCGCAACAGGCGGGCAAACTCCTCCCGCAGTGGAAAGATTGGCATGGCGTAGTCCACCCGGATAAACACCGTGCCCAGGAGATCGGCGGTGTTGCGGGACCAGTTCTGGAAGGGATTCTCGATAAACCACTGCAAGGGCACGATCAGGCGACGCAGATCCCATACCCGCAGCACCACGTAGGTGGCGGTAACTTCCTCGACCCAGCACCATTCGTTCTGGACGTAGAGCACGTCATCAATGCGGAACGGCTGGGTCAGCGCGATCTGCATGCCCGCCAGCAGATTGCCCAGCACCGGCCGGGCGGCGAACCCGAGGATGATGCCACCCACACCGGCGGACGCCAGCAGACTGCCACCGACGTGGCGGACCGAGTCAAAAGTCATCAGGGCGGCGCCCAGGCCTACAATCACGATCAGGATATTCAGGCCCCGAACCAGGAACCGGGTCTGGGTTTCCACCTTACGCGCCCGCTTCCACTCCCCTTCCAACACCGGATTCAGGGTCACGATGACCTCGCCGATGGCGGAGGTGCAGCGCACCAGCGCCCAGGTAACGGCAAAGATCAGCAGCAGGGTGGCAATGTGTTGGAATTCGCTCAGGTAAGGCAGGTCCTGTGGGCTGGCCTCCAGTACCCCATTCAGCACCAGCAGGCTGACCACCCAGCCCACCGCCCGGGCCGAGGCATCAAGAAACAGCCGTGGCACCGCCTTGCGCCGGGTGAGCCGATGCACCAGGCCCAGCGCCAGGCGAAACCCACCATAGGCCAGAAGCGCGGACACCAACGCCGATATCGCGGGATACAGCCACCCGCCCAGTCCCGCGTCCACGGATTCCAACATGGGCCACTCCACCGCCTGAATTCATTTGCTTTCAAGATAGCAGTCAATCCAACTGCTGCACCCCCGGCGGCAGTACGACCCACTCCGGATCTTCGAACTCGCCCAACGGCGTGATGTCGACGAACGGCGCGACGCTGCGAATAATCTCGGCTACATTGGGGTTATGCTTCGACTCCATGGCGTCCCTGGCTTCCTTGCTGTCCCAGCTGGCAATGGCAATCAGCGTATCCGGTGCCCCGATTTTTCGGTGCAGCGCCGTGCCGCGCGCGCCCGGCGCCTGCTGGATCAGTTCACTGGCCCGCACCCAGGCATCGGCGTAGTCCTCGGCCCGATAGCCTTCCCTGATTCGGACTTCAAAGATAAACTTCATAGGCACCTCCCAGGTGACCGCACGCGGCGGTTTTGCGTTACGTTTGATCGGCCTGATGCCGGGCCGCGGGAAGGCTGGCCCGGATTTGCCCGGGCCGCCCCAGGATGCAGTACTGCTCAGGAAGGCAGTCGATGAGCCAAAAGCCAAGGAAAACCATCCGGTTACTTCAGGATGCCCTGCTCGTTGCCCGGGGCTTGCTACCCTGCGGCTGCGTTGTAACCAGTGTAGATAGCAGGAACGACGAGGTCACAATCAGCCTTGAGCGGGTGACATCGCCGGCGGTCGCGGATGCACTGTCCGAAGGCGCCGCTCAGGGCATAGGTGTGGACCTGCACCTGTATCCGCCCGAAGTGGTTGGCGGCCTGCACATTCGCGGCAAGGTGGTGAAAGCGTCGAAACAGAGCTTCAGCCTGCGCGCCAAACCCGGGCAGCCGGTCATTGCGCAGGTCCAGTCGCTCGAGAGCCAAGCCAGCACCGCTCAGCTTCTTGCCAACCCCTCGGGCCTTGAGGGGTTGAAGCGCCTGTTCCAGAGCCACAGCCATCGTCTGCTGGACCGGCTGCTGCACGATTTCGTCGACACCACCCAAGACAAGATCCAGAAGGCGCTGGACGACGCCACCGATCTGCGGGAAATCACCCGCCTGAAAGACATGCGCTTCATCGTCGGCAGCCGCCGCAACCAGATCTTCGACGACTTCGCCGCCCGCTTTTCCGCCAACAGCGCGGTCCTGACCGCGGACACGGGTGAACAGGCCAAGGGGTCGGAACTGCACGTGCTCCAGCAGCAGGTGTTCGAGGACTGGCTCGACCTGCAGAACGTGGCCTCTCGCCTGCTGGCCAAGCACCGCGATCTGCTGTTTGCCCTGAACCAGTTGCTCAATCAGGTGTTCGGACGCGACCTCAAGGACGCCTCCAATCCCCTGGCCCCGGCTGCCCTGTGCGCCTGCCTGCAGTATTCCGCAGACCGTCTCGGCATCGCCCGTGAGCACCGGCATGTGCTGTACCAGGCCTTCCAGTCGGCACTGGAACAGGCCTGGGCCCCCGCCATGCAGTCGCTGATTGCCGACCTGACCCGAGCCGGACTGCACAGCCTCCGCTACGACCAACTGCCGCCCAACTGGTCCGCCCGGGACGAGGACACCGAGAAGCCGGAACCGCCGAAACCCGCGGGCGCTGGGGGCTCAGCGTCGGATGCGGACGGGCCCGAACCGGCGCCGGCGCCCGAGCCAGCCAGCCACACCCCGGACCAGTCCCTGTTCCGCCTGATGGGGCTGGAAAACCACAGCAATCTCGGCGGCTGGGAACAATCCAGTCCGCAGTTCAGTGCACACCTACGGCCCAAGCGGGAAGACCTGCTGGAGAAGCTCCGGTCACGGCAACCGGCCATCAGCGATGCCATTCGGGAGATGGCAGAGCTGGATGCCGAATTTGGCGCGTCGATCGATCAGCCGACGCTGGCCAAGGCCGATCTGGTCGATCAGTTGTTTGCCCCCCTGCAGGCCAGGAACGGCATGTCGGAGCCACTTCGCGACAAGCTCGAGCAGTTGCGACTGCCGGTGTTCGAGGTGCTGCTGGACACCCCGGAGTTCCTGAACCAGGAAGATCACCCGGCCCGGGAAATCGTCAACGATCTCATGCGACTCTGTTTTGCGGAGCGGGCCTCGACCAAGAGTCTGGAGTCCACCGTCACCGCCATCATCGACGAGCTGATTCACAGTGAAACCCTGGACGCCGACCAGCTCGACCGCCTGAACGGCAAGCTCAAGGTGCTGGTGGAACGCCAGGGCCAGTCCTTCGTGCGCAACTCCGAGCGCCTGGCCAAGACCCTGGAGGGCAAGGAGCGCCTGAGAGTGACCCGGCAGCAGGTCCAGCGCCGACTGAACGCCATTCTTGGTGGCCGGGATGTTCCCAGGGTGCTGCTGGACCTGCTGGAAACCGGCTGGGAGCAGCTCATGGTCCTGGCGGTGCTACGGGAAGGACCGCAAAGCGACCAGTACGCCGAACTGTTCGACGTGGTCGGGCTGCTGCTGTCCTGGCTGGCCCCCGAGGCCCAGACCGAGGAACTGGCGTTCGAGCGGGAGCTGGAAAGCGGGCCCATCCTGACCTTCATCGATCGCGAGCTGCGCAACGTGGGTGACATCGGACGATTCAGGTCGATCATGGCCGACCTGACCGGTCAGCTCCAACAGCAGAAAAGCATCAGTACGGTTTACGTTGAGACGTATGGCGACGCGTCGGAGCCGGCGCCCGGGCCGGAAGTGGATGCCGGCGACCGATGGACCACCCGGGCCCGGGAACTGGCGGTGGGCGACTGGGTCGAGATCACACTGGATGACGACGAGAAACGCAAGTTGCGCCTGGTGTGGGGGGGCGAGGAGGTACTGCGGTTTGTCTTCCTCTCCCCCACGGGTATGAGCGAGATCAGCTTCGAATTCCCGGAATTCGTCCAGAAACTGCGTACCGGCGAGGCTTCCCTGGTGGACGATGGCGACATCCCGTTCGTGGACCAGAGCCTGTTCAACATGGTCCAGGACGTGTACCGGCGGCTGAACTTCGAGGCCACCCACGATGCCCTGACCGGCTGCATGCACCGCCGGGATTTCGAAAAGCTGGTCACCGCCATGCTGGCCCAGTCCGACGATGGCGGTGCAACCGGCGCCCTGGTGGTGGTGGATATCGACGAATTCAGCGTCATCAACACCACCTATGGCGCCAATGCCGGCGATCAGCTGCTGCAGGCCACCGGCGAACTGGTGACCCGCCATTGCCGCAGGTTGCACCCCGAGCCCCACGCCGGCCGGATTAGCGGCAACGAGTTCGCCATCCTGATCAGCAACCCCGCCATTGAGGACAGTCTGGATTTCGCGGAGAACCTGCGCCAGGACTTTGAGAAGCAGGCCTTTGCCCACGCCAACGCCGAATTCCGGGCCACCCTGAGCGCCAGTGTCTGCCCGATCACCCCGGCCGCCCTGTCCGCCGGCGACCTGCTGAATTCGGCCAGTCTGTCCCTGAAATCGGCCAAACGGCGCGGTGGCAACCTGGTTGAACTGGTGTCCGAGTCGACCAACACCGCCAAGCCGGAGACTCCGCAGTGGGTCTCGGAGATTGATCGGAGCATCCGGGACGGCAGCCTGTTCCTCCGGGCCCAACCCATCGTTGCCATCGACGGCCCGGCGAATGCGGGAAAATCGTACGAACTGCTGCTGGGTCTGACCGACGCCTCCGGCAAACAGGTCTCGCCCCAGGCCTACATTGAGGCGGCCGAGCAGTTCCGGCGCAGCACCCGGGTGGACGCCTGGGTGGTGGAGCAGACGCTGACCTGGATGCAGACCCACCCCGAGGTGCTGGCCGGCATCGATACCCTGAACGTGAACCTGTCCGGGGCCTCACTCAGCGACGACGGCTTCATGCTGGAACTGGAAACCCGGCTGAAAGCGAACCGCCAGCACGCCTCCAAGATCTGTTTCGAGGTCACCGAAACCTGCGCCGTATCCAACCTGCATTACGCGGCGGATTTCATGCGCGAAATGAAGCGCCTCGATTGCCGGTTCGCCCTCGATGATTTCGGCACCGGGCTGTCGTCGTACGCCTACCTGCAGAAACTGCCGGTCGACTACGTCAAGATCGACGGCATTTTCGTTCGCGACATGGCCACCAACCTGACCAACTACGCCATGGTGCGCTCCATCAACGAGCTGTGCCACTTCCTGGACCTGAAAACCATCGCCGAGTACGTGGAAGATATGGAGATCCTGGAAACGCTTCGCGAAATCCAGGTGGATTACGCCCAGGGCTTTGGCATTGCCAAGCCCCGACGCCTGGACAGCCTGACCCGGGACATCACTGCCTCGGCTGGAGCCACGCTCTAGTCTCCGACTCTGCCGGCGCTGACCGCCATCGGCGCCGATTTTTACGTCGCTGTTTTTTGCAGATCGACCGGGCCACTGCCATGCTTATGATACGCGCGTAACCAAGAGTATTGCCGGACGGCAATACGGGGAGGACGCCATGTACCACAAGATCCTGGTGCCGGTCGATCTGGCCCACACGGAGAAAATCGGCAAGGCGTTGAACACGGCCATCGACATGGCCAAGCATTACCACGCCACGCTCTGCTACATCGCCGTCACCAACACCGCACCCGGGGCCGCCGCCCACAACCCCAAGGAACTGGAACAGAAGCTCCAAACCTTCGCGGAGGAACAGGGCAAGTCCCACGGCATCCACACCGAGAGCAAAGTGCTGTCCACGCCCGACACCGCCGTGGAACTGGAGGACAAGCTGCTGCGCGCCATCGAGGACACCGGCTCCGACATGGTGGTGATGGCGTCCCACGCCCCGGGGCTGGGCGACCGGCTGCACCTGCTCCACTCCAACGCTGCCAACATCGTCAAGCAAAGCACGGTCGCGGTCTTCGTCGTGCGCTGACCGGCAGGCAGCAACCCGGGCTTCCCTTTCCGTTACCAGGGCAGCTCCTCGCCATTGCTGTGCCAGAAGGAACCGCTGTTTTCCAGGTTCAGACGCTCAATACACGCCGCCAAACCTCGGGCCGACTCCTCGGGTGAGATCAAGCCACCGAAATTCACCATTCGGGTCTGGACGTATCCCGGGTGCAGTTGCGCCACCGCCACGCCCTGGGGTTTGAGGTCGATGGCCAGGGATTTGCCGAAGGCATTGAGCGCGGCCTTGGACGCCCGGTAGCCGTAGCGACCACCCGAGTCGTTATCGGCGATCGAGCCCATGCGGCTGGTGATGTTGGCGATCTTGCCGCCGGCGGGAATCTGGGGCGCCAGGGCCTCGGCAATCCTCAGGGGCGCGTAGGCATTGACCTCCATCAGGGTGCGCAGGGAATCCAGGTCGATCGAGCCCAACTGGTTGTCCTGTAGCAGGCCGGCGTTGTTGATCAGCAGGTCAATACGCTCACCGGCCAGGGCGTCGACGAGCCGCTCGATACCGCTGTCGGCGGTCACATCGACCCCGTCGATGACCTGGCTGGCGATGGCCGCCAGCTCCTCCGACCCGCTCCGGCAGACACCAATCACCCGCCAGCCCTCGCGGGCATAGTGCCGGGCCAGCTCGAGACCAATGCCCCGATTGGCACCGGTGATAACTGCAACTTGTTGATCAGACATGACAACCTCCTCGGGTAAGCATAGGGTAAGATGACGAAACACCCATCCGGACCGGAATCCTGCGAATGTCCGCTCTGCTTGTCTTTGCCGTGTTTGCGCTGGCCTTTATCGGCCTGGCCGTGTTCTACCTGTTCTTTTACCGGGACTGGCGCCGGCGCCGGCAACTGCGCCGGCCCTTCCCCGGCGGGTGGCGAGCCCTGCTGACAGACAATGTGCCCCTGTATCGACGGCTGCCGCCGGAGCGTCAGCGAATGCTTGAGCAACACGTTCAGCTGTTCCTGGCGGAAAAAACCTTCTACGGCTGCGCGGGCTTCGAGATCGACGATCGGGTCCGGGTCACCATCGCCGGCCACGCCTGCCTGCTGATCGTTGCCCGGTCGTTCGACGACTACAACGACATCCGCAGCATTCTGGTCTATCCGGACATTTTCCGGGTTCGGGAGCAGGAACACGACGGCCCGGTGGTGAGTGTAAATGATGAGATTCGCGCCGGCGAAGCCTCCAGCCACGGCCAGGTCGTACTGGCCTGGGCCGAATGCGAGGACAGCGCCCGGTACCCGGACGAACCCTACAACGTGATCCTGCACGAATTCGCCCACCAGCTCGACTACCTGGACGGCGCCGCCGACGGCGCGCCACCGTTGAGCGGGCACCAGGCCCAGGCCTGGCAGACCACCATGTCCGACGCCTACAACCACCTCCAGGACACGCTGGAGCAGCATGAAGAAAGCTGGCTTGATCCCTACGGTGCGACCGAGCCGGCGGAATTTTTTGCGGTGCTGACCGAGACCTTTTACCAACAACCGGGCCACCTGAAAGCAACCCAGCCGGCGGTCTACGCGGTGCTGTGTGACTTCTTCAGGATCGACCCGCTTCACCTGTTTCGATCGGAGCCGCCCCCGCCCGTCACCTGAGATGACAGATTCGGGGTTTGGATATAGGCTAAAAAGACCGTTTTATAGGGATGTAAAACAAGTGCGACGGTACTGGTCCCTTCTATCCCTGCTGGCCCTGTTTGCTGTAGCGACTGGCACCGACGCAGCCCCGGGCAGCGGCGATCGACCATTGCCCATGCTCAACGCGGAAATGAGTTACCAGGGCCCCATCGCCCACCGGGTCGCGTTCATTGCCGAGCTCGGCGAAGAACTCTCGGTCGGCGATATCCAGCACCTGATCCGAACTGCCCCCCACCGCCTGGAACGAACCGATGCGCGCGTGCTCACCCGCGGAGTGAACGCCGGCGCCATCTGGATCACCGCCGACATCCTCAATCTGAACGACGCCCCGGTGACCCGGCGCCTGACGGTGCGGACCGGCTGGTTGGATCGGGTCGATTTCTACTTCCTGGGCAATGGCCGGCCCGTGCGCCGGCTGGCCGGCGGTGACAGCTTACCCGTGTACCAGCGCTTCTTGGGCAAGCGCATCGCCACCGCAGACCACGCCTTTCACCCCGGCGTTACCCGCCTGATGCTGAGGGTCGAGACGGCCGACCCGCTGGTGGTGCCGTTCTATTTTTCCAGCCGGGAAGAGGCCCACGAACGGGAGCAGTTTGAAACCGCCTTCCACAGCTTCGTCTATGGGGTCATGCTGGCCCTGGCGGTCTACAACCTGCTGCTGTTTGCCGGACTGCGCCGCCGACGCTACCTGTACTATTTTCTGTTCATGCTCGCCTTTGTCGCCATGACCGCCGCCTACAACGGCATTGGCATGGCGCTGTTCTGGCCCAGTGCCCAGGTCTGGCAGCAGTGGGCACCTCCGCTGCTGATCCTGTGTTTCGCGTTCACCGGGCTGGCCTTTGCCACCAGTTTTCTGCAGACCAGACGTCGGCGGCGCCGGCTCTACCGCCTGACCCAGATGGTCTGCGGCGCCTATCTGTGCGCCTTCGCCGCCTGTTACTTGTTGGGGGAACGGGGCTGGGCAATGTGGCTGGCGCTGTCCCTGGCGCCGGTGTTCACCCTGCTGATGCTGTACCTGGGCATTTCGAGCTGGCTCAGTGGCATGCAGTCGGCCCGTTATTACCTGCTGGGTACCGTGGCTTCGGCCACCGGCGCCAGTGTCACCGCCCTCACCGTGTCCGGCCTGGTCGGCTACAGCCGGCTCGGCTATTACGCGGTGGACATCGGCATGGTCCTGGACGCCATGCTGCTGGCCCTGGCCCTCGCCGACCTGGTGCGACGGACCCACAACGCCCGGGTGGCGGCGGAGCGCCGGGCCCAGGTGGACCACCTGACGGGCCTGGAAAACCGGCGGGGCTTCGTACCGGTTGCACAGTCGCTCTGGGGCCTGGTCAAACGCAAGAACCGGGACATGTGCGTGGCCATGATCGACATCGACCATTTCAAGGCGATCAACGATCAGTTTGGCCACGCCACTGGCGATCGGGTGTTGCGGGGCATCGCCCGGGTGCTGGACAACTCCCGGCGGCACGGGGACCTGCTGGCCCGCTGGGGTGGCGAGGAATTCGTGCTGCTGCTGCCGGAAACCGATCTGGAGGAAGCCTGCCAGGTGGCGGAGCGACTCCGACAGAACGTGGAGGCACTGACCGTTCGCGAAGGCGCGGACCGAATCCAGTGCACCGTCAGCATTGGGGTCGCCAACCGCGACTCGGAGGAGGTGAGCCTGGATAAGACCCTGGTCATGGCCGACCAGGCGCTCTATCAGGCGAAAATGGGGGGCCGCAACCGGGTCTGTGCCGGGCCCACCACCGGCACCCCGGTCAAGGCCGCCTCAGCCTGACACCGTTCACCGGGGTCGGATCAGGAACCAGCTGAACAACACCAGCCCCCCGAACACCGTGTAACTGAGGATGAACACCCATTCCGGGGCGCTGTAATAGAGGATGGCCTGAAGCCAGTGCTGGATGAACGAGCCCTCGTAGCTGGCGTCGCCAGCCCGCTCCCGCAGCGCCATTTCCCAGGTGGTCAGGGGGCAGATCAGCCCCAGCCAGGACTGCAGCACCACGATGGCGATGGCCACCAGATGGCTGACCCGAAACCAGAAATTCCTCACCCAGCGCCACGCCAGGAAGTGCCCCAGGTAGATCAGCACCAGGCCGAGCACCACAAACGCCACAAACAGCACGTGCAACACCAGCAGTGCATCGGCGAGTACGAGGAATCCGGTCCCGGAGCCCATGGCGGTTACCGGTCGTTAGTGACCGGCGTGGTCGCCATGGCCGGAGTGATCATCTTGGCCATCCATGTCCCCGTGCTCCATGGGCTCGACCGCCAGTTCGACCTCAATCTCGCCGCCGTGGTCAAACCGGAGCGTCAGGGGGATGCGCTCCCCGGCCTGCAACGGCCGGTTCAGCGTCTCCAGCATCAGGTGGTAACCGTGGGGTTTGAGCTCCACGGTGTCGCCGGCCGGAATGGTCAGGCCCTCCGTCAGTGGCCGCATACGCATCACGCCGTCAGACATGCTGGACTCGTGGATGGACACGGCGCCGGCCCGGGGGGTGTTGGCGCCGGTCAGGGTAATCGCGCTGTCGCTGTTGTTGCTGATCGCCAGATAGCCCACCCCCATGGGTGTGCCCGGCGGCGTGGGTCGGCTCCAGGGGTGATCGATCTTGATGGCGCCCTGGGTGTAGTCGTGAGCCATGGCCAGGACCGGCGTCAGGGCGAACATCAGGGTAAGAACACTGGCTCTAACATTCATGGGCTTGCATATCCTTTGGCATCAACAGGTTGTATTCCTGTGAGCTTAACCGGTGCGGGGTCGGGAACAAGCTTTTTTTCTGTGGCGAATCGTCGCAGTCGGGTCACTCCACAGACGCAAACAGGGTTTCCTTGATCTGGTCGATCGACACCGGCCGGCTGAAGTAGAAGCCCTGGAACCGCCGGCAGCCCATGGCGATCAGGGTCTTTACCTGTTCTTTCTGCTCCACCCCCTCGGCCACCAGTTCCATGCCGTGGTTGTGGGCGATGGCGACGATGCTTTCCACCATGTTGCGAGCCTGCTGGTCCTCGTTGATGTGGTCCACGAAGGTCTTGTCCACTTTGAGTTCATCAATGGGCAGGCTGCGCAGCAGGCTCAGTGACGAATAACCCGTGCCAAAATCGTCCATGGACAGCCGGATACCGGCATCGCGCAATCGGTGCAGCACCGGCAGGATGGCACTGTGCCGGGACATGAACAGGGTCTCGGTGATCTCCAGCGTCAGCTCACCGGGCGCCACCCTGTAATGGCGCAGCTTCTCCAGCACTGTCTCGGCAAAGCCGCGCTGCATGATCTGCAGCACCGAGATGTTGACCGACAGCTCCAGCGGGAATTCGGGGGACCGGGGCAACTGGCCGAAATCCGCTAGGCTGTGGTCCAGGACATAGTCACCGAGCTGCACCATCAGCCCGGACGCTTCCGCCACCGACACGAATTCGTAGGGGGGCACGTAGCCCAGTTCCTCATCCTGCCAGCGGGCCAGCGCTTCCATGCCAATTACCCGGCCGTTGGCGTCCACCTGGGTCTGGTAGGCCATGGTAATGAGATTGGGCTCGAGCGCGCCGCGCAGCCGCTGTTCGATGTGCACCCGGCGCAGGTAGCCGGTCTCGATGTCGCTTCGGAACAGGCACACTTCGTTGCGGTTTTTCTTGGCCCGATGCAAAGCCAGGTGCGCACTGCGCACGATGCTGCTGAACGAGTTGCCGTTGGCCGGGAACATGGCGGCCCCGATGCTCGCGCCCAACTGCAGATTCAGCGGCCCCCGCTGCAGGCCACTGCCGGTTTCCGACAACAGGTGCCAGCAGTACTCGGACAAGCGCTCTGGCTCGGTCTGACTGGTCACCACTGCAAACTCATCGCCACCCAGGCTGGCCACCACGGCCTCATCTCCAGCCGCCTGACGCAGGGCCCGGGACCACTCCGACAGCACCCGGTCACCAAAATCCTGGCCGAACCGGTCATTGATGCCGCGGAAATTGTCGATATCAACCAGCACCATGCTGAAGGGCTCCCGATGATCGATCCGGGAATGGATCTGCTCAATCAGGCCGGCCCGATTGAGCAACCCGGTCAGGTCATCGTGCCGGGCCTGGTGAAACAGCTCCAGGCGTCGCTTTTTCTCGACCCGGTCAATCATGTTGAAGAGGTAGTACAGCAGCGCCGACACCACCAGGAACAGCCCGGCGTAGACCATCAGCTCCTCGAAGAACTCGCGCAAGATACCGGCCATTCCCGACTCGGAAATGATCCACAGTTCGAAACGGGGGTCGAAGACCGCGGCGCCAAGGTAGGTACCGCTCTCCCGCTCGGAGTAGTAGACCTCGGCCTCGTTGCCGGCCTTGATGGCCTCGATGCTGCGCCCGGATTCCGCCTCCAGGCGCCGGGCCGCGTTCTCGATCTGTTCGTCGGTGCGACGGATGGTGGAGTAGATCTCGGGCCCCACCCCTTCCCGGGCCAGGAACTGCAGGTAGCCGTCCCGCGCCCGGAACAGCATCAGGCTGTCGCCAGGGTGATGGCGTGGATACTGGCGGAAGACCCCATTGTCACCGTCCAGGCGAATGCCAGCAGTCAGTACCGCCAACACGCTGCCATCCCGCCCTCGCAAAGCCTTGCGGATAGGAATGATCCATTCGCCCAAAGGCTCGAAAAAATAGGTCCGGCCCAGCACCATCTTGTTCGACTGAAGCGCTTGCTCGAAACCGTCCCGGGTCTGCTCCTGAGCACGAAGGTTCGGCCATTCCTCCATTTTGATGTTGGAGGTCATTGAGACAACCTGACCATCCGGTCGGGCCAAACCCAGTCCGACCAGCGATTGGCTGGAGGCAAGAACGCTGTCCAGCAGTGGGATCGCGTAACGCTCTACGGGGAAATGGCCCTGGCGCAGCAACTCACGACCGACAACATCCAGCACCAACTCCTGGGTACTCAGAATGCTGGAGACAGACTGGGCAAAGAACTCGGCTCGCGCCCGGTGACGACGCTCATTATCTTCGACGGTGTCTTGCCAGGAGGACGAAACCAGGACGGCGAGCAGCACCAAGCCGACCGCGTAGACCAGCCAGAACAGCGTCCAGATATTTCGCTTAAAAATGGTCAAAGTGAACTCCCGGGCACGCCCATGACGTTGCGTGGGCATCCTGCCAGTAAGTGGAGTATAGGCTTTGTCCACCTCCTCGGAATTTACGATTCGTTAATTGCCCGCCCCGTTAGCCCTCCGTCAGGGCGCCAACAAGGGCCTCGAGAAACCGGGCCGCCTCACCGCCCGTCGCCGCCCGATGGTCAAAGGTCAGCGACAACGGCAGGATGCGCCGGACCGCCGGCTTGCCCGCCACCGGCACCACCTTGTCCCGAATCCGGCCGGCGCCCACGATGGCGACCTGTGGCGGTGTCACCACCGGGTTGGCGTACTGGCCGGTCAGGGTGCCGAAGTTGGACAGGGTGATGGTCGCCCCCTGCATTTCACTGGGTGGAATCTTTCGGGTCGCCACCGCCTCGCGCAGGTTCTCCAGGCCCTGGCGCAGGTTTTTCTGGCTGCGGTGGTTCACGTCCCGCAACACCGGGACGAACAGACCGTCCGGCGTGTCCACGGCAATGCCGACGTGGACCTCATTGAGCAGGCGCCGGCTCAGGTTGTCGCCATCGAACCAGCAGTTCAGCTCCGGCACGGTCTCGCAGGCGAAGGTGATGGCCTGAACCAGGCGCATAGTGATGTCCGTGCCTTTTTTCCAGTCGCTGATGTCGGCATCCTCATAGATCGACACCGGCACCACCTGCGCGTGGGACAGGGCCATGTTCTTGGCCATGGTGCGGCGCGGCCCCCGCAGCAACTCGGCCTCGCCCAGCTGTTTCTGGTGACTGGCCTGGCGATGGACATCGTCGTTGGTGATCAGCCCGCCCGGGCCACTGCCCTTGATCTGCTCAAGGCTTACGCCCAGGCGTTCGGCCAGGGCCCGAACTCCCGGTGTTGCCCGATTGGCCCGGGCCCGGCGGCTGGACGCCGCAGCGCCAATGATGAACTGATCCTCGTCCGGCGGCTGGTCCTTACCCTTCCCGGCCCCCTTAAGTTCGCCGACCACGGTACCGCGGTCGGCGCCCTCGCCTTCAAAGGCCAGCAAGGGCTCGCCGGTGTGAATGATGTCCCCGGGCTCGCCGTAGAGTTTGGCGATGGTGCCCGATTCCGGCGACGGCACCTCAACGATGGCCTTGGCCGTTTCCACCGACACCAGCACCTGATCCAGCGCCACCCGGTCGCCCACCTTGACGTGCCACTCGACGATTTCCGCCTCTGGCAGTCCTTCGCCCAAATCGGGGAGTTTGAAGTTCTTCATAGTGCGATCACCTGTTCCACCGCCTCCAGGATTTCACTCACCTGGGGCAGGTAGGCCTGCTCATTGCGATAGTAGGGCATGATGGTGTCATAGCCGGTAACCCGAACCACCGGCGCCTGCAGATCCAGAAACGCCCCTTCGGCGATGGAGGCGGCGATCTCGGCCCCCACGCCGCCATTGCGGCAGGCCTCGTGCACGATCACCGCGCGGCCGGTTTTGGCCACCGAACACAACAGGGTGTCCCGATCCAGCGGGCTGACCGTCGCCACGTCGATCACCTCCGCCGACACGCCCTGCTCCAGCAGCTGATCCGCCGCCTGCAGGGTTTCCATCACACAGGCGCCCCAGGTAATGAGGGTGACATCCTCCCCCTCCCGCAGGGTGAAGCAGGTGTCCAGGGGCAGGGCCTCGCCATTGTTGGCGACCCGCTGGGTGACCGCCCGGTAGATGCGCTTGGGCTCGAGGAAGATCACCGGGTCGGGATTGCGAATGGCGGCCAGCAACAGGCCATAGGCGCGCTGGGGCGAACTGGGAATGACCACCCGCAGCCCCGGGATGTGGGCAAACAGCGCTTCGGTGCTTTCGGAGTGGTGCTCGGGCGCGTGAATGCCGCCGCCAAACGGCGCCCGATAGACCAGCGGGCAATGCAGCCGGCCGCGGGTGCGGTTGCGCATGCGGGCGGCGTGACTGACGATCTGCTCCATGCCGGCGTGGATGAAGCCCATGAACTGGAATTCCGCCACCGGTTTCAGGCCCTGGGTCGCCATGCCCACGGCGGTACCGGCGATCAGGTTTTCCGCCAGGGGCGTGTCCATCACCCGCCGGAACCCGAAGCGCTCCTTCAACCCCACCGTGGCCCGGAACACGCCGCCGTTGGTGGCCACGTCCTCGCCCAGCACCACCACGCTGTCGTCGTGGGCCATTTCCCAGGCCAGCGCCATGTTCACCGCTTCCACCAGGGTGATGTCGCGAACCTCCGTGCCGCTCATGACTGACCTCCCCGATACTTGGCCTGAATCCGCTCCCGCTGCCCGGCCAGGGCCTTGGGCAGGGATTCGAACAGGTAATCCAGCATCGCCGTCGGCGGCTCCGGCTCGGTGGCCAGATAAACCTCCACGGCCTCCTCCACCGTCCGCTTGCAGTCGGCCTGAAGTGCCTTTTCCTTATCCGGATTCCAGAACCCGGCGTCGTGCAAATAATTCTGCAGGCGTTTGATGCCGTCCCGTTCCCAGGCCCGTTTCAGATCCTCGGCGCCGCGATAGCGGGTGGCATCGTCGGCGGTGGTGTGATCCCCCAGGCGATAGGTGACCGCCTCGATCACCGCGCCACCCTTGCCCGAGTGCGCCCGTTCCAGGGCATTGTCCAGCGCCTCGATGCAGGCGAAGTAATCATTGCCATCCACAATGTGTCCGGGCAGGCCGGCGCTGATGGCTTTCTGGGCAATGGTTTCGGCTCCGGTCTGGACGCTGCGCGGGGTGGAAATGGCCCACTGATTGTTGATGACCACAAACACCACGGGCAGGTGCCAGGCCCCGGCCAGGTTGATGCTTTCGAGAAAATCGCCTTTGGAGGTGCCACCGTCGCCCACGCAGCAGACCACGGCGCGGGCCTCGCCACGAATCCGGAAGGCCGACGCCACACCCACCGCATGGCAGCATTGGGTGGCAATGGGCACGGCGATCGGCAGGTCCTGCGGGCAGTTCTTCCAGGCACTGCCCCGCTCATCGCCGCCCCAGTACAGCAGCAACTCCGGAAGCGTGGCACCGCGCAGGATGTGCACCGCCTGGTCCCGGTAATAGGGCACGAACACGTCGGTTTTGGCCAGGCTCTGGCCGATGGCGGTACCAATGATCTCGTGACCCAGCACCGAGGGGTAGGTGCCGCATTTTCCGGTCCGTTGCAGGGCAATGGTTTTTGCGTCGAAGGTGCGGGTCAGCACCATGTTGCGATAGGCGGCCAGGGTACGCTCGGTGTCCTCGGCCTGGGGCGGCAGGTCTTCAACGGGCTTGCCTCGGTCATCCAGGTAACAAACGCTGTCCACATGAAATTCGTGGCGCTGTCTCATCCCATCCTCCTTACCCCGTCCACGTTCACGTCAGAAGCAGGGGCCGATCGGATGCCCGCTTGTGGCAGGCGGTAAATCGGCATGGGGCCAATCTTTATGGTACTGGCGTGGGTTACACGCTCCTGGGACTTGCACGAATGCCAAAACCGGCTCTCTGTCTATTATTTAGACGATTGCCTTCAATTGATCAAAGCCGCCCCAGACGATGGGCGATAGCGCGGGGTCGGATGAGGCTTACTTGCCCGGCGCCACGCGGGCCAGAATCTGGGGCGAATCGGACAGGGGCAGCGCAATGATCACGCCCTCGTTCGAGGCCGGGTAGATCCCGGTCAGCGCGGTGGTGTTCACTTGATGCGAGACCAGAATAATCGGCGCGCCCTGGCCCATCTCGTTCACACCGACAATGGTGTCCCGAGTCTGCCTGGGCCCGTCACCGCGGTTCTGAAAAAAGGAATTCAGCGGCGGCCAACCGGTAACTTCGCCCATGTCCATGCCCGTGGCGGTATCCATGCAGCGGCACCACTGAGACGAAAACACCCTCGCCGTGGTAATGCCATGCTCCGCCAGAAAAGGCTTCCAGGCTCGAGCCTGGGCCCGCCCTTCGTCGTTGAGGTTTCGTTGCGTGCTGCAATCGCCCAGCTCAAAATTGCCCGGGTCGCCGGTGCCGGGTGCGAGCGCATGGCGCATCATCAGGACGGCTTCGCCATTTCGAAGTGCCTGCCAAGCCTCACCGTTGTCATCGGCTGCCAGCAAGGGCGCCGCCATCATTAAGACACAAAGCGCCAACCACGAACCTTTCGTTTTCATCGCTTGTTTCCTCTCGACGCAGTTTCAATTACGAAAATAGTCCAGACGATTTGCAGCCGTGCAGGGCCGGGGAATTGGGAGAGCGCTTCCAAAAACCGCTAC
Organism: Marinobacter qingdaonensis; assembly: GCF_034555935.1. Classification (NCBI taxonomy): domain Bacteria; kingdom Pseudomonadati; phylum Pseudomonadota; class Gammaproteobacteria; order Pseudomonadales; family Marinobacteraceae; genus Marinobacter; species Marinobacter qingdaonensis. The sequence goes on from NZ_JAYDCJ010000001.1 coordinate 371,522, forward strand.
AAGCACATCCATGTGCGCTTGGCTCCGGCCATCCATGGCCTCCGACATTTTTGGAAGCGCTCTCCCAATCCCCCAGCCACCGAACTGGGTGCATAGTCCAACATACGTAAGTCCCTACTACCGGGCTCACGCTCTCAACCTGTAAACTCGCGTCAACAACCACTGAGCTTTTGATGCATTCAAGGACACCACTATGCCAATCTGGGTCGACGCCGACGCCTGCCCCGTTCCGATTCGGGAAATCCTTTGCCGCGCGGCGACTCGCTGGCAGATTCAGACCACGTTTATCGCCAACCACGCCATCAACCTGCCGCCCAGCCCGTACATCTCGCGCCGACAGGTGGCCCACGGTTTTGATGTGGCGGACAACGAGATCATGGAGCAGATGACCCAGGGCGACCTGGTCATCACCCAGGACATCCCCCTGGCTGCCGAGGCCATCGAGAAGGGCGCGGACGTGTTCAACCCGCGGGGTCAGGCCTTTACCAAGGAAAACATCCGTCAGCGCCTGGCCATGCGCAATTTCATGGAGGAGATGCGCAACGCCGGCCAGGTGACCGGTGGCCCGGCGCCGTTCAGCCAGACCGACCGCAAGGAGTTTGCCGACAAACTGGACCGGTGGCTGCAGCGTAACCACAAATCCTGACGGCCACGCTACAACAGTCATCGGACACTTGTTGGAAATGATTCTCTTTTATTTTTAGCAGCTAACCGCTACCCTTGGCGCTTTTCCCAGCCCCATGGAGTGTCCCGATGTCTGGCCAGACCCGCCAAACCACCAGCAGTTTTGCTGCGCTTGCCCGCCTGCTGAAATACGCGCGGGGCTACCGGCGCCAGATCATTGCCGCCACCACCTGCTCCATCATCAACAAGCTGTTCGACATCGCGCCGGAGATCCTGATCGGGGTCGCCATCGACGTGGTGGTGAACCAGGAGCAGAGTTTTGTTGCCGGGCTGGGCTTTGAGACGGCGCGGGAGCAGATCACCATCCTGGCGATCCTGACCTTCTTCATCTGGGCCGGAGAATCCCTGTTCGAATACCTGTTCCAGATCTTGTGGCGCAACCTGGCCCAGCGGCTGCAGTCGGACCTGCGCCAGGACGCCTACGAACACGCCCAGCGCCTGGACATGAGCTTCTTCGAGGCCCGCAGTTCCGGCCAGCTGGTGGCCACCATGAACGACGACGTCAACCAGCTGGAGCGCTTCCTGGATGGGGGAGCCAACGCCATGATCCAGGTGCTGGTCACCGTGGTGGCGGTGGGCGCCGTGTTCTTCGTGCTGTCTCCGCTGATTGCCCTGCTGGCCTTCACCCCGATTCCGCTGATCATCTGGGGCGCGTTTTTCTTCCAGCGCAAGGCGGGGCCGCTGTACGCTGATGTCCGCGAAAAAGTGGGCGACCTGTCCAGTCGCCTGGCCAACAACCTGGGTGGCATTGCCACCATCAAGAGTTTTACCGCCGAGCGGCGTGAAGCCGAGCGGCTGAAAGCCAGCAGCGAGGCCTACGTGGAGGCCAACCGCCGGGCCATTCGCATCAGCTCCGCGTTCATTCCGGTGATCCGCATGGCGATCCTGGCCGGCTTCCTGGCCACCTTTACCGTGGGCGGGATGATGGCCCTGGAAGGCTCCCTGAACGTGGGCGCCTACGGCGTGCTGGTGTTCCTGACCCAGCGCCTGCTCTGGCCCCTGACCGGCCTGGCCGAAGTCATCGACCTGTTCGAGCGGGCCATGGCCAGCACCCGGCGCATTCTGGACCTGCTCGCCGAGCCGGTATACGTCCACGACCAGGAAGGCGTGCCCCTGGCGCAGCCGGTCCGGGGTGACGTGCGGTTCGAGCAAGTGAGCTTTCACTACCCCGCCAGCGGCGCTGGCATCAAGGGCATTGACCTGCAGGTGCCGGCCGGCCACACCCTGGCGCTGGTCGGCGCCACCGGCTCCGGCAAGTCCACCCTGGTCAAGCTGTTGCTGCGCTTTTACGACCCGAGCCAGGGCCGCATCCTGATCGACGGCCAGCCCATCCAGTCCCTCAGCCTGAACTCGCTGCGCAGCGCCATCGGCCTGGTCAGCCAGGACGTGTACCTGTTCGAAGGCAGCATTCGTGAGAACCTCGCCTACGGCAAACCGGACGCCACCGACGCCGAGATCGTCGAGGCCGCGAAAACCGCCGAGGCCTGGTCCTTCATCGAGGCCCTGCCCGACGGGTTGGACACGCCGGTGGGCGAGCGCGGCATCCGCCTGTCCGGCGGCCAGCGCCAACGCCTGTCCCTGGCCCGGGCCCTGCTGAAAGACCCGCCCATCCTGGTGCTGGACGAGGCCACCAGCGCCGTCGACAACGAAACCGAGGCCGCCATCCAGCGCTCCCTGAAACGCATCGGCCACAACCGCACGGTGATCATGATTGCGCACCGCCTGTCGACGATCGTGGACGCGGACACCATTGCCGTGGTCGAGGCGGGCCAGGTGGTGGAAGCCGGCACGCACCAGGCACTCCTGCAACAGCAGGGCGCTTACCACGCCCAATGGCAGGTGCAGACCGGTCAGGTGTGAGATCGCTGCCAGGGTCGGTGACGCCTGTGGCCGACCCTGAACTTTATTGATAGTGATTCGCGTTTAGATTATCCTGCGAGGCTTCTGATTGCCGGGAGCCCCCATGTCTGCGTTTTTCGAAGTATCCAGCCTGGGTGTCAGCATTGGCGACACCACCATCATTAAGGACATCAATCTGGCGTTTCGGGAGGGCGAGGTCACCGCCCTGCTCGGCCACAACGGCTCCGGCAAATCGACCCTGCTCAAGGCCCTGGCCCGCCAGCTGGCGCCGGCCCGGGGCGAGATTCGCCTGCTTGGCCAGTGCGGCCGCAAAACCGACCAGCGGGAATTCGCCCGCACCGTCGGTTACCTGCCCCAACACCCACCCGGCACCGATGGCCTGACCGTGCGCGAGCTGGTGGCCCTAGGGCGCTACCCCTGGCGCGGGCCACTGGGCCGCTACACCGCCGAGGATGACCGGCTGATCGACCAGGCCATTGCCGATACCGGCCTCACCCCGTTCCGGCACCGCTCGGTGGATACCCTGTCCGGCGGCGAGCGCCAGCGGGCCTGGATCGCCATGCTGCTGGCCCAGCAGACCCGCTGCCTGCTGTTGGACGAACCCATCTCGGCCCTGGATGTGAAGCATCAGGTTGATACCCTGCGCCTAGTGCATCGCCTGGCCCAAGAACGGGACCTGACCGTGGTGGTGGTGCTGCACGATGTCGACCTGGCGGCGCGCTTCTGCGATCGCCTGGTGGCCCTGCGCGGCGGCCAGTTGATTGCCGACGGCAGCCCCCGGGAGATCATGAACAGCGGTACCCTGGAGACCATCTACGGCGTGCCCATGGGAGTCATGGAGCGGGCCCCGGGCCAGTGGGTGTCCTATGTCCACTAGCCCGGTATGCCGGGCGCTGGCCGCGCTCTGGCTGTGCCTGCTGTCCACGGTGGCCCTGTCCCAGACCTGGCCGCACGAGCAAGGCCAACTGACCCTCGATAAAACACCCGGACGCGTCGTCACCCTGAACTGGGCCGCCACCGAAGCCCTGCTGTTGCTGGGCGTTACCCCGGTGGGGGTGGCCGACAAGTCGGGCTACGCCACCTGGGTTCGGGAGCCGGCATTACCCGACCAGGTGCCGAACGTCGGCACCCGGGTTGCCCCCAGCCTGGAGGCCATCGCCGAACTCAAACCGGACCTGATCGTCACCAGCTCGGAAATGGCGCCGGCCGCAGACCTGCTGCAGCAGATCGCACCGACCTACGTGATCAGCGTGTACAAGCAGGGTGTCGAGCCTTTCGAGCGGGCCAAGACCATGCTGCTCACCCTGGGCGACATGTTCGACCGCGAGGACCGCGCTGAGGCGATACTGGCCGACATCGACGCCACACTGGCCGAACAGCGCCGCCGCCTGGCCGCCCACGGCGCCGATCAGTGCCCGGTGGCCCTGGTGAGCTTTATGGACGACCGCCACGTGCGCATTTTCGCGCCCAACGGCCTGTACCAGACCGCCCTCGACGGCCTCGGTCTAAAGAACCTCTGGCCCAAGGAAGGCAACTACTGGGGCTTTTCCACCGTTGGCCTGGAGGCAATCGCGCCCTACCCGAGCGGCCGCATCGTGGTGCTGGAGCCCACGGTAACGGGGCTGTCGGAGAACCTGGCCGACAGTCCGTTCTGGACTTATCTGCCGGCGGTGCAGCGCAATCAGGTGTACCAGATTGAACCGGTCTGGCCCTTTGGCGCGGTGTTCCCGGTCAAGAGGCTGGCAATCCTGCTGACTGATGCACTGATTGCGGGAGGCGCCGACAATGTACGCTGACGCCCAAAGAGCCCCGACTTCGCCCCGGCTGCCCGGCCGCCTGCCCCTGACCGCCGTATTGCTCTGGCTCTGCGCCCTGGCCGCCAGCGCCGCCCCCTGGCTGATGACCCTGGACCCGTTAGCGGTGGTGTCGGTGTTCTGGTCCTACGACGGTAGCAATTACACCTCGGTACTGGCCCATTTCAGCTGGGCACCCCGGGTCTCCATCGCCCTGCTCATCGGCTGCGGCCTGGGCCTGGCCGGCGCCGTCACCCAGCAGGTGCTGAGTAACCCCCTGGCCTCGCCGACCACCCTGGGGGTGGAGGCCGGCGGCCAGTTCGGGGTCACCGTGGCCACGCTCTTCGCCCCCGCCCTGCTGGCGTTCAGTCAGGATCTGGTGGCCGTGGCCGGCGGCCTGCTGGCGATCGGCATGGTCATCGCCCTGACCTGGCGCCTGGGCTTCTCGCCGGTGACCGTCATCCTTGCCGGCCTGGTGATCACCTTCTTCATGGGTGCCCTGAACATGGGGTTCATGCTCCTGAAGGGCGAATGGCTGGGCAACCTGTTTATCTGGGGCGCCGGCTCCCTGGTGCAGAATAGCTGGCAGCCGTTCATGGATCTGTGGCCGCGCATTCTGGTGCTGGGCGCCGCCCTCATATTACTGATGCGGCCCCTGCAATTGCTGCAGCTGGGACAGGCGTCCGCTAGCTCCCTGGGTGCCCGGGTCGGTTTGCTGCGGGCGCTGGCACTGGTACTGGTGGTGCTGATGAGCGCCACCGTGGTCAGCCGGGTGGGCGTGGTCGCCTTCGTGGGCCTGGCGGCGCCGGTGCTGGCGCGCCTGCTGGGCGCGAGAACGCTGAAGCAGCGCCTGCTGTGGAGTACCCTGCTCGGCGGCGGCCTGCTGTTGCTGGCCGACACCCTTGCCCATTGGGCGTCCACCTGGGGTGACGGCTCGCTGGTTCCGACCGGGACCACCACGGCGTTGATTGGCGGGCCGATCATCCTGCTGGCGCTGCAGGGCTTCAAAAACACCCACCACATGCCCGGCCAGGACGCCAACCCCGGTGCCTTCTTGCCCAAACGCCGCTCCCCACTGATTATCGGTTCGGTGTTGCTGGTGCTGTTGCTGGCGACCTTCCTGGTCTCCATGGGGTGGTCCCCGGGCCTGCAGCAATGGAGCTGGACCCCGGTGGCAGACTGGAGCGAGGCCTGGGTCTGGCGCGGGCCCCGGTTGTTGGCCGCGATTCTGGCCGGGGTCTGCCTGGGCCTGGCCGGCTGCCTGATCCAGCGCATGACCGGCAATGTCATGGCCAGCCCGGAGCTGCTCGGGATCAGCGGCGGTGCCGCCCTGGTCATGGTACTGATCGTGTTGACCGGCACCGAGATCGGCCGGGTCGGACAACTGGCCGCGGCCACCCTCGGCGCGGCCGGCGCGCTGGGCCTGCTGATCCTGCTGGCCCGGCGTCACCGCTTTGCCGGCAACCAGTTGCTGCTGGGCGGCCTGGCCCTGTACGTGTTCATGGATTCCGGGCTGCGGCTGGTGATGGCCTCGGGCGGCACCGTCGCCGCCAAGCTGCTGAACTGGATGTACGGCGCCACCTGGCTGGTGTCCGAAACCGAGGCTCTGGGCCTGCTCGCCCTGACCCTGGTAATTTGCGCCGGATTGCTGGCTACCCTCCGGCCCCTGACCCTGCTGGCGCTGGGCGACACTTCCGCCTCGTCCCTGGGGCTGCCGGTCGGCCGCGCCCGGCTCGGCCTGCTGCTGCTGGCCGCGGTGCTGACCGCCGCCGCCACGGTGGTGATCGGCCCGCTCAGTTTCGTGGGTCTGATTGCCCCACACCTGGCCCGGGTCCTGGGTCAGCAGACCGTGGGTCGGCAGATGCTGGTATCGGCCCTGGCCGGCGGCCTGCTGCTGGCGTTGGCCGATTACCTGGCCCGAACCCTAATCTTCCCGTCCCAGTTGCCGGCCGGCCTGCTGGCCGCCCTGGTCGGCGGCATCTACTTCCTGTGGGGGCTGAGCCGTCATGGTCGTGGCTGAGTACAAGGGATTCGATTGCTTGGCCGGCTACGACCGACTGCTCAGGGCGTCGAACCTGGACCCGCTGACGGTGCTGTCCGCCGCCGTGCCCGCGAACGAGACCGACCGCCCGGTACGCCTGTCCCTGGCCGAGGCCCTGGCGGAACCCGATCGGCTGCGTCAGCGGCTGGTTCAGGAGTATCCGCACACCACAGAGCCCCGGCTGCAACGCGCCGGCCTCTCGGTTCTGCACCAGGATCTCGCGCTGTCTGCGATCGCACCGCTAACCTTGCGGCTGTTTCGGGACGGCTGCACCCACCTGCCGGACCCCTCGCGGATTTTTCTGACACCGCCCTCCAACGCCAACGCACCCTCGCGCTGGCTGCATTTGCCAGCGGGCAACACCGTGGGGGTCGATGAATTTGTCGCGGAGACGACCGGGCTGTTGAACAGCTGGTATCCGGTGTTTCGGAAATCCCTGGGGGTCAGCCCCGGGGCGTACTGGAGCAGCGTTGCCCTGGCGCTGGCCGCGCCTTTCTCAGCGGTCTGGAACCTGGCCGAACCGCCATCGGTCTGCACACTTGCCCAGGCCTGGCTGGAACAGTTTGACTGCGACAGCCATCGCTACGTGGACTGGATTCCAGCGACCTTCAATGGCCAACAATGCGCCATTCCCCAGCGGCGGGGTTGTTGCCTGAAATACCTGTTGCCGGAAGGGGGCTACTGCGGAACCTGCGGCATCTACCGCAAGGCACGGATGAACGCCGCCTGCCGCCCTAGCCGAGGCCAAGGGCCAGAGCAGTGGCAACCAGGGCAATAGTCAGCCCGGCCACGGCGGCAATCTTCAAGCCTTCGATCATTTCCTGTTCCGGCGTCATGGCGTCAACTCCTTGTCCACGTGATGACTGGGTTGCTGACCCATATGTTAATGCGAATCACTTTTATTTAAAACAAAAAATTGACTGCCGGGAAGCGGCGCCCGCTGGAACCGGCCCGGACCCGGCAGCCTGTTCCGCCAGATGCTATTCTGAGAAAGCCTCAGGCACGGGAATTCGCGATCCGTTTCTCTCCACCTATTTGCACCCGGGAGGTTCCAATGCGCCTGTTCATGCACCTGGCGATGGCCGGCTTGATGGTCATCGCCACCCTTCCCGCCCAGGGCCAAACCTTTTCATCCAAGGCGGTCCAGTTTCGGCTGGAACCCGTGGCCCAGGGGCTTGAGCACCCCTGGGGACTGGCATTCCTGCCGGACGGCAACCTGCTGGTGACCGAGCGAGCGGGCCGGCTCCGGATTGTTCGGGACGGCACACTGGACCCGGAGCCGGTACCCGGGGTCCCGGATCTGGTGGTCTCCGGCCAGGGCGGTTTGCTCGAGGTGTTGCTGCACCCCGAATTCACCGCCAACCGCACGCTCTTTCTGAGCTATTCCCACCGGAACGGTGCCGGGATGACCACCCGGGTGGCGAAGGCCAAATTCATCGAGGACCGCCTGACCGACGTTTCAGTGATTTTTGAGGCCGAGCCCCGTTCCAGCAAAACCCGGCATTTCGCCGGGCGCATGGCCTTTGATGGCGAGGGGTACCTGTACATTGCGGTGGGCGACCGGGGCGAAATGGACCGGGCCCAGGACACCGGCGACGATGCAGGCGGCGTGCACCGGATCACCGTGGACGGTGAGCCGGCACCGGGAAACCCGGGCCTGGACGATCCGCGCATCCAGGACACCTTTTACACCTGGGGTAACCGCAACATCCAGGGTATGACCGTGCACCCGGAATCCGGCGCCATCTGGACCCATGAGCACGGCCCCCGGGGCGGTGACGAGGTCAACATCCTGCAGGCAGGGACCAACTACGGCTGGCCCGAGATCACCTACGGCATCGATTACTCCGGCCTGCCCATCACCATGGACACGGAAAAGGAAGGCATGGCCCAGCCACTGCATTACTGGGACCCATCGATCGCGCCTTCGGGCATGGCGTTTTATGACGGCTCACTGATACCGGAATGGCGAGGCGACCTGTTTGTCGGCGCCCTCAAGATGCGCAAGCTGGTCCGGCTGCGCATTGCCGATGGCGAGGTTCAGGACGAGGAGGATCTGTTGACCGACCTGGGCGAGCGGCTCCGGGACGTACGGATGGGGCCGGACGGAGCCCTGTGGCTCCTGACCGACCACGCGCGAGGCAATCTCTACCGGCTGGTTCCGGCTCAGTGAGGGTCGTTGGTTCGCTCGGTTTTCTCGAACTGGGGCAGGTCGTCGGTGATGGTGAACCAGTCCGATTTTGAGCCGACATACACGTGCTGTGCCGGGCCTTTGCCGAGGGGTTCGTTGAGGCTGCCCACCCGCAGCCGGAGGATGCCGGGAATGGCATCGACCCGGCTGTAGAGCTGGCTGCCGCACCGGCGGCAAAACGCCCGATACTTGCCGGGACGGGACTCGAATTCGTTGACCTGCTCCTCACCGGAGAGGAACCGGAACCGAATCTTCTGGACCGGAGCGCTGGCCGAGAAGGCGCTGCCGTGGGCGCGACGACACTGACTGCAGTGGCACAGGGCAACCGGACCCAGCGGACCGTCGTATTCATAGGTGATGTCGCCGCACAGGCACTGGCCGGTATACATAGGTAGGGCTCTCATTACAGGTGGAACGTAACACCGCTGATGATAACTGCGGGCCACTTGAAGAACCAGCGCGCCGGCACCATCTTACAAACACACATCTCCACCAGGAGGACCGTATGTCATTCAGCACACTTCCGAACATCGGCATGGGAACCTTTCGATTGAAAGGCAATGACGCGCGCGAAGCGGTCAAAAGCGCCCTGTCGCTCGGGTACCGTCACATCGACACAGCCCAGATGTATGATAACGAGGCGGAAGTGGGCGACGGCATTACCTCCAGCGGCATTCCCCGCCGGGAGATCTTTCTGACCACCAAGGTGTGGCAAGACCAGCTGCACGCCGATGACCTGATCCACAGCCTGCACGACAGCCTGGCCCGGCTGAAAACCGACCACGTGGATCTGGCCCTGATCCACTGGCCTTCGCCTGACGACGAAGTGCCCATGGCCGAATACCTGGGCGCGCTGCGGGATGCCCAGCGTGAAGGTCTGGCCAAGCACATCGGCATTTCCAACTTCACCTGCGCGCAAATGGACCAGGCCGTCAAAATCCTGGGTCAGGACGCCATCCTGACCAACCAGGTGGAGGTGCACCCGTTCCTGGCCAACCGCAAGGTGGTGGAGCACGCCCAGAAACTGGGCATCACCGTGACCGGCTACATGCCACTGGCGGTGGGCAAGGTCATGGAGGATGACACCCTGCAACAGATCGGCCAGGCCCATAACGCCACACCGGCGCAGATTGCCATCGCCTGGGTCGCCGCACGGGGCGTGGTGCCGATTCCCTCGTCCACGCGACCGACGCACCAGAAAGCCAATCTGGATGCGCTGAACATCCGGCTCAGTGATGAGGAAATTCGCGCGATCGATCAGTTGGATCGGGGCGAGCGGATTGCCGACCCGGATTTCGCGCCCGCCTGGGACTGATCCACAGCCCAAGCACCGCGAGGACCAGTGCGGCCACGGGAAACAGCAGCAACCAGTAGGTGTGCAGCGTTCCATAGGTGGCCGCGCTGAAGACCAGCCAAATCGCCGGCACGGGCATCAGAAGCCAACGCGCCGGGCCCGAAAACACACCCAGTAACAGCGCACTGGCGGCCACGGTGGTATCCGGCACCAGCCCGAACAACGCCAGCGCCATGCCCTGCCCCGACTGCAGCACCGCAACCCAGGGTAACAACACCACTGCGCCCAGCCAGGGAAGTCCAAACCTGATCACCGACCTGTGATCCAGCGGGTCGTTGTCACCGCCGCCGGCCAGCAGGGCGAGCCCCACCCCCTGGGCGACAAACGCCCAGCCAAGGAGCTCGGCGGGCCAATTGATCGGGCCGAAATACTGCACCAGAAAACCATAGCCGCTACCGACCCAGGCCGCCGCCACCAACCATAGCGCCAACCGGCGACATCCCGGACGGGGATGACACAGCAGCCAAGGTATCGCCAGGGTCAAAACCAGCAGTAACGGGTGCCAGGGCCAGAGCGCGTGATTGATCCTGACGTACAGCCGCAGGAACACGTCCGGGCCGAACATGATGAAATCCTGCAGGGAATAGCTGAGCCAGTCGGCACCGCTCACAACGACCTCACGTAGGCCAGCATCCGCTCCCGCTGGGACCGATCAGGCAGCTGCCCGTACAGGGCGGCCATGTTCTCCTGCATGTGGGCTACCTGGGACGTCGCGGGGATGGCGCAGGTCACCGCCGGATGTCCGAGCACGAACTTCAGGAAAAACGCGGCCCAGGTCCGGACACCGAACTCCTCGGCCCACGTCGGCAGCGGCCGGGACTGGAGCCGACGGAACAGGGCGCCGCCCTGAAACGGCCGGTTCACGATCACCGCGATGCCCCGCTCCTGGGCCAGGGGCAGCAGGCGTTCCTCGGCCTCGCGGTCGAACAGGTTGTAGGTCAATTGCACAAAATCGAGCGGCTCGGAAGCCATGATGCGGGCCAACTCGCCATGGCGGCGGCCGTGGGACGTCGTGATCCCCAGGTAGCGGAGTTCGCCCCGGGCCTTCATCGCCTTGAGGCTGTCCAGGTGGCCGGGCCAGCCCAGCAGATTGTGCACTTGCAGCAGATCAAAGCGTCGGACGCCCCATTTCTGGCGAGAAGCTTCGGCCTGGCGTTCGGTCGCCGACTCGTCACTGGTCCAGATCTTGGTGGCGGCAAACACCCGGTCCCGGGCATCCAGGGTTCGCAGGGCCTCGCCCAACACCTCGGCCGAGGATCCGTACATGGGCGAACAGTCCACCAGGGTGCCACCGGCCGCGAGGAAGGTTTCAAGAACGCGGGTGCGCTGCTCGACCAGATAGGCGTCGCCGCCCACGTTGAAGGTGATCCAGGTGCCCATGCCAATGGCCGGCAAGGCTTCACCGGTCGACGGTATGACCCGGGTGATCGGAGCGCCGCTCGCGGTCCCGGCGGCATCGGCGAACACCCACGGCGCCCTTACCACCAGCCCCGAGAGACCGGCGCCCATCAGAAAGCGCCGGCGACTGAACCCCTGTGCCATGTCCGCCCCCCTTTACCTGCCCTTACCTGCCCTTACCTGCCCTTGCCCGTTCCACGGTAGCGTCGCACAGAGCGATCCTTAACGGGAATAGCCGCCCCGGTGCACCTGAACGTATGTACGCGGCCGCCGGAAAAAGGATGACCGGCAGGCTCGGGGCGCAGCAACTGGTCAGGCCGGCCGATCAGCGGGCGTACTCGGTCTCCAGGTAGCCCAGAATGCGGGCGGACTCGAACAGCCCCTTGCCGGTGTTCGGATCCTCCAGGTACGGCACCTGAACACGATTGTGTTGCTGGAAGAACGCATCCCGCTTGCCACCGGCAATGGGCGCGTAACGGCCGGGCTTGAGACGCTGAAAGGCCGGGCCGATTTCGGTCCAGTGCTCCTTGCCGAGGTTATGCAAACGGTAGGGGATTTCCAGTTCGCACAGTTTCTCGCGCACCAGGCGGGAAAAGGGACTGCCTTCGAAGCTCCACAGGTGCAGTGGCTGCTCCGGCTGCCTGCCGGCGTCGGCCCGCAGACCCCGCAGGGCACTGGCCGCCGAGGCCAGGGAGCCCAACGCGGACTGCCAAGGCTTGTCCTGATAAAGCCGGGGCACGGAGCGCTGGCCATACTCGCGGAACAGGTACGCAACAATCGCGGCGGACTCGTACATGACCGTGTCGGTGTTCCGGTCTACCAGCAAAGGGAACTGTTGCTTGCCGCCCAGGGCTTCCGCCTCGGCCCGGAAAACGCGGCCGCCCTTCGGGCAGGGCCGGATATCCACGTCCAGGTGCAGCGCACTCAGGGCTTCACGCACCTTGCGACAAAACGGGCAGGCCTCCATGTCGTACAGGGTCAGGGGCTGTTCCGGCTGGGCGGCGGGCTTGACCACCATGCAGCCGCGCCAGCCCGATAGGGACGAGGTGGCCAGCGAACCAAAGACGTTAACGGTGTGGACCAGGGGATTGGGCATATCGGAACCTTGTTGTGACTGTGCCTGCATTATCAGGCTATTAGCGGTTTTTCCATTGGCCAGGACGTCGAGCCAGCCGCAATTCAAGGCTAAGCCAATGATTCCGAAGGAGACTTACACGCAGTCACAAAAGTCAATACAAACAATGAGTCTACTGCCATTTTTTAACGTCATGTAGAGCTTTTCTGCATAGTACGCACGGCAAAGATGGGCTATTGTTGAAGAATAAGAAATCTCTAATGGATAGCAGGGTGAAACGGGGTATGCAGCGCGCTTACAGGGCTCCACATCGGCGGTCGGTCCTCAAACGTACAGTCATTGCTGCGGGAACGGCTCTTGCACTTGCGGCCAGCGCCGGTGTGCAGGCGCTGGAAGGCGGCGAGTCCGAGTACTCATCCGCCGGCACCTGGAGCAAACAGGTCCGGGATTACGCCCACAAATCCCTGAACAACGACGACGCCCTGAGCATGGCGGCCATCCCCCTGAACGGCCCGGGCATCGAGCAGTACATCAATGCCGATGAACTGATGAGCCCCGGCTCCATCATGAAGCTGGTCACCACCTTCGCCGCGCTCGAGATCCTGGGCCCGACCCATCATTGGGACACCGATTTCCTGACCGATGGCAAACTGGTCGGCGATACCCTGGAAGGCAACCTGTACGTCCGCTTTGGCGGCGACCCGAAACTGACCCTCGAACGGCTCTGGTCCACCCTGCGTGAACTCCGCGGCATGGGCGTCACCACCATCAACGGCGATCTGGTGCTCGACGGCAGCTACTTCCGGGTGGACGAAGGCTTCCCGCTGTTCGAGGACAACGGCGACAACCCCCACGCGCCCTTCCTGGTGGAGCCGTCGGCCTACCTGAGCAATCTGAATCTGCTGCACTTCCAGGTGCGGGCGGACGAGCGCGGCACCCAGGCCTGGAGCACGCCCAACCTGGCCGAGGTCATGATCGACAATCGGGTTATCGCGACGGCGGAGGGCCCCTGCCCCAGCCGCCGCAACTTCGACTGGGAACCCATCTTCCACGACGACAACCGGGTGACGGTGCGAGTCACCGGCGAATTGCCCCAGGGCTGCCGCACCACCAGCTACCTGTCGCTGCTGCCCCACGACCAGTACAGCGCCTCCCTGATCCGCTCGCTGCTTGAGGAAACCGGCGTCGCTTTGACTGGCAGCCACAGCAAAGGCGTCACCCCGGAAGAGGCCCGGCTGGTGCTGAAGACCACATCACCCGACCTGGTCACCATGGTGCGCGACATCAACAAGTGGAGCAGCAACGTCATGGCGCGCCAGATGCTGCTGACCATTGGCGCCGAAAACCGTCTCGATGGCGAGGACGACGACCGGGTGGCCGGCATCCGGGTGATTTATCAGTGGATGGAGAACAAGGGCATCAACACCGCCGGCATGGTGATCGACAACGGCGCCGGCCTGAGCCGCCACGGCCGCATCACTGCCCGCCAGGGTGCCCGGTTGCTGCAGCACGCCTGGAACAGCCCGTTTGCCGCCGATCTCATGGCCTCGCTGCCGATCATCGCCATGGACGGAACCATGGCCCGCCGCCTGCGCAACACCGGCATGGACGGCAGTGGCCGGATCAAGACCGGCTACCTGGAAGACGTGCGCTCCATAGCCGGCTTCACCCGGGACGAGCACAACACCACCTGGGCCGTGGTTGGCATGGTCAACAACGACCCGGCCTGGAACGGACAGGCGGTACTCGACCGCATCCTCTACTCCCTGCACTACCGGCCACCGACCGGCACGGCGATATCCCGGGCGGAGTCCGGGTCTTCGTCGGAAACCTCGATTCAATAAAAAAGCCCCGGCGGTGCCGGGGCTGCATGAGAAAATTCAACTCTCGCCTTACGGTGATACGAAATCATCCAGCAAGGTGACGGTAGCAACACTCGCCACGTCCTCATTGAGTCGGGCCAGCGCGGTATAAACGCCGCCAGCGGCCAGCGACAGGCTCGGTGATTTGTAAAGCTCGGTAGCTCCATCGTCGGTAGTGATGAAAATGACATAGTCGTCAGCCGCCACGCTGACGTAGCCGGAGGATTGGCCATACTGGAAATCATCCAGGGCCGGAACCGAATTACCGATCAGCGTCGCACCCGCGCCACCCGCTGCGGTCGGTATCAGGAACACATCAACACTCTGGGCCTCGACCGCGCCGTGCAGAACGCGCAGCTTGGCTTCGGTCGCAACACGTCGATTGTCGTCGGTAAAGGCAAACAGATCGAGCCCGTCGGCCAGCACCCCGGCCGCAACCAAGGTTCTAAGATCGCCATTGGCCAGCTCCAGGGTTTCGTCGATGACCGCTGTACTGGTATCGCCGGCGGCCGTGATCGCCACCCGGTTCGCACCGGTGGCCAGTTCGACGTAGGCCCCAGTGGTCGCGCTGGCCGGCACGGTCTCACCGAACGCCACGGCTCCGGCGGCAGGAGAGCCGTCGGGATCTTCATTGACGTAGATATCCACGTCCGGTGTCGGGGCTGACGAATTGTGCGCTGCCCGTATACCGACTCCGGTGTTTACATCCAGGAGCTCGGCGGTGTCGGCCCCGTCCAGCACCAACAAACTGACCGGAGAGTCACCGAATACGGTGTTATCCACCGCCCCAATCAGCAAATCCGCGCCGGCGGCCAGTGCCACACTGCCGCTGTCATAAACCACGGTATCCGAACCGGCCGGCGTTACCCGAATCTGATAGTCGCCCGCGGGCACTTCCAGGGGGCCAACGCTTTCCTTGAAGGCAAAGGTGAAGGTGGCCTCAGCGGGCAAGGCATCGCCCGCAGCCGTCACGTACACATCCACCGGACCTGCGGCGGCCGCCTGGGCATCGGGCGACAGGTGCGCAACCCGCAGGCGCACGGACGACGCCGAATCCCGACTGCCATCGTCGGACAGAATCAGCGGTTCAATGGTGCTGTCCCCCACCTTGCCCAGGGCAATGACATCGTAACTGGTGTCGAAACGGAACGAGGTGTCCGCCTCAATGACCGTGGCGGTGTCCCCGCCAGGCAAAACACCATCGATGGCGAGGCTGGCATTGCCGGCTCTGGGCGTGAGTACAGCGGCCTGTTTGAAGTCCGCGCCCGACACGACCGTGTTGCTGTTTACACGCACATTGACCGCCGGCGCGTCCGAGGAGGCGTGGATTACCCGGACACTGGAGTTCCGTTTATCGTCGTCATCGTCGAAGCAGCCGGTCAGCACCAG
Source organism: Marinobacter qingdaonensis (assembly GCF_034555935.1). Lineage (NCBI taxonomy): Bacteria > Pseudomonadati > Pseudomonadota > Gammaproteobacteria > Pseudomonadales > Marinobacteraceae > Marinobacter > Marinobacter qingdaonensis. The sequence continues at coordinate 387,169 of NZ_JAYDCJ010000001.1, forward strand.
GCTGCCGGCCACCACCAGGGGTATGGAGAATTTGATGTTCATCGTCACTGTTCCTCGAAGGCTGAGGTTGGCTACCCACAGCAAGTCGTTAGAGACTTCACTAGTTGCAGAGCTGACACGCTTGCAAAATTTTTCTACGGGGGCCCAAACAGTTCGGATTTACATTATTTGACATTTCGGCGCACGGGTGTGCACCGACGTCAGGACTCGAATCGGCGCAGGGCCAGATCCGTCAATTTGCCGGCCACGGGCGCGATGAAGGTGACCAGGGGAAAGGCGACGACCCAGGCCACCAGAAACGCCGCAGCCCAGCGGGCCGGGTAACCGGCATCAACACCGGTGTTGATCAGTGTAATGACACCGGACATCAGGAAGGACATGATGCCTGACATGAAAAAACCGAAAACAAGCTGCCGGACTCGCGCCGGCTTGAGCTTGGACATGACACCTCCCGCTCGCGCCATCTGAACTATAATCGCCCCATGCGAAGACCATGGAACAGTCATCCGAATTCGATCCGATTACGCATAGTAATAAGCTTGCGATCTTTTTGCGAGAACCCCTCGCCAAACACCGGGTGTCAGCAATGAACCGAACCCATCCCCGACAACGACTCACCTGGCTTGCCCTGCTCGCCATCGGCCTGATGATGATCTCCGCGTGCAGCTCCACGCGCATGGCCTACCGCTATGCCGACTGGGGCATCGTCTGGTGGGTCGAGGATTACCTTACCCTGACCGACGCCCAGAAAACCGAACTGAACCGCAGCCTGGACGAACTGCGGGCATGGCACTGCGCATCGGAGTTGCCGCGTTACCAGGCGTGGCTCGACACCCTCCAGGACGACGTGCGCGCACGGGAATTCTCCCCGGCCACCCTCGCTCATCACCAGCAACGGCTGTTCGGATTTTTCCCGCCCCTGATGAACCAGATCACCCCCATTGCCACTCGCCTGCTCGCCAGCCTGTCCGATGCCCAGGTCAGCGAACTGGAACAAAACATGAGGCAGCGACAGCAGGACCTGGCAGACGAATACCTTGAGGGTGATACCGAAGACCGGATAGCGGCCCGGGCCGAACGTACCCGGGAACGGACAGAGCGATGGCTGGGTGAGCTGAATGCGCAGCAACGGGCGCTGATTGCCGAGTGGTCCGAGCAGCGCGGACGTCAGACCGAAATCTGGCTGCAGGGGCGCCAGCAGTGGCAAGACGCCCTGCTCGCGGCCCTCGAACACCGGCACCAGCCGGGCTTCGCCAACCAGGTCGAGTCACTGATTCTGGACGCGGAGCGGTTCCGGGGAGAGGACTACCGGGAGATGATGGCCGACAGCCGCGCGGCGCTGAACGCCTTGATGCATGAACTGATGATGGCAAGCGATGCGATCCAGGTTGCCCACCTGGCCGACCGCGCCGCCGAGCTGAACCGCGACTTTGAGGCCCTGACCTGTCACGGCGGCGCCAAAGTCGCGAATGCGATGGACGATCAGACCGTCAGGTAACCGCCATCGGCGTTGATGCAGGCGCCCGTGGTGTAGCTCGACGCACCGGATACCAGGTACAGCACGGTACCGGCCATTTCGTCGGGGTCGGCCACCCGCTTCATGGGGATGTGGGCCATGGCCTGTTTCTTGATGGCTTCGTTGGTGGTCAGGGCACTGGCGAACTTGGTGTCGGTCAGGCCCGGCAGGAGCGCATTCACCCGGATGTTCTGCTGGCCCAGCTCCATGGCGAAGGATTTGGTCATGGAAATGACCGCCGCCTTGGTGATCGAGTAGATGCCCTGGAAATGGCCGGGGTTCACGCCATTCACCGACGCCACGTTGACGATGGCGCCGCCACCGGCTTTCTTCATCATCTGCGCACCGCGGGCACACATAAAGAAATAACCCCGGATGTTCACATCCACGGTCTTGTTGAAGGCGCCCAGATCGGTGTCTTCAATCGGGCCAAAATAAGGGTTGGCCGCGGCGTTGTTGACCAGAATATCGAGCTTGCCATGGGCCTTCTCGATGTGACCCCAGACGGCGTCGATCTGTTCCATATCACCGATGTGACAGGCGTGCGCTTCGGCGCTGCCACCGCTCTCCCGAATGCTACTGGCCACTGCCTCGCAGCCATCGATCTTGCGGCTGCTGACGATCACGTGGGCGCCATAGTTGGCCAGGGTGCGGGCAATGCTCTCACCGATGCCCCGGCTGGCACCGGTAATCAGGGCTACCTTGCCGGTCAGATCAAACAGATCTTTGTTGCTCATTCGTTCACCTCTTGCTTAGCGGAAAGTCACTCTTGGCGGAAAGCCACTTTTAGCGGAAAGTCACCAGACCCGGCTCTTCGGCTTCCAGGTGACTGTAATTGTTGAACACCGCGAGACTGCGCCGGGCTCCTGAATAAAGCACCCGACTCACGCTGGTGTTGGCGATCACCTCATTCAGCGCCAGGGCCCGGGCGTCATCCAGACCCAGCAGTTGCTGACAGATCACGGAAATCGGACCACCGGAGGTGGCGACCAACACGTCACCACCATCGGCGTAGTCGATCATCTCGGCAAACGCCGACAGGACCCGGGTCTGGAACTGCGGCCAGGTTTCCGCGTAGTCCTGATCATGCTCACCGGAGGCCCAGCGCCGAACCGCCTGCACAAATGCTTCCTGGAACGCCCGCGCCGGCTTGGGAAAAGCCTTGAGATTCCGGGCCATGACGGCCCGGTCGGCCCACTCGGGCCGAAGCCGGTTCACCACCTCGGTGTGGTCAAATTCATTGAATCCCGCCGACACCTGCATGTCCGGCAGCTGACTGCCAAAGCCCGTGGCGATGGCTTCCACCGTCTCCCGATGCCGTTCGAGATCGCCACCAAACACCGCCTGGGGCCGGACCTTGCCGGTCAACCAGCGGCCCAGCACCCGGCCCTGTTCCCAACCGGTGGGTGAAAGCTGGTCGTAATTGGCTTTACCAAAACTGGCCTGGCCGTGGCGGATCAGATAGATGGTGGCCATTACAGGGCACTCTCGGCGATCAGCCGCTGACAGCGCTTCTCCAGGTAGTTGGCGGCGTGGCCAAAGGCGGCAAAGCGCTGGTCCTTGGTCTGCCCGTGGTAGTAGCGGTAGTAGATCTGCTGGATGATCACCGCCAACCGGAACAGCCCGTAGATCTCGTAAAAATCGAAGTTATCGACCCGGAACCCGGACTTCTCCATGTAGTACTCCACCACTTCCTTGCGGGTCAGCATGCCCGGCCGGTGGGTGGGCTGACGGCGCAGCATCTGGAACGGACCTTCGTCGTCGGCCTCGATCCAGTAGGCCAGGCTGTTGCCCAGATCCATCAAGGGGTCGCCGATGGTGGCCATCTCCCAGTCCAAAACCCCGACCACCTCAAACGGGTTGTCCGGGTTCAGCACCACGTTGTCGAACCGGTAGTCGTTGTGGATGACCACCTGGGCGATGTCGTCCGGCATCTCATCGTTAAGCCAGGCCATCACCTCTTCAAAATCACCGACATCCTCAGTGCGGGCCTTGCGGAAGCGGTCGCTCCAGCCGCCGATCTGGCGCTGCACGTAACCCGCACCCTTGCCCAGCTTGTCCAGACCGGCCGCCGGCGCATCCACCCGGTGCAGATCCACCAGCTTGTCGATCACGTTCAGGCACAGCTTGCGTGTATCCGCCTCGCTGAGCTCAAAACCGTCGGGGAAATCCTGGCGCAGGATGATGCCCTTCAGGCGCTCCATCACATAGAAGTCGCAACCCAGCACCTCATGGTCGTCGCAGATGGCGATGATGTTGGGCACGTAGGGATAGACCGGCTTCAGCGCCTGCATCACCTTGGCTTCCCGCAGCATGTCGTGGGCGGACTTGGCGATCTTGCCAAACGGCGGCCGACGCAGCACGAAGGAACGGTCGCCATAGTCCACCTGGTAGGTCAGGTTGGAGGCACCGCCCGGGTACTGGCGGATCTCCGGCTCACCGCTGAGATCGGGAATCGCCTGCTTCATGAACCGGTCGACCGCGGCCGCGTCCAGCTCCTCGCCCTCGCGGACATCCTTTGCCTGATCAATCTGGGTCATTCAGGACTCTCCTCTCTTCTGTACGTTCAGGCCTTGGCCTTGCCGCCCATCTTGCTCATCCAGCGTTTGCTTTCCTGGTGCATCAACCAGTCAAACGCCTTCGGCGCATGGCGCTTGACCATCCACATCCGGCGTTCCTTGGCGTGGGGCAGCACCCAGAAGCTCTTGTCCTTCACCGAGCGGACGATGTCTTCAGCCACATCCTCGGCGGTGATGTTCGAGCGCTTCATCAGCTTGTTCACATTCTGCTGGATACCGGGCAATTCCGAACGCATGCTGCTGGCCAGATTGGTCTGGAAAAACGCCGGGCAGACACAGCTGACATGGATACCGGCATCCCGCAGCTCCTGGCTCAGGGTTTCGGACAGGGCAATCACCCCGGCCTTGGAGACATTGTAGCTATCCATCAAAGGCGCCAGCATCAGACCGGCCATGGAGGCAATATTCACAAACGCACCAGAGCCCTGCTTCTTGAACTGCGGCGTGAACGCCTTGCAGCCCCGAACCACGCCCAGCACGTTGATGTCGAGAATCCACTCCCAGTCCGCCATGGTGGTGTCTTCGATGGAACCGGCAGAAGCCACACCGGCGTTGTTCACCACCACATCAACACCGCCCCACTTGGCGGTCAGCTCGTCACAGATCTTCTCCAGATCCGTCAGCCGGCGCACATCGCACTCGACGTAATAACCCTCGCCACCGGCGCTGTTGATCTCCTGCTCCACCAGGGCACCCTGCTCCGGGTTGATGTCGCCGATGCAGACCTTGGCGCCGTCTTTGGCGTAACGCAGCGCAATCGCACGACCAAGCCCGCTGGCGCCACCTGTAATGAAAATTCTCTGAGTCATTGTCATTTCCGTCACGTGTTAAAAAATCGAAGCCAACTCCGAACATCGACGGAGCTGGCGGATGGGTATTTCTGAAACTGTGCGGAGCCATGGATGGCGGAGCTCAAGCGTCACATGGACGTGCTTGAGCGGGTTTCAGAAATACCCATCCGCCAACTCCCGCCCCAGATTCAGGAACCCCGATTCTTATATTTAGCCAACTCCAGGCGAGCCACCATAGCCCGATGCACCTCATCCGGCCCATCCGCCAACCGCAAAACCCGAGCATAGGCGAACAACTGCGTCAGCGGGAAGTCATCGTCACTGACCCCGGCACCGCCGTGAATCTGAATGGCCTGATCGACAATGGTCTGCAGCATGGCCGGAATCACCGCCTTGATCATCGAGACTTCCTGCAGCGCCCCGGCAATGCCCTTGGTGTCCAGGGCCCAGGCGCACTTCAGGGTCAGCAACCGCGCCTGCTCGATCGACATGCGGGCGTTGGCGATGATGTCCGGGTTGCCACCCAGCTTGGCCACCGGGCGACCGAAAGCCTCGCGGCTGGTGGCACGCTTGATCAGCAATTCCAGGGTACGCTCGGCAGCGCCGATGGCGCGCATGCAATGATGCACCCGGCCCGGCCCCAGACGTCCCTGGGCAATTTCGAAACCACGGCCCGGGCCGGCAATAAAGGCACTCTTGGGCAGACGCACGTTGTCGAATACCACCTCGCCGTGGCCGTAAGGCTCGTCGTAGGCGCCAAACACCGGCAGCATGCGCTCCACCTTCACGCCCGGGGTGTCCAGGGGCACCAGCACCATGGAATGGCGACGGTGCTTGTGGGCGTCCGGATCGGTCAGCCCCATGAAAATGGCGACCTTGCAGTCCGGGTGGCCGATGCCGGTGCTCCACCATTTGCGACCGTTGAGCACCACCTCGTCGCCTTCCACCACCGCGGTGGCTTCCATGTTGGTGGCATCGGAGGAGGCCACGCCCGGCTCAGTCATGCAGAACGCGGAGCGGATCTCGCCGCTCATCAGGCGCGGCAGCCACTCGGCCTTCTGTTCCTCGGAGCCATAGTGGATCAGCACTTCCATGTTGCCGGTGTCCGGCGCGTTGCAGTTGAAGATTTCCGGCGCAATGAAACTGCGGCCGGTTTCCTCGGCGATCAGCGCGTAGTCGGAATTGAGCAGGCCACAGCCGTATTTCTCATCCGGGAAGAACATGTTCCAGAGCCCCTGGGCCCGGGCCTTCTCCTTCAGTTCCTTGATGATCGGCAGAACCACCCAGCGGTTGTCCTGGGCCATCAGTTCCTTGTGGTACTGCGCCTCAATGGGAAAAATCTCGTCGGCCATGAACGCCTTCACGCGCTTCAGGTAATCCTGGCCTCTCTCGGAAATGTTGAAATCCATCGCCCTGTCCTCGCTGAAATCCTGACGGCTGGTGCATTGCATTGATCACAATGACGCCAGTCTAGGACCGCCCAAACTATTACGCGACTGAATTTTTCTTATCCTTTATCATTAACCGTACTTATTCACCGACACGGACTTCGAGATGGCCCTGAATCGCCTCGACCTCAACCTGCTGCATGTGTTCGACACCATTTACCGGGAGGGCAGCCTGACCCGGGCCGCCAAGGCCCTGCACCTGACCCAGCCGGCGGTCAGCCACTCCCTGTCGCGGCTGCGGGACCATTTTGACGACCCGCTGTTCACCCGCCAGGGCAACCAGATGATTCCCACGCCGCTGGCGCGCCGGTTCCTGGAGTCCATGCGCCCGGGGCTGAACCAGATCCAGGGTGCGGTGAACCAGTTCCACGCCTTCGATCCCGCCAGCCAGCGCAAAACCTACTCCCTGGGGCTCAGGGACATTCTCGAATCCACCGTGCTGCCGCAACTGATGCAGCGACTGGACCCTTACCCGGAACTGGAGGTGGTGAGCCAACGCACGGCCCGGCGCGACATGGAAACCCTGCTGGCGGCGGGCAAGCTGGACTTTGCCGTGGATGTGCTGTTACCGGTGAGCAACCAGACCGCGCACGAACGTCTGCGGCGGGATCGCCTGGTGGTACTGGCCCGGTCGAACCACCCGCTGACGCGACAGCCACTGACCATGGAGGGCTACCTGTCGGCCCGCCACGTCCTGGTATCGTCCCGATCGGAGGGGCCGGGGGTGGAGGATTTCGAGCTGTCCCGGCTGGGAGTGACCCGCGACATCCGGCTGCGCTGCCAGCACTATTTCGCCGCCTGTCGGGTGGTGGAGACCTCGGACCTGCTGGTGACCATGCCCGAGGCCTACGCAGGCATCATGGCCCAGCGGGCGGACGTGGTCATCATGGACCCGCCCGCCGACCTGCCGGCACTGGACGTGCACCTGTATTGGCACCAGGCCTACGAGAAGGAACCCGCGCTGGTCTGGTTCCGGGACCAGCTCAGGGACATCGGCTAATCCGTGCGGTCAGTAGGCACCGACCACCATCAAAAACCCGAAGAACCCGATGGCGCACAGACCGAGGGCGGCCACAACAATGCCAAAACCCCACCAGATGGCGGCGCTGTCGGAGATGGCAACATCGTGGCCTCTCAGGGTGCGGTAAAAGGCCCAGGGCCCCAGGACAAAGGCGCCAACCACGGCGAACACCAGGCCCACGCTGATGCCGGCGAAGGTCCAGGTGGCCAACACCATGGCCCGGTCCGATACCTGATCGGTGACCCCGTGGCGTTCGAGGAATTTCTTGCAGAAAAACCAGAGCAGTGCGAACAACGCGACCACGAACACGAGGCCGCCGATAAACGTGATGATGCGATAAAGCAATGGAATACCCTGTCAGTTAGAGCCGCCCTACACCGGGAAAACGGGCTCGGGCAGACATTCAAATCCCGGTTTGGCGAACAGATACCCTTGATAGAGATTAATGCCCTGGGAGCGGAGCCAGAAATACTCCTGTTTGGTCTCAACACCTTCAGCGACAATCCGCCCGCCGAGATGGTTCATCATGGTAATAATGCCAGATACCACCGCCTGCTTGTTAGGGTTGTCGTGAATGCCGCGTATCAGTCCCATATCCAGCTTGAGAATATCTGGCGGGCTCGCAATCATGATGTTGAAGCGTGAGTAGCCGGCACCAAAATCGTCGATCGCGGTGGCGAACCCCATTTCCTTATAGGCTTCAATGATCGATACCAGGTGCTCCACGGATGCCAGCTTTTCATTCTCGGTCAGTTCAAAGATGATCTTTCGAGTATCGAAGTCGTAGGTCTTCGCTGCAGCCAGGGTGGTGCGGATGCAATACTCGGCCTGATAGACCGCGTTAGGCATAAAATTGATGCTTAGACGCGACTCCATACCCAATCGAGCCGCCAGCTTAACCGCCTTCACGCGGCAGACCTGATCAAAGGTGTAGCGATTGCGCTCATTCACCTGTTCCAGAACCGACATCGCCCCCTCTCCTTCCAGTCCACGGACCAAAGCCTCGTAGGCATAGACGGACCGATTCACAACATCGACAATGGGCTGAAAAGCAAATGAGAAGGAGAAGTCCAACCCTTCGCCACATTCACACTGACCACAGTGGCTTTCGTCGAAAAGTACAGCGGACTGTTTCACCATGCATCCTTATTTATCCGGGTGAGATTAAGGTTCTAGAGATACCGATATTCCGGTGCATTACACTGATCGCCGCTCGAAAGGCAGTTAGGTCACCTAAAGTCTGCAAAGCGGCGGTGGCGGCTGCTCCTCAGCCGACTAAACTGGGGAACACAAACATGTACGCGCACAATCTGAAAAAGGAGTATTCCGAATGGCCGAAACCATCCGCATTGCGGTTACCCCCGGCGACGGCATTGGCCCGGAAGTGGTGAGCGAAGCCGTCCGCTGCCTGGAAAAACTGCGCGCCAGACACGGCCTGGCCCTGGAGTGGACCCGGTTTCCCTGGCCATCCCACGCGTGGCACGAGGAGCACGGCGAATCCATGCCCGAGGACGCCCTGACCCAGTTGCAGGCCTACGATGCCATCTTGCTGGGTGCGCTGGGTGACCCGGGGCCCATGGACGACAGCGAACGCTACCTGCTTCCGGACAGCATTTCCCTGGCGCCGCTGCTGGACATGCGCAAGGGCTTTGACCAGTGGGTGTGCGAACGCCCAGCCCGCCTGCTGCCGGGTGCGCGCCAGTACTTGGCGGACGAGCGGGCCAAGGACATCGACATGCTGGTGATTCGGGAGAACTCCGAGGGCGAGTATGTGAGCCAGGGTGGCCGCCTGCGCAAGGGCACCGAGGATGAAGTGGCCACCCAGATGGAGGTGTTCACCCGCAAGGCCACCGATCGGATCATCCGGTATGGCTTCGAACAGGCCCGACTGCGGGCGGCGCAACGGGTCAAGGAAGGGCGCACCCGCAGCTTCCGCACCCTGGATGGCCGTACCTGCGAAAGCCAGGTGTGCCTGGTGACCAAGCGCAACGCCCTGCGCTACTGGGGCGATATGTACACCGAAGCCTTCGAGGCCATCAGCCAGGAATTCCCGGACGTCGCCGTCCACCACGAGTTGGTGGACGCGGCTTGCATGAAATTTGTCCAGAGTCCCTGGGCGTTTGACGTGGTGGTCGCCAGCAACCTCCAGGGCGATATCCTGACTGATCTGGCGGCGGTGCTGTCCGGCGGTATGGGGGTGGCGCCGTCGTGCAACCTGAACCCGACCAACCCGGACATGCCGTCCATGTTCGAGCCCACCCACGGCAGCGCCCCCGACATTGCCGGCCAGGGTGTGGCCGACCCTACCGCCATGCTGTTCACCACCGCGCGGATGCTGGAATGGCTGGGACGTCGGGATCCGGCCCTGGCCGCCGCCGGCAAGCAACTGTTTGATGCGGTGGCGGCGGACCTGGCCGAACAGTCCGGCAATCCCCGCAGCACCCACGAGATCGGTTCGGCCATCTGCCAGCGACTGGACGGCTGACCGGCCACCGGCCCCAAAAAATGGCGGACCCTAGCGGTCCGCCATGACAAACTCCAGGCGCCCCGGCGCCACCCGCACGTCCACCGGCAGCGCTCCGAACATGCGCTGGGTGAAGTCGGTCTCATCGAGTCGGTAGACCGGCATGGTTTCCAGCATCTGCGCCACCGCCCGCATGACGTTCTGGGTCAGCGGGTTCAGGTCGCCACGAAAGAACGGCGACTCGACGCTGCTCTCCAGCAGTTGCAGGCGGCGGATGAAGATCGCCTTTTCAGTACTGTCGTACACCGGCGCCCCCTCCACCTTGAGCGCGATGTCCACCGGCAATCGCGCCAGCATGGCGTTGACCGCCACCTGCCCCCGCACATCAATCACCGCCACATCCCGGCCATCCGGCCCCAGGGTGATGTCGGCGTCGCTGAGACTGAGGCTCAGGGGCGAGCCACTGCGCAACTGCTGCCGGTCAAACTCCTTGACCACATCCTGCAGGTGGCGCTCCAGCTCGCCTTCGGAAATCGAATAGGGGGAAATGCTGGCGCAGCCGGTGCTGAGGACCAGGGCCAGGACAGTCAGGGCCCACAGGCCGTTTCGGAAAGGTGTCAGCATAAGAGGGTCTCCGGGAATTCGCCTCTTATCCTGCGGCACGGCAGCACCGCGGGCAAGGCAGGAAAATTAACAATTGGTCAGGCGGCGGGCGGGCCGTTACTCGTTTTCGGCCCGGGCATCCACGTGGGGCGTGAGGTCGTCATCGAAGCTGACGTGGATCAGGATGGGGCGACAGCAGACCTGGCAGTCTTCCACATACTCCTGCTCCGGCACCGACGGGTCGACACTGACATCCAGGGTCTCCCAGCAGTAGGGGCATTGTATGAGGACAGACTCCAGGGCTGACATGCCGGCTCCTCAGAATTGCTGTTTCGCCATCCAGGGGATGATGCGGTCGAAGGCCTGCTCGAGCTTCTCGCAGGTGGTCGAGAAACTGATTCGCACCGCGTTGGTGGACTCCTCACCAAAGGCATCCCCGGGTACCACACAGACGCCGGTTTCCTTGAGCATGCGCAGCGCCAGGTCGGACCCGTCGACGTGGGGCGGCAGATCCGGGAACGCGAAAAAGGCCCCGCCCGGCTTGTACCCGGTCAGGTAGGGGGTCTGGTCCACCAGTTCCACCACCTTGTCCCGCCGCTCACGGTAGATATCCACCATGTCCCTGACGCACTGCTGGTCGCCGGTGAGCGCCGCCACACCGGCGAACTGGGACGGGGTATTGGCCACCGAGGTGGTGAACATGTGGTAGCGCCGCAGGGACTTGATGGCGGCCTGGCTGGAAATCACCCAGCCCACGCGCAGCCCCGCCATGCTGTAGGTCTTGGAGAAGCTGCTAATGCACATGATGTTATCCAGGTCCATGGAGCAGTTGAGGACACTGGCAAAATCGTCGTCGTCAAAGATCAGGTGGTCGTAGACCTCATCGGCGTAGACCTGGATGCCCCGGTAGGCACATTCCTCAAGGATGGTCTCCACGGTGCTGCGCGGGTAGACCGCCCCGGTGGGGTTGTTCGGGTTGTTCAGGATCAACGCGAAAGTGCGCGGCCCCATGGCCTTGATCACTTCGTCCGGATCCAGCTGGTGATCGTTCTCGGCCCGGGTCGGCACGAACTTGACCTCGCCACCGTTCATGCGGATCAGCGGCGCGTACAGCAGGAACGAGGGGTCGGTCACGATGAACTGGCGCCCCGGCGCCGACGTGGCGGAAATCGCCAGGTACATGGCCTCGGTGGCGCCACTGGTGATCAGGATGTTGTCCCGGGTGAGCTTGCGGTTGTAGCGTTTGCCGTAATAATCCCGCAGCGCGACCAGCAACTCGGGCAGGCCCGCGTCCATGGTGTAGCCGGTCTGCCCGGCATTGAGCGCATCGATGTAGGCGTCAATCACGTGCTTGGGGGTCGGCAGGTCGGGCTGACCAATGGAAAGATGGATGACATCTTTCATGGTGGCCGCCATGTTCACCATGCGACGGATACCCGGCACCGGAATCGCCTGCATGGCAGGGTTCCAGCTGGCCTTGTTCTTCCGGTACTTCACTTTTCGCGGTCTGGCCTGGCCGGTTTCGTAGTTGGCGGCGGATGCCATAAACACCTCCTGCAGAACGGGGCAAAAAAGAACCTACCCCTGCAGGTTAGCCAGTAACAACAGGGCGTACAAGACATAAACGCAGAAAGTATGGTGTCGCTCCTAAGCCCATTGCAACGGCGATTGGCGGGCGACCGTCCGGACCGAAGTTGACCCCACCGCACGGGCATACCAGACTGACGTGAGACCCGGATTCGGGGCTCGACACCCAGTTCATCAGGCGGAGGTTCAATGACACAGCCAAGCAAACCCGTGGTTACCGTTCTCACTGCACCGGACGAGCCGGAACCACCGGGCATGGACGCACTCCGGGCCCGGGCGGAGGTGCGGTTTGCCTGCGACGAGCAAACCCTGAACGACACCCTGCCCGGCACCGACATCATGATGGTCACCGACTTTCGCACCGAAGCACTGGAAGCGGCGTGGGGCTCGGCCGACCGACTGCAGTGGATTCACGCCACCAGCGCCGGGGTCGACGCGCTAATGTTCCCGGCCCTGATCGAGGGCGACGTGGTGGTGACCAACGCCCGCGGCATTTTCGACCGGACCATCGCCGAGTATGTGCTCTGCACCATCCTGATGTTTGCCAAGGACTTCCCCGGCTCCCTGCGCCTGCAGCAAAAGCACCAGTGGCAGCACCGGGACACCGAGAGGGCCCAGGGCAAGCGGGTTCTGGTGGTGGGCGCCGGCTCCATCGGCCGGCAGATCGGGCGCCTCGTGGGCGCCATCGGCATGAACGCCCACGGCATAGCGCGCACCCCGCGCCAGGACGACCCGGACTTCGTCGCCGTCCACGGCAACGACGACCTGTATGAGCAGCTGGGGCACGCCGATTACGTCGTGATCGCCGCGCCCCTGACCCCGAAGACCGAAGGCCTGTTCGACGAACGCGCCTTCAAGGCCATGAAACCCAGCGCCCGCCTCATCAATATCGGCCGGGGCCCCATCGTGAAAACCGGCGATCTGCTGGCGGCACTGCGCAACGGCGAGATTGCCGGCGCGGGTCTGGACGTGTTCGAGGAGGAGCCCCTGCCCGCGGACCATCCGCTCTGGGACATGGAGAATGTCACCATGACCGCGCACATGGCCGGCGACTTCATCGGCTGGAAACGCGCCTTGACCGATCAGTTCCTGGAGAACTTCGATCACTGGCATCGGGGCGATGATGTGTTCAACCTGGTCGATAAGGAACTGGGCTACGCCGGTAGCCGCTGACCCGCCCCGCGTCGGGGGTGGCTCAGCCACCCCCGCCCTTTCAAACACCCTGACCTTACAGGCGATTGCTGGCAGCGTACTGCCGCTGCAACGGCAGTAGATCCACCACCCGTTCCGGCCGGTTGGGGTCGACCAATTCCGTGGCCGACTTGTAGACCCGGGGCGTGGTGTACAGGAGTTTGAGCGCGGTACCGTGGGGCATGGCCACGTAGCGTTCTGCGTGATGCTGCTCCAGCCAGGCGCGGACCCTGGGTGCCTTGTTGGACGCCATCTTCGGGAAGAAGTGGTGCTCGACATGGTGACTGAAGCGGAAATGCAGACGATCCAGCAGCGGATGACTGCGCAGGCTCATGGAGTTGTCCAGCGGGTTATTGGTGGCGGTCTGCGGGCGCAGGAAGTGATTGGTCAGAATGTAACCCTGGCCCAGGGCGTTGGCGACCATGAACGGAATCACCACGGTGAACACCATGAGTGGCCCAGACACCACCGCGAGCGCCACCCAGGCGGCCAGACAGACCAACGACTGCCGGATGGCCCGTTGCCGGTCAAAGCCTCGGAACTGCTTGCGCCGTTTGGCCTGGAACCAGAGCACCAGCTGGGCGTGGAAGGTGAAGGAATAGGTCAGGAACAGGTAGCTGTACCAGGAGCCTGAACCGGGCGCGAGCTTGGTGAACTTCTTCTGCTTCGGGTCGGTCTTGTAACGGCGCAAGGTGCCGAAGCTGTCCGGATCGACGTCGCCGGCGTTGGTGTTGCCGTGGTGAACCACGTTGTGCCACTTGCGCCAGAATTCGGGCGGCACGATGAACGGACCAAAGCCCAGCCAGCCGAACAGATTCTGCCACCGGCGACTCATGCCCAGGGCGCCATGCAGGACCTCATGGGCCAACAGCGCCTGACAGCCGATGCTATGCCCCACCAGTAGACCAAGTCCGAGGTTGGCGTACCAGGGCAGGCCGGCCAGCAGGATGACCGCCAGTCCACCCCAGATCAGCAGTTGCAGTGGCAGGAACCAGATCACCCGCCAGCTCTGGGCCTGGAAGGTATCCGCAGGCAGATCCCGCTTCATTGCATCCCGGAGCTCACGCTCGTCGGGCTGGCCATACACCGGCCGTTCCAGGCCTTCAGGTTTTACCGCAGCGTTCATGCGTAGTCCTCATCCATCCGTCGCACAATTTCAGACGCCAATTTCAGCGTACATTTGTACGCCGAAAATACATAAGGATCGCCCATGCTGCAATGACCGAGCTGTTATTTTTTGATGAATTTTCCATATCAGGGTACAGGTGTACCAAAAAAAGAAAACAATGAGGCAAAAAAAACGGGAGCCCCAGGGCTCCCGTCTTGTCTCTGTTTGCCGCTGCGTCAGCGGCTGCGACCGGAAGGTCAGCTGCCGGACAGGGACTGGTCCGACGGATCGATCTCCATCTGCTGGATGGCGATCACCGCCTGGGTCCGGTTACGGACACCCAGCTTGCGGAACACCGCGGTGATGTGTGCCTTGATGGTGGCCTCCGAAACATCCAGATCGTAGGCGATCTGCTTGTTCAGCAGGCCCTCGGCCAGCATGCCCAACACCCGGAACTGCTGGGGTGTCAGCGATGCCAGCTTCTCGGAGAAATCGGTCGCGTCCGAGTGCATGCGCTCGATCTTCTCGGCCACGCCCTCGGGCAACCAGACGTCCCCTTCCAGCACGGCCTGGATGGCCTCGGTGATCGTCGGCAGCGGCGCCGACTTCGGAATGAAGCCGGACCCGCCGTAGTCGATGGAGCGGCGCATAACCTGCAACTCTTCCGAACCTGACACAACCACCACCGGCAAGCCCGGATACTGGCCTCGCATGAACACCAGGCCGGAGAAGCCGTGGGCCCCCGGCATGTTCAGATCCAGTAACACCAGATCCGCATCCGGGTGCGACTCTACCGCCGCCTGCAGTGCCTTAATGCTATCGACCTCTACGGTCTCGGCATCGGGCACCGCCTGACTGACCGCCTGCTTCAATGCTGCTCGAAACAACGGATGATCATCAGCGACGATAATTGTTTGTGCCATTCACAGTTTCCTTGCAGAGTTACGCCCTAATGCCGGGCCTTATTTGAATTCACGACTGCTGATCAGCTCGTCCACCACGCCCGGATCGGCAAGTGTGGAGGTATCGCCCAGCTGGTCGTGCTCGTTGGCAGCGATTTTACGCAAAATCCGCCGCATAATCTTGCCCGACCGGGTCTTGGGCAGTCCAGGTGCCCATTGAATCACATCCGGCGAGGCAATCGGACCGATTTCCTTGCGAACCCACTGCACCAGTTCCTTCTTGAGCTCGTCGGACGGCTCCTGACCCTGCACCAGGGTGACATAGACATAGATGCCCTGCCCCTTGATCTCGTGCGGATAACCCACCACCGCGGCTTCAGCCACCTTGTCGTGGGCCACCAGGGCGCTCTCGACTTCCGCCGTGCCCAGACGGTGACCGGACACGTTCAGCACGTCGTCCACGCGGCCGGTGATCCAGTAGTAACCGTCTTCATCGCGACGGGCACCGTCACCGGTGAAGTAACGCCCCTTGTAGGTGCTGAAGTAGGTCTGCTTGAAGCGCTCGTGGTCGCCGTAGATGGTGCGCATCTGGCCCGGCCAGCTGTCGAGGATGACCAGGTTGCCCTCGGTCTTGCCCTCCAGGATGTTGCCGTCGTTGTCGACCAGCGCCGGTTTGACACCGAAGAAAGGCACGGTGGCGGAACCGGGTTTGAGGTCGATGGCGCCGGGCAGCGGCGAAATCAGGATGCCGCCGGTTTCGGTCTGCCACCAGGTATCGACAATCGGGCACTCGCTGTTACCGATGACCCGGTGATACCACTCCCAGGCTTCCGGGTTGATGGGCTCACCCACCGAGCCCAACAGGCGCAGGCTGTCGCGGGTGGTGCCGTCCATGCAGGAGGCACCCTCGGCCATCAGCGCGCGAATGGCGGTCGGTGCGGTGTACAGGATATTGACCTTGTGCTTGTCCACCACCTGGCCCATGCGGGAGCTGTCCGGGTAGTTGGGCACCCCCTCGAACAGCACGGTGATGGCGCCGTTACACAGCGGGCCGTACAGAATGTAGCTGTGGCCGGTCACCCAGCCGAAGTCGGCGGTGCACCAGTAGACGTCGCCGTCGTGGTAATCGAACACGTACTGGTGGGTCATGGAGGCGTACACCATGTAGCCGCCGGTGGTGTGCAGAACCCCTTTGGGCGCGCCGGTGGAGCCGGAGGTGTAGAGCATGAACAGCGGGTCTTCGGCGTTCATCGGCTCGGGCGGGCAATCGGCAGAGGCGCCCTGCATCAGGTCCTCGTACTTCTCATCGCGGCCGTCGGTCCAGGGCACTTCCGAGTTGCCGGTGCGGGTCACCACGACCACCTTCTCCACCAGATCGGCACCCTCGATCTTCAGCGCCGCGTCCACGTTCTTCTTGAGCGGAATCTTGCGGCCGCCGCGCACGCCTTCATCGGCGGTGATCACGAACCGGGATTTGCCGTTGACGATCCGGGCACCCAGAGCCTCCGGTGAGAAACCGCCGAACACCACTGAGTGGATGGCACCAATGCGGGCACAGGCCAGCATGGCGACTGCCGTCTCAACAATCATGGGCATGTAAATGGTAACCACATCGCCCTTCTTGACGCCCAGGCCCTTCAGGACATTGGCAAACTTGCTAGTCTGCTCGTGCAGCTCTCGGTAGGAGACATGACGAGAGTCAGCCGGATCGTCGCCCTCGAAGATGATGGCCGTCTGGTCGCCTTTGTCGGCCAGGTGACGGTCCAGGCAGTTGGCGGAGGCATTCAGCTCACCGTCTTCAAACCACTTGATGGACAGGTTGTCGTAATCGTAGGTGGTGTTCTTGACCTTGCTGTAGGGCTTGATCCATTCCAGGCGCTTGCCGTGCTCGCCCCAGAACGTCTCCGGGTCCTCAACGGATTGACGATACATCTCGTCGTACTGCTCCCGGGTAATCAAGGCCCGTTTGGCCACGTCCGGACTGACCGGATAAACCTGTTTATCAGTCATTGTGCTCCCCCTTCTCAGAGTCTGTTGTGATTGTCGGTTTTTGGAATACAGAGCGATGAGGCCTACTTGGGCCTTTTAAGACGGATAGCCGTAGTTCAACATGGGCACGACTGCTCGATGAATTAGACTAACGTCCTAATGTGCTTGCACTTTTAGCCCACAACCGCAGACACCCCGAGGGCCCAAAGCAGCAAACCGCGGCATCCGGGAAGTTCTCTTAAGGATAGACACAACGAGGCCGATCGCAACCGGGCCCCGGGGGACCCGGCGCCGGCGTGCGATGGCAATAAACAGGAGGAAATCCGGAGGCCGCCAGAGATCTGTCGGCCTCCCATGGACGGGACTCAGGCCGCTTTCTTGCGAGCCTTCGCCGAACGCAGACTGTACAGCTTACGCTCCTTCAAGGCATACCGGTTCAGACCGGCCAGATGGATCTTACGCAGGTACACGCTCCAGTCGATCTGGCGCGCATCCACCGGGAACAGCACCGAATCCAGCTCTCCCATCCGGGTCGAGAGCGACAGCAGTTCGTCGTTGCGGAAGATGTAGTTCGGCGCGGTGTAGAAACCGAAAATGGTCGCCAGTGACCGGGTGGTGTCGAGGTTGCGCAGCGCCCGGAGCTCACGGCTGTGGCCCAGCATTTTCAGGAATCGGCCGGTCAGACTCAGCGGAATGCGCACGCCACCAACAACCGCCTGGAACAGCCGGCGGTTGACCGCAATGAAGGGTTTGCTGGGCTGACGGTAGAACAGCTGGTCGTACTCGGCGTAGCTGGTCTTGGCCTCCACCATCAGGTGATCAATGAATTCGCCCAGGGAGATGGGGTTGGAGCTGCCACTGCAGCACTGGTAGATGCGGTGATCGGTGGGCTCGGACAGCATTTCCGCCAGGGACAGGATGATGGCGTTGCCGACCAGATCCACCGGAATCACATCGATCACGCCGGACCGCTTGCCCGGGAACAGGGTCACCTTCTCCCGTGCGTAGGCCAGGATGATGGCATCGGCCACTTTCACGCCCTCGATCCAGCCCGGCGCAGGCTCTTCCAGGGCACTCTCAATGATGGACGGCCGAACGATGGTCAGGGCCCGGCCAGTCAGCGCCTTCATCAGCAACTGCTCACCCAGCCATTTGGTGAAGGTGTAGGTGTCGCTCCAGCCATAGCGGTTGGCTTCGCGAATGCCCAGGTCCACCAGCTTCTTCTCGAGCATCTTGCCGGCGTAGCGGGAGCGCACGTCGGCGATCTTGTCTTCCAGCAGTCGCACCAGCTCATCGATCTCGTAGTAGCCGTCGGTGCTGCGCGGGATACTCTCGCCCGCGGGCTTGATCACGGTCTCACGGACCTGACCGGCGTTCATGCCGTTGACGTAGCAGGTGGACACCTGAAGAACGGCCAGTTCGCTGTTCTGGCGCGCCAGTTCAGCGATGTTACCCAGGCAACGGGTGTTGATGGCCAGAGCCTTGTCCAGCTCTTCCCGGAAGTTGACGCTGGCCGCGGAATTGATCACGGCATCGATACCCTTGGCCAGGGTTCGGAACTGGTCCGACGACAGCCCGAACAGAGGTTCGGTGACCTCGCCCGTCACACAGTGCACCCGCTCCTCCACGAAGTTCTCAAACGCCTCGTTGTCATCGTGGCGCAGACGCTCGAACACCGAGGACGTGGCGATTTCTTCCAGGAACCGGGTGCGGGCATCCGGATGACGCTTGTTGCCGCGAATCAGCAGGTGAATGCCGCCAATATCGGGAACCGCCCGAATCAGTTTTTCCAAAACCACCTTGCCGAGGAAGCCAGTGGTACCGGTAATCAGGACGTGCTTGCCACGGAGTTGCTCGAGGACTTTCGAGGACGACTCTCCGGGTTTCAACTTCTGTGTTGCCATGGGTGGAACTCCTTCTCAACGTTAAGGTCTGCGACCGGCTTACTGCCTTGCCGGCTCAATTTTTAAAGGGGGGGCGTGACTGACGCTTGTAAAAGACAGTGCATTATACGGGCCACGGTTTTCCGGCGTGATTAATATTTGCACACCTTCTGTGACAACGCGGTGACGTAATGCAAAATTACGCCACAAAAAATGCCAATGAAATGACTGATTAGAAGGCAGGATTTTCGAGCCCGCAATCAGCGGGAATCGCGGTCCTTGCCAGCCAGCGAGCGCAGCAGTTCGTCGAGGGAGATTTCTGCCGGCTGCTCCTTCAGAACCCGCACCAGACGGGCCTGCTCGCCGAAACTGACGCGATCATAAACCGGGTCGGACGGCTCGCTGGCAGGGTTGGCTTCGGCAGTGGCCGGGGCCGGTTCCGGAAGCATCTGGTCGGCCATGTGGCGCAGGTGCGCCGCCAACTGGTGACGGTTGTCGTCGGACAGTTTTTCCCACTCGATGGCGCCGATCCCGGTCTGGATAATCTCGATGGTATCGCTGTCCGGCTTGCGCCCTAAAAGTGCAAACAACCGGGTGAATGCCTCATAACGCAGCAACGAACTGTCGCCGCCGGCCGCCAGCGCAGACTCCAGATCCGCCACCGCCTGCAAGCAACGTTCCCGAGGCGTACTCGGGGTCGGGGCAGCTTGCGCCGTTGCCGGCGCCTGTTGTCGGGACAACCAGTGCCAGTAGGCAGCGATACCGGCCTTGCGGCGGGACAACTGGGTCAGACGGACATCGAGCATGTCCGCCAGGGTATGGAACTGTCGACAGGAGGGATCGGCCACCGGCAGCAAGGCCACCGGTTTCTGGTTCAACACGGACTGACGCAGGGTCTCGTCCCGCCAGATGCCGCCCATATAATGAAGGGACAGGTCGAGATGACGCTGCGCCGCCGAATCCAGACGCTGGAACACCGAACGGGCCTGGCTCGCGCCCTGGGCCATGTTGACCAGCACGCTGGGCACCCGTTTATAACCCCGACGCTTGAGCACCTTGATCAGAGAAAAGGCGTCGGTCAGGGACGCGGGATCCGGAGTCACCACGATGCACGCGAGTTCCGCCGCGGCAATCATATGCAGCCCCGTGGCCTGAAGCCCGGCCGCGGTGTCCGTGATGACGTAGTCGTACCGACGTTCGAGCCGGGACAGCGCGCGCAGAATCTGCAGGCTGTCGGTCGGGCCCATGTCGATGCACTCCTGCACGCCCGAGGCGCCCGGCACGATGTGCAGGCCAAAATCGGTTTCCAGCAGGGTGTCTTCTAGGGTGCAGTCGCCGGCAACCACGTTGGCAAGGGTCTTGTGGGGATACAGCCCGACCATGATGCTGACATTGGCCAGATCGGTGTCGCCGTCGAGCAGCAGCACCCGCTTGTCCTGCCGCGCCAGGGTGAGCGCCAGATTCAGCGCCACCGAGGTCTTGCCGACGCCGCCCTTGCCCCCGGTTACCGCGATGGTGCGAGGCTGGTTCACAGTGCGCTGGCCGGGCTGCTGGGCGGTCATGATCGGAACGGAGTGTCCTGTATCGGTTAAGAATCGGTTAGTATAACCTGTCAAAATTCTACACATATCACAGCGTAGATCATACGCTGCTCAAAAAAACATCAATAAGCATTTAATAACGACGGATTATTGTCTAAGCTCAAGCGCAAAAATAACAATGAACCATCCGTCAGAAACGGAATAACGATACTAACGACTTCATTAGGGTGCGGCGGATAAGCTTCATGGATTTAGCTCCTGATCTCCAGTTACCGAGCCTTCCGGAGGTGACCCTGCGGGCGCTCGAGGCGTGCCATCGGGACGAGAACTACCGCACCATCAGCAACATTGTGTCCATGGACACCGCCCTGGTGGCGCGCATTCTCGCCCTCGCCAATTCGGCCCTGTACGGCCCTGGCACCCGCATCACCTCGGTGGACCAGGCCCTGACCCGACTGGGCACCCGACGCTTTCACACCCTGGTACTGACGGCGGCCTTGCGCCAGTTGCTGTTCGAATTGGGCGGCGACGAGTGGCAACAGCTGCGGGATTTCTGGCGGCATTCCCTGACCACGGCCCTGACCGCCCGGGCCCTGGCCACCCTGACCCGCTACCCGGAGCCGGACGAAGCCTTCATGCTGGGGATGCTGCACAACATCGGCGAACTGATCGCCATCAAGACCCCGGCCGAGGACGCCAAGCAGTATTATCTGAACCAGCAAAATGAGGTGGCCGCCGCCCTGGTCGACGCCTGGGGGCTGGGGCCGATGGCCGTCGACGCCATGCGCTACCAGCAGGCGCTGCCCACCGAGCTGCGCGATGCCGGCCACCTGGTCAAACTGATCAGCCTGGCCACCCGCCTGGCCCTGTCCGACGCCGCCGGTATTGCCGCCGCGGCCACCGTCTTCGGCCTGAGCGAGGAACTCACCCGGGAAATCAACCGTCGCATTGCCCACGAGGTCGCGGGCATGGCGACGTCCATGGGCATCCCGCTTGAGGGCGATTACGACGGCGACAGTGCCACCCAGCAACTGAAACAGACCATCCTGCAACAGGCCCTGGCAAATCAGGCGCTGGGTCTGGCCAACCTGAACGGTCCGCTGGACGAGGTGCTGCCGGAAACCGTCAACAGCCTGACCCTGGTGACCGGTTTGCCGGCGCTGTGTTTCAGCCACAGCGACGACACCCTGGTGCTCAGGTCCGGCACCATGGGCCATATTCCCCAGCTCGCTACCGCGGCCCAGCCCGGTGGCAGCGTACTGACCGAAGCCCTGCATAGCCGGGCGCCGATCAGTCTTGGCAGCCGGACACCAACGGTACTGGACCGCCAGCTCCTGTCACTGCTGAAGTCGCCCTCCTTACTGGCGGTTCCGGTGGTCGTCGACGGCCGCTGCCCGGGCGTGTTTGCCCTGGCCACCGACCGGGACAGCGCACCGGCCATCACCGAACTGGCCACCCTGTTTACCCGGCAGCTGGCCACCGCGCTGGCTGCCCAGCACCACGGCCAACCCCTGCCCGATGAGGCCGATGACCTCGGCCGGCAACTGGCCCGGGAACGCATTCGCGAACAGATCCATGAGGTCAGCAATCCGCTGACGATCATCCGGCAGTACCTGTTCCAGCTGCGGGAAAAGCTCAACGACGGTGAGGTCCAACAGGAACTGGACGTCATACGGGAAGAGCTTGACCGGGCTGCTAACCTGCTCCTGCAGATGAGCCAGAGCGACAGCAGCGAGGGCGACACCGACCGGGTCGACCTGAATGCCGAACTGAAGAACCTGGCACGGATTCTGGACGACAGCCTGTTCTCCGACGGCCAGCACCAACTGGGCCTGGAGCTGTGCGACCAGCCGACCACCCTGCAGGCCGGCGCCGCCCCCATTCGCCAGATCATCATCAACCTGGTGCGTAACGCGGCCGAAAGTCTGCCGGAGCCCGGCGGCGAGGTCCGTCTCCGCACCCTGGCGCCGGTGTGGCAGAACGGCCGTACCTGGGTGGAACTGGAGATCAGCGACACCGGCACCGGTATTCCCGATTCGGTTCGGGACCGCCTGTTTGCGCCAGTGCAGACAACCAAGGGAGAGGGCCACAGCGGTTTGGGCCTGAGCATTGTGAAACAGCTGATGGATGACATGGAGGGCATCATCGCTTGTCGCACGGGACCGGAGGGCACCAGCTTCCGACTTCTGCTACCGGCGGCGGGACACGAAAACACCGAGACCGATTGACGACGCGAAAACGGACACTGACCGATGGCACCTGAACTTACTGATCCGCATTTCAGTACTGGGTTAACGGCACGCATTCTGGTGGTGGATGACGAACCCCGCCTGCTCACCACCCTGGCAACGCTGTTGCGCGGCCGTGGCTACGAGGTGACCGAGGCGCACGGCGGTGAACGGGCTTGCGAACTGGTGGACACCCAGCGCTTCGACCTGGCGCTGCTGGACCTGCGGATGCCCGGCGTGGACGGATTCGAGGTCATGTCCCACCTGGCCCGGGTACAGCCCGATTGCGGCGCCATCGTGGTCAGTGGGGAAAGCTCGTTCAGTGCGGTCAGTCGCGCCCTGCGTCGCGGCGCCCTGGATTACATCCGCAAACCCTTCGACCCGGAAGAACTGCTGGCCACGGTCGCCAGCGTCACCAACAAACAGTCGCTACTGAAAGCCCACGAGAACATCCAGTTGCGCCTGGAAAAGTCCGAGGCCCTGCACCGCTACATCGTCAACAGCTCGCCCGACATCGTGTTCATGCTCGATGCCCGGGGCCACTTCTGTTTCGTGAACAGCAAGGTGGAGAGCCTGCTGGGCTATCAGCCCGCGGAAATCTGCGGCAACCATTTCCGCCACATTCTCGACGACCGGGATGTGGCCCGGGGCATGTACGCCCTGAGCGCGCCCAACGTCTCCTCGGACAATCCCAGGACCCTGGAAGTGCGGCTGAAAACCCGGGGCAGCCGGCGCGCCACCCGGCATTTCGAGATCACTGCCTTTCCGATCGACCCCCAGACCTGGCCTCACTCCGACGCCACCCGCGGCGGAGGTTCCGGTCAGAGCGCCCGGTATTACGGCACCGCACGCGACGTCACCGAACGGAAAGAGGCCGAAGCCTTCATCAATTTCCAGGCCTATCACGACCTGTTGACCCGGTTGCCCAACCGGGCCCTGTTCAAGGACCGGCTGGAGCTCGCCATCACCCAGGCCCGGCGCAGCGGCCAGAAACTGGCGGTGATGTTCCTGGACCTGGACCGGTTCAAGGTGGTCAATGACACCCTCGGGCACGCCATGGGCGACCGGCTGCTGCAGGCGGTGACCCATCGGCTCGAGCGCTGTCTGCGCAAGGGCGATACCCTGTCCCGCTTTGGCGGCGACGAATTCACCCTGCTGCTGCCCGCCATCCGCAATCCGGAGGACGCCCGGCAGATCGCCAAGAAGCTGATCAAGGCCCTGCGCGCGCCCTTCCAACTGGGCGAGCACGAGGTCTTCGTGGGCGTGAGTATCGGCATTGCCATTTACCCGGACGCCGGTGATTGCATGGACCAGCTGATCCAGAACGCCGACATCGCCATGTACCACGTCAAGGCCCGGGGCAAGGATGGCTACCGGTTCTACTCCGAAACCATGAGCATCGACTCGGCCAACCGCCTGAATCTGGAACGGGACCTGCGCCTGGCCCTGGAGCGCAACGAATTGCGCGTGTTCTACCAGCCCCAGGTCTGCTCCAGCGACAACCGGATTGTCGGTCTCGAGGCCCTGGTGCGCTGGCAGCACCCGGAACGCGGTCTGCTCTTCCCCCGGGATTTCCTGCCCCTGGCCGAGGAAACCCGGCTGATCGGCCAGCTCAGTGAACAGGTGCTGGACCAGGCCTTCCAGGATGTCGGGCACTGGATCCGCTCCGGCCATGGTGACCTGCGGCTGGCGGTGAATCTGTCCCCGGTCCAGGTGGAGCACCCGAAATTCGTGGAAACGCTGATGCAGCGAGTGCAGGCCCACAACTTCCCGGCCGGCAACCTGGAGATCGAAATCACCGAGAACGTGATCATGAACGATCTCGACCAGATCAGTCAGAAACTGCGAGAACTGGCCGCACTCGGGGTGCGCATCGCCATTGACGATTTCGGCACCGGCTACTCCTCCCTGAACTATCTGCATCGGCTGCCCATCCACACCCTCAAGGTCGACCAGTCCTTCGTCAAAGGCATGCGCAGCGGCGAGGACGGCGCCTGTATCGTCAACGCCATCGTGGCCATGGCCCACGGCCTGAAACTGGAAATCGTTGCCGAAGGGGTCGAAACCGATCAGCAGCTGACCTACCTGCGCAGCCTGGGCTGCCATCAGGTACAGGGCTTTTTCTACGGACCGGCCGAGCCCGCGGCCCGGATCGCCGTGACCCTGGAGCAGACCCTGGCCAGCGTGACTCCCGCCTGACTCAGATTAACGATTGTCAGACACTCCGATATAAAAGCATGAAACGGTTTGCAAACTATTGCCATGCGTTAACTTTTGTATCCGGAAATGCGCAGTACTGCACATAAATCCCCCACCCCGTTCCCTAAGCTCAAATCCATCAGGCGTCGCTCACCGAACCCCGACAGGCTGTCAGGCCAACAACGACAACAACGGTGACGACATCCAGAGCAACGGGAACAGGCAGCAGTCACCATGCGCGATAAATACAAATACATTGGTCCGGTTTACGATTTCCTGAGCAATCTCTACAGCGGCAAGAACATCCACCGATGCAAAACCGCCATGCTGGATGTCGAAACCGTGCAACCCGGCGACCGCATCCTGTTTGCGGGCGTTGGCCATGGCCGGGACGCCATTCGCGCCGCAGAACTGGGCGCCGAGGTCACGGTGGTGGACCTGTCCGAAACCATGCTGCGCAAGTTTGGCGAAGCCCAACAAAAAGAAGCGCCCCACCTGAGTATCCGCCGGATCCACAGCGACATCATGACGGTGACGGAATTCGAGCAGTACGACATGGTGGTGGCGAACTTCTTCCTGAACGTGTTCGACGAGGACATGATGGTGCGGGTGCTGGAGCACCTGATCCGGCTGGGCAAAGCCGACGCCCGGGTGGTGGTCGGGGACTTCTGCTACCCCACCGGCAACCTGGTGGCGCGCCTGTTCAAGAAGCTCTACTGGTACATGGCCGTGTTCATCTTCTGGCTGTTCGCCAACAACGCCTTCCACAAGATCTACAACTACCCCGAGCACATGCAGCGCCTGGGTCTCCAGGTCACCGAGAAGAAGCATTTCAAGCTGCTCAACATGGACTGTTACTGGTCGATCCTCGGCCGCAAACAGGCCTGATCTTTCGCATCAGCCAACCTAACGGAACTTGGGGAGCACCGATATGAGCGATCAGATTCTTGCCCTGGACGGACTGCGTGAACTGGCCGGCAATGCGTTTACCTTCGCCGAGCGGGTCGGCTACCTGAAGAAGCACGGGGTCCATTCCCAGTCGTTCTCGACCCTGCAACCGGGCATGCAGTACTTCGACCTGCCCGGCGTTGGCTACATCGCCTACATGCGCAAATGGGGCGGCACCTTCGTGCTGTCGGACCCGGTGTGTGCACCGGAAAACTTCCCGGTCATTCTCGAGCAATTCCACAACCGCTTCCCCAACGCCAGCTACATCCAGGTGTCCAAGCCGGTGGTGGACGTGCTGAACCTGCGCTTCGGCCTCTACGGCACCCAGTTCGGCAGCGAGTCCCGCATCGACCTGGGCACCTGGTCGCTGTCGGGCAAGAAGAAACAGATCCTGCGGACCGCCCTGAACCAGGCCGAGAAAACCAACATCACCGTCAGGGAGCGGTTCAGCGACGACCACACCCGGGAGATCTCAGAAGCCTGGATCCGCACCCGCAAGTGCAAGAGCAACGAAATCCGCTTTCTGATCCGCCCGATGGAGATGGCGTATCGGGAGAACGAGCGACACTTCTACGCCTACCAGGATGGCAAGGCGGTGGGGTTCATCTACTTCGATCCGATTTACCGCAACAACGAGATCATCAGCTACGTCCCGAACATCTCCCGGGCCAACGCCGATTTTCGCCAGGGCATTTTCTACACCCTGATGGCGCACGCCATGGACGTGTTCAAGGCCGAAGGTGTGCCCTACGTCGATCTGGGGCTGATTCCCCTGTCACTGGCCAACGAGCTGGAGCCCCAGGAGAGCCGGTCCCTGAAACGACTGCTGCACCTGGTCTACGAGAAGGGTAATTTCCTCTACAACTTCAAGGGACTGGAGTTCACCAAATCGCGCTTCCGGGGCGAAGGCTTCAAGACCTACTGCTGCCACCGGCGCGCCATCCCGGCGCTGGAATTCCTGGCTATGTTCAAGCTGACGCGGTTGCTGTAGCCCGCGCCGCGCCTCCGGACCAGTTATCCCGGATGGCACCGGGTTCAAGATCCAGGCCGGCCATATAGCGGGCCAGTCCGCTCGGGGCCGGCCCGGAGAACAGGGCCACCCGAACCGGGGCGCCGGGGCGTTGGTTCCCGGACACCGCCGCATCCGCACGACCCTGGTCCGCCAGCAACTGATGTACCCGCCGGGCGATGGCGTCTCCCGAATCAATCCAGAACCGCACCGCCGGCAGCGCCGCCCGCAGATTCTCCAGCAACAGCGGATAATGGGTGCAGCCGAGCACCACGGTATCGACATCGGCGCGGGCAAAGCCGGCAACGGCCTCGGCCAGGGCGGCCTGCGGCACCGGTGCCCCGCCCACGGATTCCTCGACCCAGCGCACCAGGTCCGGGTGGCCAATGCGCTCGACCTGACAATGACCGGCAAACTCGTTCACCAATCGGTCCAGATAGGGTCGGCGAATGGTGGCCGGGGTGGCCAGCAGGCCAATCCGGCCGTTCCGGGTCTCGGCCGCGGCCGGCTTGATTGCCGGCACCACGCCCACCACCGGCACCGGGGCCATGGCCCGTAAGTGCGGCAGCACCACGGTACTGGCGGTGTTGCAGGCCACCACAATGACGTCACAGGGGTACAGCGTCAGCGCTTCGGCGATCAGCCGACAGCAGCGTTCAATCACCACCGGCTCGGGCTGATCACCGTAGGGGAAACCGGCGTTGTCGGCCAGGTACAGCAGTTCCGCCGCCGGCAATTGGCGCCGGATGCAGGCCGCGACGCTGAGGCCGCCAACCCCGGAATCGAACACCAGCACGCGGGGCGCAGACAGGCTCGTCAACGGGCAGTGCCTCCCTGGCCGATTTTCTCGGCCATGGTCCGGATCAGCCGGCCGGCGATGGTGGTTTCGGGCGGAACGGGCGGGGTGTCGCCGGGTACATACCAGTCGGCATGGGCCAATTCGTCTTCCTGCAGCACCAGCTCACCACCGGCGTAATCGGCGAAAAACCCCACCATCAATTGATGCGGAAAGGGCCAGGGTTGGGACGACTGGTACCGGACGTTGGTCACCGTCAGCCCGGTTTCCTCCATGACCTCCCGGGCCACCGCGCCCTCCAGACTCTCGCCCGGCTCGACGAAGCCGGCGATCAGGCTGTAGAAGTGATGACGGGCCCGGGTCGATCGGGCCAAAAGCATCCGGTCGTCCCGGCGGATGACCACGATCACGCAGGGCGCCAGCCTTGGGTACCAGGGAATCTCGCAGGTTTCACACCACTTGGCCCGTTCCCGGGGATGGGGACCCGTCTGCCCGCCACAGCGGCCGCAGTAGCGGTGATCGCGCCACCACTGCCAAACCTGGAACCCGGTGCTGAGCAGGGCCGCCGGCGCCTCCGGCATCATCAGCAGCGCGTCTCTCAGGGGTACCGACTCCAGCCCGGGCACCGGCTCCTCGACCCCGGTCACATACACCGAGCCGGCTGCCAGGTGCCCAAGCGCAACCGCGTTCGCCAGGCCCGGTTCGCACCGGGCGTCATCCGCCGGCAGCAGCCAGCCGTCCGCCGGTTTCAGGATGTCCGTGCCAGACACGACCAGAACCCCATCCCCGGAGCGCGGGGCGTCCGAGGTCCAGCCGGGGGTCCAGCCTGTGGTTGCGATCGCCATCGTGGGTTCTCACTTGCGAATTGGAAGAATCAGGCTGAAATGTACCACACTGAGCCCAGGTTCCAGTACGATGACCGACTTTCCGCCCCGTGCGCAACCAAGTAAACTTGGCCCCAATCTGAGTCACCGGAGCACCACTTTATGCGACTTTATCAGGGCATTCGCAGCCTGATCCTGACCATTCTGCGCAAGATTCTCTTCCTGTGGGTCAGGACAGACGTCAGCGGCAACAGCCTCGACGCCCTGAGCCTCGACCCCGACAAGCCGGTCTGTTACGTGCTCCAGTACAGCTCCCTGTCGAGCCGACTGGTGCTGGAGCAGGAGGTCATTCACGCCCGCCTGCCCGGCGCCACCGAAGCCCTGCCGGTCAAGAACGGCCCGTCGCACTCGTTCTTCTTCCTGTACCGGCGAACCGGCGGTCTGTTCCGCCGCCGACAGACACCGATCCTGACCCCGGAGTTCGCCGCTCTGGTCGGCTATGGCCTCGAGCAGCCGGACCAGGACGTGCAGATCGTGCCCGTGTCGCTGTTCTGGGGGCGCTCGCCGGACAAGGAGAAGTCGCTGGTCAAACTGCTGCTGTCCGACACCTGGAGCGTGGCCGGCCGTCTGCAAAAACTGCTGATCATCATGCTGCACGGCCGCAACACCTATGTGCAGTTCAACCAGCCACTGTCGCTCAGACAGGTGGTCGACGAATACCGCAACTCCGAAGAGCGGGCCAAGCGCAAGCTGGCGCGAATCCTGCGCACCCACTTCCGCCGCGTTCGCCAGGCCGTGCTCGGGCCGGACCTGTCCCATCGCCGCACCCTGGTGAGTGGCCTGGTCCGGACCCAGGCGGTCAAGGAAGCCATCCGAGAAACCGCGGCCAAGGACGACATTCCGCCCGAAAAAGTGCGCGCCAAGGCCTGGAAGTACGCCGATGAAATCGCGGCCAGCATGTCCATCGTGACCATCCGCTTCCTGGAGGTGGTACTGGCCTGGCTGTGGAACCGGATCTACAACGGCATTGCCGTCAACAACATCCGGGTGGTCAAGGAAGTGGCCCAGGAAAACGCGGTGGTGTATGTGCCCTGCCACCGGTCCCACATCGATTACCTGCTGCTGTCCTACGTACTGTACAAGAACGGCCTGATGCCGCCGCACATCGCCGCCGGCATCAACCTGAACATGCCCATCGTCGGCCCGATCCTGCGCCGGGGCGGTGCCTTCTTCATGCGCCGCAGCTTCAAGGACAACCCGCTGTACGCCACCGTGTTCAACGAGTACATGCACGTGATGTTCTCCCGGGGCTACTCCGTGGAGTATTTCGTCGAGGGCGGTCGCAGCCGCACCGGCCGCATGCTGCAGCCACGCCCGGGCATGCTGTCGATGACCGTGCGCAGTTTCCTGCGCGACCACCGCAAGCCGATCGTGTTTGTGCCGGTGTACATCGGCTACGAGAAAGTCATGGAGGGCCGGTCTTACCTGGGCGAGCTGCGGGGCAAGAAAAAGCAGAAGGAAAACGTGTTCGCCCTGGCCAAGACCGTGCGCAAGCTGAGCAACTCCTTCGGCCGGGTGGCGGTGAACTTTGGCGAGGCCATCCCGCTTGCCGAGGTGCTGGACCAGGTCCACGACAGCTGGCGCCAGGAAGCCTACGACGCCGAGTACCGTCCGCCCTGGCTGAACCAGGCGGTCGATGAACTGGCCGTCCGTGTGGCGTCCAACATCAACGCCTCGGTGGCGGTCAATCCCATCGGCATGACCGCCACGGTGCTGCTCGGCACCGATCGACTGGCGATGGACGAGGACCAGCTGGTGCGCCTGATGGACCAGTACGCGTTACTGCTGAAGGCCTACCCCTATGCCGACACGGTCACCCTGCCCGAGGGCAGCGGCAAGGACTGGGTTGCCTACTGCGAGAACATGGGCCTGGTCGAGCGCCAGCCGCAAAAGCTGGGCGACATCATCGCCCTGGCGGGCAGCAACGCGATCCTGATGACCTACTACCGCAACAACATCCAGCACCTGTTCGCCCTGCCCTCGCTGATCGCCAGCCTGTTCGAGAACAAGGACAGCCTGCGTCGGGACAAGGTGGTGTTCCTGGCTGAAGTGGCCTACCCCTACCTGCAATCGGAACTGTTCCTGCAATACCGGGCGGACGAGGCCGAACAGGTGATCAACCGCTGGATTGACGTACTGATCGATCAGGGCCTGCTGAACGCCCTGGAGGATGACCGCATTGGCCGGCCCGAGGAAGGCACCGAAGCCATGCTTCGGCTGCGGGTGCTGTCGCGCTTCATCATCCAGACCCTGGAGCGCTATCACATTGCCCTGGGGATTCTGCGCAAGTACGGTTCGGGCAAGATCAGCGCGTCCGAACTGGAGGAGCAGAGCACTCTGCTGGCCGAGCGCATGTCCATTCTCTTTGGCCTGAACGCGCCGGAGTTCTTCGACAAGAGCCTGTTCCGCAACTTCATCGCCAACATGCAGAAAAACGGGGTCATCACCACCGACGAGAACGGTCTGATCTATTACGGCGAGGGGCTGGACGACGTCGCCGAGGACGCCCGCCTGGTTCTGAGCGTGGAAAAACGCCAGGCCATTCAGCAAGTCACCATGCTCGGGGCCTGAGCGCCCTAGCGTGGCTCTGGCAGCGCCTTGAGGGCATAGACGTCGTACCGGCTACTCTTGCCCTCAACCCGCATGGTTGGCTCGGGCCCGGCGATCGCCGGCGCCTTGCGGGGGCGCTTGACCACCACCCGATAGCCGGCGGCTGACAGCGCCGCCGCCAGCAGTGCCTCGCTGTCGTCATCGTCGCCCACCACCCGCTGGAACACCTGCATTTCCTTTTTCACCAGCGCCGACTTGTCCCGATGTGGGAACATCGGGTCCAGGTAGATCACGTCCGCGGCACCGGGGTCGGCCGACGCCAGCCAATCGATGCTGCTGCCCTGGCGCAGGGTCATGCGTTCGATGATCGGGGCGCAGTCGACGTTGAGGCCGGCGCGCGCCAGGCCATCGGCCAGCAGGGCATGAATCACCGGATTACGTTCAAACAGAGTGACCCGGCAACCGAGCCCCGCCAGCACGAAGGCATCCTGGCCCAGACCGGCGGTGGCATCCAGCACGTGCAGGTGGGCGCGGGTCTTGTGCAGGCCGACGGCCTTGGCCACCAACTGACCGGCGCCACCGCCGTGCTCGCGCCGATAGCCCATCTTGCCGGTAACGAATTCGGCCCGGACCGGACCGGGCGCGCCCTTGCCCGTCAGTTGCAGGCCCAGGCCCTGATCATCCAGAAACAGCAGCACCGAATAGTCCCGGACATCCCGCGGCCGAACTATGCCCAGGTTGGGCAAAGACAGGGCATCACTGAGCGCGGAAGCCTGGTCGGCGTCGCCAAGCGCGCTGCGGCCCACGGCCATGTGCTGAGCCAAATCAGCGGGAGACACGGAAGAAGAGGCAGGCGTCGTCATCAGACCAGAATATCGATACCGGCCAGGGGTGCGTCGGCGCCGGACTCCTGCCCAGAGGCGGCAATTAGGGCGAAGGTCGAAAGGGCCTGGGCGGTAGGCAGGGGTATCTCGTCGGCACGGAAGCGTTCGAGCCGGGCATCCTCGGCGGCCCGCCGGGCTTCGACCCGACGCTCCAGGCTCTCGGCCGGAGTGCGCTCAACCGGGGTGCGCTCAATCGTTGCGGGCGGACGGCCGTCGGCCAGATCCCGTCGAGCGGTTTCCGGCGCCTGCTCCGGACTGGCGGCCGGCGCCCGGGCAACATCGCTACGTTCCCGCGCCGGATTGTTGGTGCCGGTCTGGTAGCTGTAGGGATTGCTTGAGTTGATGTTGCCAATCATGACCTGATACCGCGTGATCAGTGACCAAGAACCACACTCAAAGTATGGTAGAAGACGGGGTCGAAAGGAAGCCTGGCAACCGCCTCAGGGGCGGCTTGTTCGGCCAGCCTCATTCACGGCCAGGCAGCTTTTTCCAGGCCACCTCGTCGCGAATGTACACCGGCTGGGCCCGTTCGGCGGGGACCGCCTGTCCGTCTCGATACCCCACCTCGGCGAGCCGAGCGACCCAAGCGGCACGGGGCACCAGGGATTCGTCAATGTCGGTCATGCCCTCGGCGACGGCCGCGGGCATCTGGTCCCGGAAGCGCCAGCCCTGGCCGGCACCGTGCCATGGCGACACACTGTCCGGCAGGGTGACCAGCCCGGGCGGGCACACCCGCTCGTCGGCCACGGCGACCGGTCGGCCGTCGCGGCACACGAAGCAGCCCCAATACACCTCGTGCATCCGGGCATCGAAGGCCACGGCAATGCCCTGCTCCGAGCCCAGATCCATGGTCTCGATCGCCCCCAGGGCCACACTGGCCAGGGACGACACCGGCACCACCGGAATGTCCAGGCCCCAGGCCAGGCCCTGCACCACCCCGGTCGCGATCCGCAAACCGGTGAACGAGCCCGGACCGCAGGCGAACGCCAGGGCATCCAGCTCGGCCGGAGCCAGCTGACGCTCGGCCAGCAACTCCCGGACCATGGGCATCAGCAGCCGGGTATGGCCCCGGGGCGCCAGTTCGAAGCGCTCGGACAACTCCCCATCAACCAGAAGGGCTGCCGAGCAGCCCTCCGATGACGTATCCAGTGCCAGCAGTTTCACGACCTAGAGATTCCTCGCATCGGGGCTCGCCGGCGCTTACTGGAGCTTGGCCAGGATCTGGTCGCGGATGCTGTCCAGGCTGCCTACCCCTTCGACGCGCACGTACTGGGGCGCGGCGGCGGGGGCTTCGGCGGCCCAGTCCTGGTAATAGCCGACCAGCGGAGCGGTCTGATCGTGGTAGATCTTCAGGCGCTTGCGGACGGTCTCTTCCTTGTCGTCCTCACGCTGCACCAGCGGC
The DNA here is from genome assembly GCF_034555935.1 of Marinobacter qingdaonensis. Lineage (NCBI taxonomy): Bacteria > Pseudomonadati > Pseudomonadota > Gammaproteobacteria > Pseudomonadales > Marinobacteraceae > Marinobacter > Marinobacter qingdaonensis. Next base: position 420,692 of record NZ_JAYDCJ010000001.1, read on the forward strand.
TCGCCGGTCTCGTCGTCCTTGCCTTCGGCTTTCGGCGGATCGAATTTGACGTGGTAGATACGGCCGCTGCCTTCATGCACACGACGGCCGGACAGGCGGCTGACGATTTCCTCGTCATCAACGGCAATTTCCACCACGTAGTCGATGGCGATGCCCTGCTGCTTGAGCGCTTCCGCCTGGGGAATGGTGCGCGGGAACCCGTCCAGCAGGAAGCCGTTCTTGCAGTCCGGCTGCTGGATCCGTTCTTCGATCAACGCAATGATGATGTCATCAGACACCAGGCCGCCGGTCGCCATGACTTCTTTGACCTGCAGCCCCAGCTCGGATTCGGCCTTCACTGCTGCGCGCAGCATGTCACCGGTGGAGATCTGGGGAATGTCAAAGCGTTCGGTGATGAACTGGGCCTGGGTGCCCTTGCCCGCTCCCGGCGCGCCTAGCATGATGATTCGCATAACGTTGTGCTCCCGTATTAGTCATTATCGTTTGAAAAATTGCGGCAAAGATCCGTGCCTTTGCGACAATCTCTCGGCACAGGGAAGGCGTGGGCCGGTCCCGGCGAAGGCGCATTATACGAAGTCAGCTGCCTCAGAGAAAGTCGACCTCCGTATCATGCACAGAAATCGGGCACAAGCGGCCCGAAAGACTCGAGGCCTCAGGATGACAGGGAATTTGCCAGGGCGTCCAGATCCGGAGCGACTCGATCGATCTCCTCCTCCAGATCGGCGACCACGGCCGGGTCCAGATCCAGGGCCGCCAGCAGCGCGGGCAGATCGTCGGGATTGAACTCGTCGCCAACGTCACGGGCCTTTAACAAACCGTTGGCCAGCTGCACCATGCGCACGTAATTCTCGTGCTCCCCATGGTAACCCGGGTGCTGGTGCATGCCGGCGGCCTTGACCACGGGTTCAGGCAACTGCCAGAGCTTGTGCAGGATCCCCCCGATCGCGCCGTGGCCAACGGCCAGCACCTGATCGCCCCGGGCCTGACCAAACACCTGCTGCTCCAGCGAGTACATACTGATCTCCGGGTTGGCTTCGCGCAGGGTGTTCAGTTCCTCAAACTCGGCCGGAAACAGGTGGCCGACCAGCAGCAGACCGAAGTTGTGGAGCAAGCCACAGAGATAGGCCAGGCCTTTGTCCGCGCCACACTGGTCGGCCAGGCTCTGGCACAGGAAGGCGCAGTACAGGGAGTGGCGCCAGAAGTTGGCCAAGCCCAGCATGCCCTGCCGGGGCACATCGAAGGCCCGGACCGCGGCGATGCCAATGGCCACGTGGGCCACCCGGTCGAAGCCGAGCACGCGGGTCACCGCGTCCTGCACGGTGTTGATCTCACCCGGGTAGTTGAACAGGGCCGAGCGGGCGTAGCGCATGATCTGGGCGGTGAGGCTGGGATCAAACTCGATCAGCTCCGCCAGTTCCCGGGCGGTGGCCTCGCTGTTGGTGGTCAGCCGAAGAATGCGCAGGGCCAGGGCCGGCATGGGCGGCAGGCGGTACAGACGCTGCAGCTTGTCGGCCACTTCGTCCAGCGAGAGGGCCTTGCGGTCGCCATTGCCCTGGCCCCGAATCACCAGGTGCCCCTGGCGCGCGCCGGCCAGGGCCAGCCGCAGGTCACGCCCTTCCATCTCCAGCAGGCTGTCGTCGCTGCCGCTGGCCATGACCGCACGCTCGGCCTGGGCGACGTCGTCGTCCAGCAGCACCGGCAGGTCGTAGGCGCCTCCGATGGGCGGAATGAAGCCCGGGTCGCAGTCGCTGAACAGGCGCATGGACTGACGCGCGGTCAGGGTCTGCAGTCGACGCCCGGTGAACTGGTGGATGGCCTCCAGATCCAGGGCGCTGTCGAACTGGTGCACCGCCATCACCGCGCCCTTGATGTCGATCAGCAGGGTCGCCTGGACCACGTCGGCGCGAGGCTGCCCGGACTCCATCACCGCTGCGTTGAAGCTGGTGGCCTGGGGGATGGGTACATCCGTGTAGGGTATGCCCTTTCGGGCCAGGAATCGTTCCAGTCGCGCAGCCAGAGCCACAGCTTACTCCCCTTTTGATCGTCAGCGGCGCCCGGCCACCGGTTGTTGTTTTCAGAGCCTTAGCCGGTGTTGCGCATGCCTGCGGCAATGCCCGCCATGGTGACCTTGAGGGCCCGTTCGACCAGCTCCGGCACCTCACCCTTGCCCTCGCCTTCGCGGTTCCGGCGCAGCAGTTCCGCCTGCAGGTAGTGCAGTGGATCGGTGTAGGGGTTGCGGACGCGCATGGAGTGGGCGAACACTGGCTCGTCTTCCAGCAGTGCGTCCTGCTGTTTCAGCTCCAGCAACCGCTGGATACAGCGCTGCAGCCGCTCCCGCAGCTCCGTGCCCAGGGCTTCGAGACGGTCGTCGTCCAGCAGTGTCTGCTCATAATGGCTGGCAATGCGCAGATCGGCCTTGGCCAGTACCATCTCCAGCATGTCCACGTAGGTCCGGAAGAACGGCCAGCCCTTCATCATGGCGCGCAATTGTCCCAGCCGGTCGTCCTTGGCGGCCGCTTCCAGCGCCACGTCGCTGCCAAGCCAGCTGGGCAGCATCAGGCGCATCTGGGTCCAGGCGAAAATCCAGGGTATGGCCCGCAGGCTCTCCACGCCCCCGCTGGCCTTGCGCCGGGCCGGTCGACTGCCCAGGGCGAGCTTGCCCAGGGCCTGCTCCGGCGTCACCTGCCGGAAGTAAGGCACAAAATCGGGGTTCTCGCGCACCACATCGCGGTAGGCCTTGAGCGAACGCTCGGTCAGCCAGTCCATAGTGTCCCGCCAGGCCGGTTCCGGTTCCGGCGGTGGCGCCAGCGTGGCCTCGATCACCGCGGTGGTGTACAGGGTCAGGCTCTGCACGGCCAGGTCCGGCAGACCGAACTTGAAGCGGATCATCTCGCCCTGCTCGGTGATGCGGAAACTGCCGTTCACCGAGCCCGGCGGCTGCGACAGGATGGCCCGGTTGGCCGGACCACCGCCCCGACCCACGGTGCCGCCCCGGCCATGGAACAGGGTCAGGTGCACGCCGTAGCGATTGGCCACCTGGGTCAGTTTCTCCTGGGCCTGGTATTGGGCCCAGGCGGCCATGAGCTGGCCGGCATCCTTGGAGGAGTCGGAGTACCCGATCATCACTTCCTGGCTGCCCTGGCAGTAGTCGCGATACCAATCCACTTCGTACAGCGCGGACATGCTGTCCGGCGCACCCCGCAGATCGTCCAGGGTTTCGAACAGGGGCACCACCCGCATCGGGAATTTCATGCCGGACTCCCGCAGCAGCAGGATCACGCTGAGCACGTCCGAGGGCTTGCTGGCCATGGAAATCACGTACGAACCCAGCGCCTGAGGCGTCTGCTGGGCCACCACTTCGCAGGTGGCCAGCACTTCCCGCACCGGCTCCGACGGTTCCCAGTTGCGCGGCACCAGGGGCCGACGGCCCTGGAGCTCCCTGACCAGGAAGGCCTGGCGATCAGCCTCGGACCAGGACAGATAATCCCCCAGCCCCAGGTAATCGACCATTTCCGCCACCGCCTCGGCGTGGCGCGAGGCCTCCTGACGGATGTCGAGCCGGATCAGCGGCAAGCCGAAGGTGTGGGCCCGGCGGATGGTGTCCAGCAGCGGGCCATTGGCGATCGACTCCATGCCGCATTCCACCAGCGAGCGGTAGCAGAGCTCCAGGGGTGCGGTGAAATCCTCGTTTTCGAACAGGATATCGGTGGCATCGGCGGCCTCACCGGCAACCCCGGCCTCGGCCCAATCCCGGGTCTTGGCCAGACGCTCCCGCAGGTCCGCCAGCACCTGCCGATAGGGCTCCCGGGCGTCGCCCACCTGCGCCCGCAACTCGTCACTGGCCTGCCACATGGACAGCTCCGCGCGCAGAGCCTGAATATCCCGCAGGTACAGGTCCGCCGCCATCCAGCGGCCCAGCAGGAACACCTTGCGGGTGACCTGGTGGGTGACGTTGGGATTGCCGTCCCGGTCGCCGCCCATCCAGGAGGCGATGCGAATGGGCGACGCCTGCAACGGCAGGCCCTTGCCGGTGGCTTCCGACAGGGCCGCGTCCAGGCTGCTGAGGAACCGGGGCAGCGCCTGCCAGAGGCTGTTCTCGATCACGGCAAAGCCCCACTTGGCCTCATCGACCGCGGTCGGCCGCTCGTGGCGAATCTCATCGGTGTGCCAGGCCTCGGTGATCAGCCGGGTCAACCGGTTCACGCTCTCTTCCCGCTCGGCCGGCATCAGGTCTTCGTGGTCGAGCCGGGCCAGGCACTCGGACATCTCGTCGTACTTCATGATCAGCGTCCGCCGGGCCACCTCGGTCGGGTGCGCGGTCAGCACGAACTCGATGCGCAGCTCCGCCACCCGACGGTGCAACTCCTCGGCGCTGACGCCATTGGCTTTCAGGCGGTCAAACACCTGACCCAGGGATTCCACCATCAAATCGGACTGATGACCTTTCTTGCGCCGGATACCGTGGTACTGCTCGGCCAGGTTGGCGAGGTTGAGAAACTGGTTGAAGGCGCGGGTAACCGGCAGCAACTCGTCGTCGCTGAGCTTGCCCAGCAGGTTGATCAGGCGCTGGCCCGAGCCGCTCTCCTGGCGCCGGTCGGCCTTGGCCGCGGCGCGGATCTCCTCAATCAGATCGTAACAGTCCCGGCCGGGATAGCTCTGGATGCTCTGGCCCAGCAGCTCGCCCAGCATGCGCACGTTTTCTCGGAGATCGGGGTGTAGCTCAGTCACAGTGACGTCCTTTTAATTGACGGAGACAAAGTAAACTTACGATACTAAGGAATCGTCGAGAAAGTCTATTGGCCTTTCAAGCTGTTGGCCGCAAGGAGTACTCATGAAAGTGACTGATCTGCCCAAGCATTGGGAAAGCAAAAAAGAGCCCGTGGAGCGGACCCACGACTACAACCTGCGGCTTCCGTTGGAAGACGCTGCCCGGATTGCCGCCCTGGCGGAGTTGTACCCGGATCGCTCGGAAACCGACATTCTCAACGACATGATCGGAGCGGCCCTGGACGATCTGGTGCGTCAGAGCCCGCTGAAGGACCGTCTGGAAGGTAAGGACAAGTAACGGGCGCGGAACGCGCACGGGAAGAATTCAGAGAGTCAGGGGTATTGTCCGCGGGGTGGCTACCGTCACCCCGCGCAGGAAATGGGCGTCGCCCTGTGGCCGGTCAGGCGCTCAGGCTACGGATTCCAGCTGTCGAGCCTTGAGCCGCTGGATGTGCTTCTGGCTCAGACTCACGAACTTCGGGGTCAGACCCTGGTCTTCGTAGAGCTCGAACCCATCCTCGTCGTAAGCCACCACCTTGGTGCCCTGAACGTAGGGAAAACTGGTTTCCATCTCATCCAATGACGCCGAAATCAGGTCGCGCATCAGGTCTTGCGGCGACTTCATCGGATACAGTGCCGCCAGTTTTTCCAGGCGTTTGTGATGCTGGTCGGACAACGCCATGAAGTAGGCGTCGCGGGTCAGCCGACCGCGTGCGTGCTTGTCCCAGTAGTTGACCAGATCCTTGATTTTCATGGTGCCTTCACTCCTGCATCTTATTGATGGCGCACGGCGCACAAAGTCGGTGCAACCGTTACCCGAAGTGTAGACGAAGCGGCCTCGCCGGGAACCTGCTAATTGGTAACGGATTGTACTTACCGCACCCCAGGGCTCAGGCGCCCGAACCGCCCTTCTCCACGCCTTTGACCGACTGCCAGACGGCATCCAGCGCTTCCAGGGATTCCTCGTCCATGTCGCGGCCGTCACGTCGAAGCACCTGCTCGATCGCCCGGAACCGGGCCTCGAACTTGTGGTTCGTGCGTTTCAGGGCCTGCTCCGGATTCACTTTCATGAAGCGTGCCAGATTGACACAGACGAACAGCAGATCGCCCAGTTCGTCCTCGACGGCATCATGGTCACCGGTGCCGGACTGGGCGGCGTGCCAGGCTTCCTTGAGCTCGTCGATTTCCTCATGCAGCTTGTCGAACACCGGCTCGATGTCCGGCCAGTCGAAGCCGTGACGGGCCGCCCGCTTCTGCAGCTTTTCGGCGCGGGCCATGGGTGGCAGGGTCCGGGCCACGCCATCCAGCCGGCTGGCGGGGGTATCCGAGGGCGCCGCCTGCGCCCGCTCCTCGGCCTTGATCCGTTCCCAGCTTTCCTTGATCCAGGCCTCGGTCGGGCGGTTGTCCGGATCGATGCGGCTGTCCAGGGTGCCGTCCGGGAACACGTGGGGATGACGCCGGATCAGCTTGCGCACCAGGTTGTCGACCACGGCGTCAAAATCGAAGTGACCGTCCTCTCGCCCCATCTGGGCGTAGAAGATCACCTGGAACAGCAGGTCCCCGAGCTCGTCCTTCAGGTGCGGGTAATCGGCGCGCTCGATGGCGTCGGCCACCTCGTAGGCTTCCTCGATGGTGTGCGGCACGATGCTGCCGTAGGTCTGCCGGGTGTCCCAGGGGCAGCCGGTCTCCGGCTCCCGCAACCGGGCCATCAGGGTCTTCAGGTCGTCGATGCTGTAGCTCATCCGCGCTTACGCCTCACGTCGATGATGTTGGGCAGGTTGCGGATCTGGGCCAGCAACCGGGCCAGCTGTTCCAGGCTGGAAATCTCCACCGTCACGGTCATGGTCGCGGTGTTCTCGTCCTGGTTACTGAGGGTGTTGAGCGCCAGCACGTCGCTCTTGGAGGCCGACAGCACCTGGGTGATGTCCCGCAGCAGACCGGACCGGTCATAGGCCTGGATCTCGATGTCTACCGGGTACACCGCCGCCGGCCGGCCGCCCCAGCTCACCTCGATGATGCGGTTCGGCTCGAACTCGCGCAGGTTCAGGAAGGTCAGGCAGTCCTCCCGGTGCACGGTCACCCCGCGCCCGACGGTGATGTAGCCACCGATGGGGTCGCCCGGCAGCGGCTTGCAGCACTTGGCCACCTGGGTCTTGAGCTTGCCGACGCCCTGGATCTGGATGTCGGTGGCGGTGTCGTAAGGCTTGTGCCGTTGGGTACTGAGCTTGAGATCGAGCTGCTCGGACTTGGGTTCCAGCATCTGCTGGGCCACGTTGGCAACGTGGGTCGACCGCAGGTCGCCGGCCCCGATGGCGGCGAACATGTCGTCCGCGCTGTGGTAGTTCACCTTCTCGGCCAGCTCGGTCAGATTGATGTCGTACAGCGACAGGCGCTTGAATTCGTCCTCGAGGATGGCCCGGCCATCGACGATGTTGCGGTCCCGGTTCTGCTGCTTGAACCAATGGGTGACCTTGGCCCGGGCCCGGGAGGTCTGCACGTACCCCAGGCTCGGGTTCAGCCAGTCCCGGCTCGGGGCCGGGTTGTTGGAGGTCAGGATAAAGATCTGGTCGCCGGTTTTCAGCGGATAGGTCAGCGGCACGATCCGGTTGTTGACCCGGGCCCCGCGGCAGGCGTGACCGATCTCGGTGTGCACCCGGTAGGCAAAGTCGACCGGGGTCGCGCCCTGGGGCAGATCGACCACGTGCCCTTCCGGGGTGAAGACATAGACCCGGTCCGAGGCGACATCGGACTTGAGGTGATCGGCCAGCCCGGACAGGTCGCCCAGATCCTCCTGCCATTCCAGCACCTGGCGCAGCCAGTTGATCTTGGCGTCGTAGCCGGTGGACTTGTTGCTGCGGTCGGTGCCCTTGTACAGCCAGTGGGCGCAGACCCCGAGCTCGGCTTCCTCGTGCATCTTGTGGGTGCGGATCTGCACCTCCATGACCTTGCCCTCGGGGCCGATCACCGCGGTGTGCAGGGACTGGTAGCCGTTTTCCTTGGGGTTGGCGATGTAGTCATCAAACTCGTTGGGAATGTGGCGCCACAGGGTATGGACAATGCCCAGGGCCGCGTAGCAGTCGCGCACTTCCGGCACCAGGATGCGCACCGCACGCACGTCGTAGACCTGGGAGAAGTCGATGCCCTTGCGGCGCATCTTCCGCCAGATGCTGTAGATGTGCTTGGCCCGGCCGGACAGATCGCTCTTGATCCCGGCCTCGTCCAGTTCCTTGGTCAGGGTCTTGATCACCCGCTTGATGTAGCCATCCCGGTCCAGGCGTTTTTCATCCAGCAGCTTGGCAATTTTCTTGTAGGCGCTCTCATGCAGGTACCGGAACGACAGGTCCTCCAGCTCCCACTTGATGTGACCAATACCGAGCCGGTGCGCCAGCGGCGCGTAGATGTCGAAGACTTCCCGCGCCACCCGCATGCGCTTTTCTTCCGGCGCATTCTTGACCGCCCGAATGGCGCTGGTGCGCTCGGCAAGCTTGATCAGGGCGACCCGGACGTCGTCGATCATGGTCACCAGCATCTTGCGGACGTTGTCCAGCTGGCCCTCACTCTGGCCCAGGACATTGCCCTTGAGCGGGTGGTGGATGGAGGAGATCGCGGCCATCTGCTGGACGCCGTTGATCAGCCCGGCAACCTCGTCGCCGAATTCCTTGCGGATGTCCTCCAGCGGCACCCGTTCCTCGCGAACCGCCCGATACAGGATGGCTGCCACCAGGCTGGCCTGATCCAGATGCAGCTCGGCCAGAACCTGGGCCATCTCGATGCCGATCCGGAAACTGCTCGACCCCGGAGCCCAGAGCCGGTCCTCGCGGAAGGCCTGGAGATCGATCTCCGCCGCCTTCTCACAGGCTTTGCGGAACTGGTCGACGTCCTCCAGATAGGTTTGGGCGGCGATTTCCTGGACCCACCGCTCGATGTCCACCTCGCCGTCGCCGGTCACTGCGTAGTCTTCGCGAACTTTTACCATATCGGTCTTGCCATTCCAGGTCTTACCCTCGTCCCCCGGGACCCGTCCCGGGGGCGCATCCCAGGTCTCAGCCCGGGTCCCGCTCGAACAGGGCCATGGATTCCACGTGCGTGGTGTGCGGGAACATGTCCATCACACCGGCGCGCACCAGCCGATAGCCATTGCGCACCATCACCCCGGCGTCGCGGGCCAGGGTCGCCGGATTGCACGACACGTACACGATCCGGTTGGCGCCGAATGCGGTCAGGTACTTGCAGATGTCCTCGGCGCCGGACCGCGGCGGATCGATCAGGATCTTGTCGAACCCTTCTTTGGCCCAGCTCTGGCCGGTGAAATCCCCATGAAGGTCGGCGCCGTGGAAGGTGACATTCTCCAGGCCGTTCAGCTGCGCGTTTTCCCGCCCGCGCACCACCATGGCGTCATCGCCTTCCACACCGACCACCTGGCCGCCCTTGCGCGCCAGCGGCAGGGTGAAGTTACCCAGGCCACAGAACAGGTCCAGGACCCGCTCGCCGGGCTGCACATCCAGCCACTCCACGGCCCGGTGCACCATGGTGCGGTTGATACCGGCGTTGACCTGGGTGAAGTCCATCGGGTGGAACTGCATGGTCAGGTCGAACTCTTCCAGCCGGTAGCTCAGCCGTTCGTCGGCGGCGCCGGCCGATTCGGGCCAGATCCGGTGCACGGTATCCGGTCCCTTGGGCTGCAGATAGATATGCAAACCGTGGGCCTGGCCGAAGGCAATCAGCCGCGCCCGGTCGGACTCGCTTAGCTCGTCCATGTTGCGGAACACCATGACCGCGTCGTCATCGCCACAGGCGACTTCCACCTGGGGAATACGATTGTAGGCGTCCAGTTCATGCAGCATATCCCGCAGGGGCTGGATGCGCTCGCCGATGCGGGGGTCGAGCACCACACACTGGTCGATGTCGGTCAGGAAACTGTTGCGCTTTTCCCGGAAGCCCACCAGCACCGACTCCCGTGCCGGTACGTAGCGCACGCCCAGGCGTGCCTTGCGGCGATAGCCGAGACTCTGTTCGGACCGCATCGGCGCCACCCACTGCTCCGGCTCAATGCCTCCAAAGTGGGCAAAATGCTCGCGCAGGGTGTCTTCCTTGAACCGGATCTGGGCGTCACCGCTCATGTGCTGCAGGCTGCAGCCGCCACACAGGTCGGCAAAGTCACAGGGCGGGGTCTGGCGTTCCGGCACGCTCTCGAGGATGTCCAAGGCGCGCAGCTCGTCGAACTTGCTGCGGGTGCCGACCATTTTCGCCATCACGGTTTCGCCCGGCAGGGCGCCGTCAACGAACTGGGTCTTGCCATCCTGGCGGGCAATGCCACGGCCGTCGTGGCTCAGTTTCTCAATCTCACAGCGCACCGGCTCTTTGGGCAGAGCCTTACGGCGTCGTCTACTCATACTGACTACTCTTGATGATTGGGTCCGGGTCAGGCGCCGGGAAAGACGCCTGTGGACAGGTAGCGGTCGCCACGGTCACAGATAATGGCAACGATGACGGCGTTTTCAACCTGCTCGGACAGGCGCAGGGCGGCCGCAATCGAGCCACCGGACGACACGCCACAGAAAATGCCTTCCTGGGAAGCCAGGGCGCGCATGGTGTTTTCCGCCTCTTCCTGGCCGATGTCCAGCACCTGGTCGACCCGGGTAGCGTCATAGATTTTCGGCAGGTATTCCTCCGGCCAGCGGCGGATGCCGGGAATGGCCGCGCCCTCTTTCGGCTGCAGGCCAATGATGCGGATGTCCGGGTTGCGCTCCTTAAGGTAGCGCGACACCCCCATGATGGTGCCGGTGGTGCCCATGGAGCTGACAAAGTGGGTAACCCGGCCTTCGGTCTGGGCCCAGATTTCCGGGCCGGTAGTGCGGTAGTGGGCCAGCGGGTTGTCGCCGTTGCTGAACTGGTCCAACACCTTGCCCTTGCCTTCGGCCTCCATCGTCAGGGCCAGGTCCCGGGCGGTCTCCATGCCCTCTTCCTTGCTGACCGTGACAATCTCCGCGCCATAGGCGCGCATGGAGGCACGACGCTCCTCACTCATGTTGGCGGGCATGATCAGCACCATCCGGTACCCCTTGATCGCCGCCGCCATCGCCAGGGCGATGCCGGTGTTGCCACTGGTGGCTTCGATCAGGGTATCCCCTGGGCGGATTTCGCCCCGACGCTCGGCTTCCTGGATCATGCTGAGCGCGGGCCGATCCTTCACCGAGCCGGCCGGGTTGTTACCCTCCAGCTTGGCAAGAATCACATTCGAGGTCTGGCCCGGGAGTCGCTGCAGGCGCACCAGGGGGGTGTGCCCGACATAATCTTCGATGGTGGGGAAATTCATATCATTGCCCTGTGATACACTTTTGGACCGCATGATACGCGTTATGACGGCGGTGTCCCAATACAGCTTCCAGCTATATCAATCACCCCTGGCTATAACCGTATCTTAACTTTGGACGGCACTGGGACTGATACCACAGTCATTCGCCTGCGGATCAACTATTCTGACAAGGACGTGCCCCGAAAATTACACCACGGGGCTCAGGCATTAGATCGGGAACCGGATATGCGACGCTGGGGCATTCGCAAAAAAGTGCTGGTGGTGACCCTCGTCCCCACGCTGCTCACCACGCTCATGCTGGGTATGTTCTTTACCTACAGCTGGGTCACCAATATCGAGAGCCTGCTCCGCGACCGCGGCGAATCCCTGTCCCGCCAGCTTGCCGCCGGCGCCGAATACGGCCTGTTCACCGCCAACCGCAGCCTGCTCAGCAGCCTGTCCAATGCCCTGCTGGAAGAGCAGGATGTCCGATCCATCACCTTCTTCGACAGCGACGGCGCCCGCCTGCTGCACACAGGCCCGGGCAGCTCCGACACCCTCAGCGCCGACCAGCTCACCGCGGACCAGGCGGTGCGAATCCTGCGCGAGGACAGCACCCGGTTCGTGACGCCAGTGTCGCTGCAGGACCTGATGATCGAAACCATGCTCGATCCGGACGCCCGCGAATCCATGAGCCGGCCCCAGGCCCCGCTGGGCTGGGTGGCGGTCGAGATGTCCCACGTCCGCACCGAGAAGGAAACCTACAAGGCCCTGCTGATTTCCCTGCTACTGGTCCTCGCCGGTGTGATCGTCAGCCTGATCATCGCGCTGCGCCTGAGTCGTGCCTTCACCGACCCCATCTTCGAGCTCAATCGCGCGGTGGCCAAGCTCAAGGAAGGCAAACTGGACACCCGCATCTTCACCGGCGCTGGCCCGGAATTCGAGCAACTGGAGTCCGGCCTGAACGCCATGGCGGAGGAGCTGAGCAAGGCCCAGGCGGAGATGCAACAGAACATCGACCAGGCCACCGAGGACCTGCGGGAAACCCTGGAGACCATCGAGATCCAGAACATCGAACTGGATTTCGCCCGCAAGGAGGCGCTGGAGGCCAGCCGGATCAAGTCCGAGTTCCTGGCCAACATGTCCCATGAGATCCGCACGCCCCTGAACGGCATCATCGGCTTTACCGAACTGCTGCTGAAGAGCCCGCTGCCGCGGCAGCAACGGGACCACCTGAGCACCATTCGCAAGTCCTCGGAGATCCTGCTGACCATCATCAACGACATCCTCGACTTCTCGAAGATCGAGGCCGGCAAACTGATCCTCGACCGGGTGCCGTTTCAGCTCCGGGACATCGTCGAGGAAGTCATGGTGATGCTGGCGCCGGCGGCCCACGCCAAGAACCTCGACCTGGTGCCCCTGGTGTACAACGACGTACCCGACAACATCATGGGTGACCCGTTGCGGGTCAAGCAGGTGATCACCAACCTGGTCAACAACGCCATCAAGTTCACCCAGACCGGTGAGGTGGTGCTACGCGCCAGCCTGGAAGAAGACGCGGCCGACAATAACCGGGTCACCCTGCGCCTGAGCATCACCGACTCCGGGGTCGGCCTGTCCCGGGCCCAGCAACAGTCGCTGTTCAACGCCTTCAGCCAGGCCGACGCCTCGACCGCCCGGCAATACGGCGGCACCGGCCTGGGGCTGGCCATCTCCAAGCGCCTGGTGGAGGAAATGGGGGGCAAGATCGGCCTGGAGAGCGAACTGGGCAAGGGCTCCACCTTCTGGTTCACCCTGACCTCGGAACTGTCCGCCAGCGGCGAGACCGTGGCGCCCCGGGACGCCCTCAGCGGCGAACGGGTGATCTACCTGGAGCAGCAGAAAACCACCGGACTGGCGGTCGAGCACCTGCTGCGGGACTGGGGCATGACCGTGGACCGGGTTGCCTCCCCGGCCGCCATGCAGGAACAGATTGAGGAAGCCCAGAAAAGCCAGGCCGGCTACGCCCTGGCCATCATCGGCATCACCCGGCACGTGCTCAATTCCAGCCAGTACTGCGCGCTGGTCCGCGCCCTGGAGATCGAGCGGGACTGCCGGACCCTGCTGCTGACCCCGACCCTGGAAACCCACGACGCACCGCTATCCGGCCTGGCCAGCGGACACCTGACCAAGCCGGTGTGCCGGGACGCCTTCTACGACGAACTGGTGCTGCTGGTGCACGGCATCAACTCAGGCGGGCGCATGGTGCTGGAGCACGACCGCCCCGCTGCGCCCCGACTGCCAGCCGGCAACGTCCCGAGGGTGCTTGCCGTGGACGACAACGAAGCCAACCTGAAACTGGTGATGACCCTGCTCAACGACTGCCAGATCGAGGCCGAAGGGGCGGCCAGCGGCTTTGAGGCCCTGAGCAAGGCCCGCCACAAGCCGTTCGACCTGGTATTCATGGATCTGCAGATGCCGGGCATGGATGGGGTTGAGACCACCACCCGGCTGCGGGACATGGACCCGGCCACCCACCGGACCCCGGTCATCGCCCTGACCGCGCACGCCCTGGCCGATGAACAGGACCGGCTGATCCAGCAGGGCTTCGACGGCTACATGCCCAAGCCCATCAGCAGCTCGCAGCTGACCGACATCATTCGCGACTACACCGGTTTCGAGTGCGGCAAGGCCGACCGCCACGATCAGGTGCGGGTACCCGAGATCCGGGACACCCGACGGGCCATGCGCCCCTCGACCCGCAAGATGCAGCAGGACTGCGTGAGTATTTCAGAGAGCATTCAACTGGCCGCCGGCAAGGCGGACCTGGCGGAGGAACTGTTCAGTATGCTGCTGGAGCAGGTGCAGAGCGACCGGTCACGGATGGAGGAATTCTGGCGCAGTGGCGACCAGGATGGGCTGCTGGAATGCGTGCACAAGCTGCATGGCGCCACCCGCTACTGCGGCGTGCCGGAACTGCGGGCCGCTGCCAACCGGCTGGAGACCGCGCTGAAATGCTCGGCGCCGGATCTGGAGCACCAGAAGGACCAGCTGGTCTCAGCCATCGAGCGGCTGCAGAACTGGAGCGACCAGACCGATTGGCAGCAGCTATTCCGGGAACAGCATCAGCAGGCCGAGACCAGCTGAGCCGACGGCCAGGCCTTCAGCCCCGCCCGCGGGCCTGATCCAGAATGGCCCGCATGTCGCGCACCGCGTCCTTGAGCCCGGTGAACACCGCCCGGGCAATGATGGCGTGACCGATGTTGAGTTCGTTGATGCCCGGGATTGCCGCGACTCGCTCGGTGTTGTGGTAGTGCAGGCCGTGGCCGGCGTTGACGATCAGGCCTTTCTTACGGGCGTAGCCGACGGCCTTGGCGATGGTCTGGAATGCGGCGTCGGCTTCCTCGGCGGTTTTTGCCTCGGCGTATTCCCCGGTGTGCAACTCCACCACCGGCGCGCCACAGCGTACCGCCGCATCGATTTGGGTCGGGTCCGGATCGATGAACAGCGACACCTCCGCGCCCAGACGCGCCAGCCGGTCACAGGCCTTGGCGACCCGCGCCTCCTGGCCGTCCACATCCAGGCCACCCTCGGTGGTCAGCTCCTCGCGCTTTTCCGGCACCAGGCAGACGCACTCGGGCCGAACCTGCTCGGCAAAGGCCAGCATGGCGTCGGTCACGGCCATTTCCAGGTTCATCTTGGTCTGCAGGGTCTCCCGCAGCAGCAGCACGTCGCGATCCTGAATGTGCCGCCGGTCCTCCCGGGGGTGGATGGTGATGCCGTCGGCGCCGGCCTCCTCCGCCATCAGGGCGGCCTGCACCGGATCCGGATACCGGGTGCCGCGGGCCTGCCGGAGGGTGGCCACGTGATCAATGTTAACGCCGAGTAAAACCCTAGGATTCATGCCGTTCTCCCCGAAGATGACTGAATAGACTGCGACTGTGCAGGGGCCGGCCCTGCAGAAGAAAATCGAAAAGCACCCGCATCACCCGCTTGGCAAGGCGGCGGCCGGACTCCGACGCCAGGTCGCCGTCGGCCAGGGCCAGGAGCACGTCCCCCGGCAGGTGCTGCAACCGGGTACCGGGCCCCGGAGTGGCGACGATGCCCTGCTCCGGATCATAACAATACTCCTGCCCCGGCTCGACGGAACGCCCGGTATCGGTCGCCAGGTCCCAGGCAAAATCGACCCCCAGCGCCGCGGCGAAGGCCAGCTCGAACCGCCGAAGCACCGGCTCGATTTCCGTGGTTTCGGACAGCTCGGCGAGGACATCGATGTAGGCGGCAAACAGGGTGGGATGCGGGTCGGCCGCCGGCAAGATCCGCTGCAGCAACTCGTTGAGGTAGAGTCCGCTGTACAGGGAGGCGGTGCGTTTCAGGGCCGGACCCGGTCGAACGTCGACCTGGGTCAGCGTCTTCAGGTCCCCGCGTCCGGTCCAGTCCAGCATGAGCGGCTGGAAGGGCTGCAACTGGGCCTTGAGCGGACTCTTGGCGCTGTTGGCGCCACGGGCAATCAGGGTCATGCGGCCGTGATTGAGGGTGAATACGTCCACCATCAGACTGGTTTCCCGCCAGGCCCGGCGGTGGACAACGTACGCGGGCTCCTGCTGCTCCGCCCCCTTCATGCCAGCCTCAGAGGTCGTTCATCCCGAGACTTTTCAGCGCCCGGTCACTGTCGGCCCAGCCGCGCTTCACCTTGACCCAGAGCCGCAGCATGATCTTGCTGTCGAACAACCGCTCCATGTCGGCCCGGGCTTCCTGACCGATGCGACGCAGGCGTTCGCCCTTGTCGCCGATCATGATCTTTTTCTGGCCTTCCCGTTCCACCAGGATCAGCGCCGAGATGTGCAGGGTCTTGCCATCGCGCTTGAATTCCTCGATTTCCACGGCCACCGAGTACGGCAGTTCGGCACCCAGCTGGCGGGTGATTTTCTCCCGCACGATCTCCGAGGCCAGGAAGCGCTCGCTCCGGTCGGTAATCTGGTCGTCCGGGTAGAAGTGGATACTCTCGGGCAGGAAACGGCCGACCGCCTCTTCCAGGGGCGCCAGGTTGTCTTCCTTGAGCGCGGACATGGGAATGATCTCGGCAAACTCGCGCTTGCGGGACAGCATGTCCAGGTGCGGCAACAGCGCCTCGCGCTTTTCGATCCGGTCGACCTTGTTCACCGCCAGGATCACCGGGCACTTCAGCTTGCTGAGTTTCTCCAGCACCAGTTCGTCGGCGGTGGTCCAGGCCAGCTGGTCGACCACAAACACCACCACATCGACGTCGATCAGGGCCGAGGTCGCGGCCTTGTTCATGTATCGGTTCAGGGCCCGTGGCTCTTCCTCGTGCATCCCCGGGGTATCGACGTAGATCGCCTGTACCGGGCCCACGGTCTTGATACCGAGCACCTGATGCCGGGTGGTCTGAGGCTTGCGTGAGGTGATGCTCAGCTTCTGGCCGAGGATGTGGTTCAGCAGCGTGGACTTGCCGACGTTGGGTCGACCCACGATGGCAACGAAACCACAGCGGCTGTCCGGATCGTCCGGACGGGTAATATCATTCATTATGGACTCTCTACCCCCAGTTCTTTCAGGGCATTTCGGGCGGCCTGCTGTTCCGCCACCCGCCGGCTGCTGCCGGTCCCGGTGGTCTTCCGGTCCAGCGACGGCAGCGCGCAGGAAACATGGAAGGTCTGGTTATGGGCCTCGCCATCGACGGAAATCACGTCGTACCGGGGCAAGGGGAATTGCCGGGACTGCAGGTACTCCTGCAACCGGGTCTTGGGATCTTTCTGGGTGTCCTGCAGATCGAGGTTTTTCAGCCGCAGCTCAAACCACTGCAGCACCTTCTCCCGACAGGTGTGGAAGTCGCTGTCCAGGTAGATGGCGCCGATGATCGATTCGACCGCGTCGGCCAGGATCGACTCGCGCCGGAACCCGCCGCTCTTGAGCTCACCGGAGCCCAGTCTCAGGTAGCTGCCCAGGTCGAACTCACGGCCGATCTCGGCCAGGGTCACGCCCTTGACCATGCGGGCGCGCAGCCGGCTCAACTGGCCCTCCCGGGCCTTCTCGAAATGCAGAAACAGATACTCGGCGATCACCATGTTGACGATGGAGTCCCCGAGGAACTCCAGGCGTTCGTTGTTCTGGTTGCCAAAACTGCGGTGGGTGAGCGCCAGCAACAGCCGTTCAGGTGTTTTGAACTGGTATCCGATGCGGCGCTGTAATTGATCCAGGTCCGGTTGCGAACTCACTTGCCCTTCATCTCGTATTCGTGCTTGAAGTGAACGACGGTATCGACGTTACTGAAAAGATTGTTGCGTACCTCGTAGTCGACGTTGATCAGGACCAGGTCACCGTCCTTGTCGACTGAGATGTTCTTGGCGTCAAACCCGCGCACGTTATTGACGCTCAGACGCTTGTTGATCAGGGTCCGGATCTGCGCCGGGCCCATGGTGGACAGGCCGTCGGTGCCATCGAGACTCTCCAGGGCCTCCTGGATGGTGATGTCATCCAGATAGACCGGGCCGAGTTTGATGGCCAGGGTCAGCAGGCTGCCGAAGAACAACACCATGACCAGCATGGTCAACGCCGACGCACCGCCCTGACGGCGCATCACGGAGAGACTGTTTTTCTTCATTGTTACTGCACTCCAGAATAGTCGGGATTACTCAATGCCGCCGACACGATCAAAGGACGGCAGGCTGGTCAGTGACTTCCAGTGCATCCAGATCGCGAAGGCCTTGCCTACTACGAGCTCGTCCGGGACCATGCCCCAGTAACGGCTGTCATTGCTGTTGTCACGGTTGTCGCCCATGACGAAGTAGTGTCCCTCGGGCACTACCCACTCGCCTTCACCCCCGGCACCGGGCCGCCCCATGGTCAGGAAGACGTCGTGCTCGACATCGCCCAGGGTCTCCCGACGCAGCTCCACCGGCGGCAGGCGGGCAATAAACCGACTCTCAACCTGCTCGCCGTTGATGAACAGCTGCTTGTTGCGGTACCGGATCCGGTCGCCGGGCATACCCACCACCCGCTTGATGTAATTGGTCTCGCCGTCTTTAGGATAGCGAAACACCATGACATCGCCCCGCTCCGGGTCGCCGATGTCGACCACCTTGGTGCCCGCCACTGGCAGGCGCAGGCCATAGGCGTACTTGTTGACCAGGATGAAATCGCCCACTTCCAGGGTCGGCAGCATGGAGCCGGACGGTATCTGGAACGGCTCCACCAGGAACGAGCGCAGCACCAGCACAATCGCCAGCACCGGAAAGAACGACCGGCTGAGATCGACCAGGTAGGGTTCCCGGGGAACCTCGGTCCCGTCCACCGCCGCCCCGGCGTCATCCGGGGATTGTGGCTGGCCGCTGGCGCGGGCCGCCGCCAGCCGGCGCTCCCGCAGGAACAGCTTGTCCGCCAGCCAGATCAGACCTGTGGCAAAGGTCAGTACTACCAGTACCAGGGGAAAATCGATATCCATCCAGGTGCCTTTTATTTATCCACTTGCAATACAGCCAGAAACGCTTCCTGAGGCACCTCAACATTACCCAGCTGCTTCATGCGTTTCTTACCCTCTTTCTGCTTCTGAAGCAGCTTCTTCTTCCGGCTTACGTCGCCACCGTAGCACTTGGCGGTCACGTTCTTGCGCAGCGCCTTGACGGTCACCCGGGAAACCACGTGGGTGCCGATCGCCGCCTGAATGGCGATATCGAACATCTGCCGTGGGATCAGTTCCTTCATTTTCTCGATCAATTGCCGGCCCTTGTAGTGGGCCTGATCCTTATGCACGATCAGCGCCAGGGCATCGACCCGGTCGCCGTTGATCAACACGTCCAGGCGCACCAGATTGGCGGTCTGGAAGCGGGCAAAATGGTAGTCCAGCGAGGCGAACCCGCGACTGGCGGACTTGATGCGGTCGAAGAAATCCATGACCACTTCCGCCATCGGCAGTTCGTAGGTGACCTGGACCTGAGTGGACATGAAGTGCATGTTTTTCTGCACCCCGCGTTTCTCTTCACACAAGGTGATGACATTGCCCAGGTGTTCCTGCGGCACCAGAATACTGGCCTCGACGATGGGCTCGCGCATCTCCTCGATGGAGCCAATATCCGGCAGCCGTGACGGGTTGTCCACCGACAGGGTCTCACCCTGCTTGGTGACCACCTCATAGATAACCGTCGGCGCCGTGGTTATCAGGTCGATGTCGTACTCGCGCTCGAGCCGCTCCTGGATGATTTCCATGTGCAGCATGCCCAGGAAGCCGCAGCGGAAACCGAAGCCCAGGGCATCGGAGTTCTCCGGCTCGAAGAACAGCGAGGCGTCGTTCAGGGTCAGCTTTTCCAGGGCATCCCGGAAATCGTCGTAGTCGTCCGCGCTGACCGGGAACAGGCCCGCGTAAACCTGGGGCTTGACCTTCTTGAACCCCGGCAGCATCGGGGTTTCCTCGGCGAACTTCTGGTGCACGATGGTGTCACCCACCGGGGCGCCGTGGATGTCCTTGATTCCGGCCACCACGAAACCAACGTCGCCGGCCTCGAGAATGTCGGTGTCCTTGGGCTTGGGATTGAAGATGCCCACCTTGTCGGCGCTCCAGGACTTGCCGGTGGACTTGATGACGATCTTGTCGCCCTTCTTCATCACGCCCTCGGTGACCCGCACCAGGGACACCACGCCCAGGTAGTTATCGAACCAGGAATCGATGATCAGCGCTTGCAGTGGCGCCTCCCGGTTGCCCTTGGGTGGCGGGATGCGCTTGATCAGATCCTCCAGCACGTCCTCGACGCCCAGACCGCTCTTGGCACTGCAGCGCACGGCGTCGGACGCCTCAATGCCGATGATGTCCTCGATTTCCGCCGCCACCCGCTCGGGCTCGGCCTGGGGCAGGTCCATCTTGTTCAGGACTGGCACCACTTCCAGGCCCTGTTCAATGGCGGTGTAGCAGTTGGCCACCGACTGGGCCTCGACGCCCTGGCCGGCATCCACCACCAGAAGTGCGCCTTCGCAGGCGTACAGGGAGCGGGATACCTCGTAGGAAAAGTCCACGTGGCCGGGGGTATCGATGAAATTCAGCTTGTATTCGTTGCCATCCTTCGCGGTGTAGTTGAGGGTGACACTCTGAGCCTTGATGGTGATCCCGCGCTCCCGCTCCAGATCCATGGAATCCAGGACCTGCTCGGCCATTTCACGATCGGTCAGGCCACCGCAGATCTGTATGAAGCGGTCGGCTAGGGTCGATTTACCATGGTCGATGTGGGCGATGATGGAGAAGTTACGGATTCGGCTCAGTTCAGTCACAGACAATGAATACTCATAAATAGACGAAGGATTGAGCCCGGAAGGGCCGGTACCGGGATCCGGGGACGCCGTGATTTTACCGGTTACCGGCTGTTATTGCCATGATCAGGAAATCAGCGGTTTCTCATATTGCCGGATCAGGAAGCCAATCAGGGCATCTTCATCGAGCGGATAGCTGAACAGGTTGCCCTGGCACTGGGCGCACCCGGAGGACTTCAGGAAACTCAGCTGCTGCGGGGTCTCCACGCCCTCCGCCACCACCGTCAGGTGCAGCTTGCGCGCCAGGGCAATAACCGCAGAGGCGACGTCGGTGGCGCTCACGTTGTAGGGAATGTCGCGGATGAACCGGTGGTCGATCTTGATCACATCCAACGGCAACTGCTGCAGGGCCACCAGCGAACAGGAGCCGGTACCGAAGTCGTCCAGGATCAGGCAGACCCCCAGATCGTGCAGCGCCACCAGCAGTTCCCGCAGTGCCCGGGGGTCCTCGTTCAGCAGTTCCGCCGGCATTTCCAGCTCCAGCCGCTCCGGCGACACCCCGGTCTCGGTGATCACCTGCCGGATCATGTCCAGGAAACCGGGGTCGGTGAGCTGCCGGACCGACAGGTTGACCGCCATCTTCAGGGCCTCGAACCCGGCGCGCTCCAGCGCCTGGACCTGGATGCAGGCCTGCCGCAGCGCCATCTCGCCGAGCCGCAGGATCAGGCCGGTTTCCTCCGCCAGCCCGATGAACTGCTGGGCCGACACCAGGCCTTTTTCCGGGTGGTGCCAGCGCAGGAAGGCTTCGACGCCAATGACCCGCTCGGTCACCAGGTCCACCTTGGGCTGGTAATGCAGCACGAAGCGGTCGCCCTCCAGGGCCGTAGCCAACTCCTCCTGCTGCAGCAGGCGACGGGCGGCCTTGATGTTCATGGCCGGGGTGAAGAACTGGTAGGTGTTGCGGCCCAGCTCCTTGGCCTGGTACATGGCCAGGTCCGCGTACTTCATCAGCGTGCCCGAGTCTTCGCTGTCGTGGGGCATCATGGTGATGCCGATGCTGACGGTGATGCCAACCTCGTGATCGTTCAGGCGCACCCGCTGGCACAGCCGGTGCAGGATGGTCTCGGCGACCTTGCCGGCGGCCTCCGGGCCGCTGATCCGGGACAGCAGCACGACGAACTCGTCGCCACCCAGGCGGGCCACGGAGTCCTCCTCCCGCACACAGCCTTCCAGCCACTCCGCCACCTTGCACAGCAACTCGTCACCGGCATCGTGCCCGAGGGTGTCGTTGATGCGTTTGAAACCGTCCAGGTCCAGGAACATGAGCGCGGCCGGCTCGCCGCTGCGCCGACTGCGGCGGACCACATGATTGAGCCGATCCCGGAACAGCTGGCGATTGGCCAGGCCGGTCAGCGGGTCGTAGAAGGCCAGCCGATGCAGTTCCGACTGGGCTGCCTTCAACTGGGTCAGATCGCGCAGGCTCAGGACCACGCCATTGACCCCGGGTACGTTCAGCATGGCGGTGAAAGTGCCTTCCATATCCCGCCACTGGCCGTTGGCGTCCCGGATCCGGGCACGAATCACCGGTACCTGGGCGCCCGGCGCCGCCACCGCGTCCTCGAAGCCCTGCTGCAACTTGGGCCAGTCCTCGCCATGAACCAGGGCGTCGAGCGCCTGCGCCTGCAGTCGGGCCGGTTCGTAGCCCAGGATGTCGAGGCTGGACGGACTGGCGTACAGGGCCTGGCCGGCCCGGTCCATGACCAGGGTCACGTTGGCCGCGCCTTCGGTGATGGCCCGATAGCGGCCGGCACCGATCTGGGCCATCAATCTGGAGCGGATCAGCATGAGCACGAACAGGAACATCAGGACACTGATGAACAGGCCACTGCCGAGCACGATGGGCGGGCGGGGATCCGAGGCCAGAAAATCGAACGCCGGCGTCGAGCGGGTCTGCAGCAGCCATTCGCGCCCCCCGGCGTTCAGGGTCTGGCTCATCTGGAAGCTGAAGTCGTTGTCCAGAGACCCCAGGTTGGAGCCGTACATCAGGGTGTCCCGCTCGATCACGCCGTTGTCGTAGATGCGGACATCCAGGAAGGGCGAGATCAGCCCGACGATGCCATCGATCAGATTGTTCATCCGGAAGGCACTGAACACGTAACCGGCCAGCATCATCCGGCGTTCGGCCCGGATTTCCGGCACCTTTCCGCCCTGATACACCGGGTAGTACATCAGGAAGCTGGCCTGGTCTTCCGCCAGCTCTTCCTGCACCAGCACCACCTTGCCGGTCACCGTCGGCACGGCATCGTCCCGGGCCACTTCCATGGCCCGGCGATGGATCGGATCGCTGAAGGCGTCGTAACCGAGGGCCCGGCGGTTACGCTCGGTCCCGGGCTCCAGATACACCATCGGGTAGTAGTAGGGCCCGGTGCCCAGGGGGCTGACCAGGTAATTGTGGACCCCGCCGGCCCGCACCGAGGCAATGTGATCGGCCATCTGACGCACGCCGATCCGGCGCACAAAGCCAATGCCCTGGATGCCGGGGTAATAGCGATCAATGTCCACCCGTTCGACGTACTCACGCCACTCCTCACGGGACACCTCTCCGGCCACGGCAAACAACCCGGCGCTGCCGGCCAGGACTTGCTCGTAGTTCAACAGGCGTTCTTCGATGGCGGTCTTGAGCTGGAGGGACTGGCTGCGAAAGCGCGCCTGGGTGCGGTCTTCCACCAAGTGAATGGAAACCTGCCAGAGCAGCAGGGTGACTGAAATAACTACCGCAAAGATGAGCCACGCGATCCACGCGTTGCGAAATTCCAGCAACCGCCGGAGAGGGAGTTCCTTACTGTTCATCATCAAATCGGGTCCGTTCCATGGCCTTACTTCTTTTTATCGTGCGGCCAGTATAACAAAAGCCCCCGTCACTGTCGTTTCTGACAGCGGCCGGGGGCATTCGTTACCCGAAAGACTGGAACGGAATTAAATCAGGGTTTCATCACCAGGTAGATCGCCCTGCCCTGGCGGATCACCCGCACCGACACGGCCCGATCCTCGGGCAGAGACCGGACCACGGTGCGGAAGTCCTCCACCGAGCCGACCTTTTCCCGATTGATCTCGGTGATCACGTCCCGGGGCCGGATACCCGCCTCGAACGCCGGCCCCCGGGTCACGTTGGTAACCACCACGCCGTCCTCGCCGTCCAGAGATTTGGCCAGCTCGGCGGGGATAGGCTCGACGGTCAGACCCAGCGGCGCCGACGACGACCCGCTATCGCCACCCTCGGGCGCGGACTGCTGGGCGCCGTTCTGCTCAGGCAGCTTGCCGATCTCGACGGTCATGGTCATTTCCTCGCCACCCCGCAGGATGGTGAGACTGGCGCTTTCCCCGATCGGCGTGCGCCCCACCATCGGCGGCAGATCCGACGACAGCTGAATGTCCTCGCCGTCGTAGGCGAGTACGATATCGCCGGACTGCAACCCGGCCGCCTGGGCCGGCGAGCCATCCAGCACTTCAGCCACCAGCGCGCCCCGGGGCCGTTTGAGACCGAACGACTCGGCCAGGTCGCGATTGACCTCCTGAATCAGGACACCCAGCCAGCCCCGAGCCACCATGCCCTTGTCGCGAATCTGCCGGAACACGTTCATGGCGTCGTCGATGGGAATGGCGAACGATACCCCCATGAAGCCACCGGACCGGGTGTAGATCTGGGAATTGATGCCAATGACCTCGCCGTCCAGGTTGAACAGCGGACCACCGGAGTTGCCGGGGTTGATGGCCACGTCGGTCTGAATGAAGGGCACGTAGTTCTCGGTCGGCAGGGACCGGCCGAGGGCGCTGACGATACCGGCGGTCACGGTGTAGTCGAAACCGAAGGGAGAGCCGATGGCAAACACCCACTCACCCACTTCCAGATCACGGGAGCGGCCGACCTTGACCACCGGCAGGTCGTCGCCGTTTTCCAGCTTCAGCACCGCCATGTCCGAGCGCGGGTCGGTGCCCACCAGCGTGGCCGGCAGTTCGCGCCGGTCGTTCAGACGCACGATGATCTCGTCGGCGCCTTCAACCACGTGGTTGTTGGTAAGCACGTAACCGTCGCTGGACACGATAAAGCCCGAGCCCATGGAGGTGCGCGGCTGGGGCTTACCCGGCGCGCCACCGAAGGGCGAATTCGGGCCGCGGAAAAAATCCTGGAAGAATTCCGGCAGCTGCTCGAACTGGCGCTGATCGAACGGGGTGCCGTCAAAATTCCGGAACCCGCCACTCTTCTTGGGGGTGCTGGTGGTGCTGATGTTGACCACCGCGGCGGAATTCTCCTCCACCAGCTCGGTGAAATCGGGCAGGCCTCGGGCGGCAACCGCCTGGCTCCAGAACAGCGCAACCATGACGGACAGCGTTAGCAGGACCTCCAGCGACCGCTGCCAGGGGGCAGCAGGCGATGGCTGAACGGCCCGGGTCAGAGTTCTCGGCATGTGGTTCTCCCTTACGTTCATGTCATTAGCTGTAATTTTTGGATCGACGTGACGTTTTTCAACTTAAAAAACCGTAGGATTTGCAGACAGTTTTCGAACTTACGCGCCGGAGGCGATGCGGTTCACCCGCAGCAATCGGGGTTCGTACCGGTGACCGCGGCCGGTCTGGCGCCAGCGCCCCAGGACAAACCCCAGGGTCAGACCTCCGACAGCACCGGCAATGGCGCCCAGGTCGGCGCCACCGGACAGCTGGTGGCCGGCGACACTGGCGAGCACCATCAACAGCAGCGGCAGCGCGTACACCAACAGTGACGCCCCGAGCAGGGCCTGTTCATCGATGCCAAGGGTCACCTCATCGCCGACCCGGGCGTCCACGGTGTTGCGCACCAGGACCTGGTTGGCGCGCCCGGACGTGGCCGAGGCGAGGACCCGTTGGCCGCAGCCACTGCGGGCGGAACAGCTTTCACAGGCGCTCTGGCGAATGGTCTGCACCCACGCCTGATCCTCCTTCAACGCAATCACCTTGCCGGTTTCAGTAATCATCTGGGGTCCTAGTGCAGCGCCAGGGCATCATCGATGCGCACCGAATCGGCCACCTGACGGGCGGTCCTGGGCGGAATCTCGCCCACCACGGTAATCAGGAACTGGCCGCCGCCGGCATCCAGCTCCCGCATGTAAACGGTAGTGGCACCAATCCGGGAGGCACCCAGGGGCATGCTTACCTGGCCCTTGGGTTCGACGAAGACCGAGAACGCAGCCACGCCGTCGGAGAAGGCCACTGCCCGGCCCTGGCTGGTGCGCGGCGCGGCCGCCGGAACAAAACCATCGGGCTGCCAACTCAGGTCCCAGCCCTCCATGAAGGGCGTTTCGAGGGTCCGGGCGGTGACCGGCTCATCGAGGCTGTGAGTAACTTCGCGCCCCTCGGTCTGGATTTCGAATTCCCGATCCGGAATCTCATCGGTAATGTCGAGACTGGTGAACTGGAAGTGTTCCAGGACCTTGCCGTCGGGATCACCAACGTGACTCTTGACCAGCAGCCCGGTGGACTTTTCCAGCCATAGCCGGTGGTTGTAGCGGTGGGCGTCATTGGCGGTTAGCCCGATGATGACCGCGTCGTAGCCGGCAACCCGGTCCTCGCCCAGCAGTTTCGCGGTGTACCACCGGCTGACCGGGACCTGCTCGTTGGTGTAGGCCTCGGCGAACGGGCCGGACGGAATCACCTGGTCAAGCCGGATGCGGCCGTGGTGAGGCAGGACACAGATCACGTTCATGCCCTTGCGGACAATCTCGCCACTGCCGCCATCCTGCAGGACCAGCCGCTCCTGCACCATGCCATCTACGAAGCGGTGGGCGATGCGCATGGAATGCACCCGATCGCCCCGGGCGTAGACAAACACCCCGCGGTAGGACGTCATGTTGAGCGCCGGTGCCAGTTGCTCCAGCCAGCGCACCGCAACCTCGTCATCGGCCTGGGCCGCCGGCACCAGCAACACGGACAGGCCCAGCAGCACCAGCGCCCGGAGGCTGCGACGCAGCCGGCCGCTCGGGCCGGGCCTTGTTAGTCGGCTTGGCTCTGCCATGGTCAGTACCCGCTGTCGGTAGCGCTGACCAGGCGCGCGTAACCCACCGAGCCTCGCCCGGCGCCTACGCTGTTGTGCTGGGCGTGTTCGAGCAGGTAGCGACTCATGT
Organism: Marinobacter qingdaonensis; assembly: GCF_034555935.1. NCBI lineage: Bacteria > Pseudomonadati > Pseudomonadota > Gammaproteobacteria > Pseudomonadales > Marinobacteraceae > Marinobacter > Marinobacter qingdaonensis. The sequence goes on from NZ_JAYDCJ010000001.1 coordinate 447,143, forward strand.
GCTCCCACTGCTCCTGATCCAGGCCCCGAAGTGCAATCTCGTCCACCGGCGCCGCCGGCGCGGATTCGGTGGCGGCAACGGAGGCCGCGCTCGGCCCATCGACCGAGTCCCAGCCGGCGCCGGCGCCAAAGCCGATCAACAGCGCCAGGGCCACCATGGCCACCGCCGGCCACTGCCAGCGCGCCACCGGTTTGAGGTCGCCCAGCTCTGCCGACAGCGGGCGTGTCGGACGACCGTCCAGCACTTCCCGCACCGCGCCGCTGACGTCAACGCCATCGGCCGGGGAGTGATTGCTGTGCATCAGCCCCCGAACCTGCTGCCACCGCTGCCACTGGTCCCGAACCTGATCCTGGTGATCGTGGGACAGCAGCCGCCGGACCGAGAGCTCGTCGGCCTCGTCGTCCATCATGGCTGATAGCGTTTCTCTGAGACGATCATCCATAGGATGCACCCTCTACTACGTCACTGTTTGGTTAAGCAAAGGCCCGAGGTGGCGGTCAACGGAATCGCGGGCTCGAAAGATCCGCGACCGCACCGTACCAATCGGACACTCAAGAATTCGGGCAATGTCCTCATAACTGAGGCCATCGTATTCGCGCAGCAGGAAGGCCGAGCGCAGTTCTTCGGGCAACTGGGCGATGGCTTCCGATAGCGCTTTCTGCAATTCCTCGCGCTGCAACAGGCGCTCCGGTGACGCCACGTCCCGGAGCCGGCTGCCATCGTCGAAGTTTTCCGCCTCGGTCACGTCGGCGCTGCCCTGGGGCCGTCGGCCGCGGGATTCCAGGAAGTTTTTGGCGGTGTTGACCGCAATCCGGTACAGCCAGGTGTAGAACGCGCTGTCCCCGCGGAACCGGTCCAGGGCCCGGAAGGCCTTGACGAAGGCTTCCTGGGTCAGGTCCATGACTTCCTGGCTGTCGTACACATAGCGGCTGATGATCGAGGCCACGCGCGACTGGTACTTCACCACTAGCAGGTCGAACGCCGACCGGTCGCCATTCCGCACCTTGCGCACGAGCTGCAGGTCGGTCTGGCTGTCGGGGGTTTCACCCTGTCGCTGGTCTTGATCAGGAGTCATGGACGGTGCGCCGCGCTTCCCTGTGGTTTCGGCCAGTTGTTCGGCCTTCATGAGGTTTCTTTGCGTCATCAGTGCTGTCCGGCGTCCATGGATTGCTCGGGTAAGGCCAACCGGCGGGCGGTCCCCCCTGTCAGGCCAAATAGACAGCACGGGCAAAGTTTAGTTCAATAGACGTCCACATTATGGCCCGCGATCACGACCCAATGCCACAGTCCTACGAATACGATGTCCTGATTATCGGCAGTGGTGCTGCCGGCCTCACCGTCGCCCTGAATCTCCCCGAACATTTGCGGGTCTGCGTCCTGAGCAAGGCGGAGATCTCCAGTGGTGCCACGCTCTGGGCCCAGGGCGGCATTGCCGCGGTTCTGGATGACGACGACACCATCGAGGACCACATCCAGGACACCCTGGCCGCCGGTGCCGGCCTGTGCCACGAGGACGCGGTCCGGTTTACCGTCGAGCACGGCCGGGAAAGCATCGACTGGCTGATCAATTCCGGCGTCGACTTCACCAAGGACGACAACGCCCATTACCACCTGACCCGGGAGGGTGGCCACAGTCACCGGCGCATCATCCACGCCGCCGACGCCACCGGGCACGCGGTTTCCACCACCCTGACCGAACAGGCCAGGGCCCGGACCAACATCGAACTGATGTCGAGCCGGGTGGCCATCGACCTGATCACCCACCGCAAGCTATCGCTGCCGGGCAACCGCTGCGTCGGGGCCTATGTCCTGAATCTGGAAGACAATCACGTCGAGCTCTTCCGTGCCCGCTTCACGGTGATCGCCACCGGTGGCGCTTCCAAGGCCTACCGCTACACCACCAATCCGGACGGTGCCTCGGGCGATGGCATTGCCATGGCCTGGCGCGCCGGCTGCCGGGTCGCCAACATGGAATTCAACCAGTTCCACCCGACCTGCCTGTATCACCCGCACGCCAAGTCGTTCCTGATCACCGAGGCGGTCCGGGGCGAAGGCGGCCTGCTGAAGTTGCCCGACGGCAGCCGGTTCATGGATCGCTTTGACGAGCGCGCCGAGCTGGCACCCCGGGACATCGTCGCCCGCGCCATCGACCATGAAATGAAGCGCCTGGGCGCGGACTACCTGTACCTGGACATCAGTCACAAGCCCGCCGAGTTCATCAAGCATCACTTCCCGACCATCTACGAGAAGTGCCTGGGCTTCGGCATCGACGTGACCAAAGAACCGATCCCGGTGGTGCCGGCCGCGCACTACACCTGCGGTGGCATCATCACCGACGAACGCGCCCGGACCGACGTTAACGGCCTGTACGTGGTCGGCGAAGCCGGCTTCACCGGCCTGCACGGTGCCAACCGCATGGCCAGCAACTCGCTGCTGGAATGCCTGGTGTACGGCCGCTCGGCGGCCCAGGACATCACCCGCCGGGAAGCGGATATTCCGGCGCCGCCGGAGGCACCGGACTGGGACGAAAGCCAGGTCCGGGATTCGGACGAGGACGTCGTTATTTCCCACAACTGGGACGAACTGCGCCACTTCATGTGGGACTACGTAGGTATCGTAAGGACCACCAAGCGGCTGCAACGGGCCAAGCACCGGGTTGATCTGCTGTCCCGGGAAATCGGCGAGTTCTACAGCAACTACCGGGTGTCCAACGACCTGCTGGAACTGCGGAACCTGGTGACGGTGTCCGACCTGATTATCTGCTCGGCGCTGCAGCGCCGGGAGAGCCGGGGACTCCACTACACCCTGGACTACCCTGGATTGAACAATGAAGCCACCGACACCATCCTGGTGCCCACGACCTACCGGACGCTGGCGCCCTGACCCGGCCCGGTAGCGCTTACCCAGTCAACTTACTTATGGAATCTGCCATGTCTGACAACGCAGCCTCAACCGACAATACCGAGTTCAATCGACTGTGGTGGCACAGCCGTCGCGGCATGCTTGAACTGGACAACCTGCTCATTCCATTCATCGAAGAGGTGTACCGGACGCTGCCGGCGGAGGACAAGCTGCGCTACCAGAAGCTGCTGACCTGCGAAGACACCGACATGTTCGAATGGTTCATGCAGCGCAGCCGGCCCCAGGATCCGGACCTGCAACGGATCGTCGACATGATCGTCAACCGTGTCCAGCCGAATTGAGGTCGCCCTCACCCCCTCAATACCCGCCGGCCTGATCGCCGCCCTGCCCTGGTTGGCGCTGACCGCCTTCCTGCTCGTGGCGGCGGGTTCGGCCCAGCCCTGGCTGCTGGCCGGCGTGCCGGTCTCCCTGCTCGGCGCGGCCTGGCAGTTCCGGCGCACCGGACTGCTTCGAGGCCACCGGGCGGTCGCGGGCCTGACGGTTACCGACGGCCAACTCCTGGCCCGACTGGCCGACCAAACCGCCGTGGCCGTGGACGCCGCCGGCGCCAGCCGCCTGGGCCCGCGCCTGACCCTCTTGAAACTGCGCCCGGTCGGCACCACCTCTGGTTCATATTTCACCGTCCTGCTGGCCCCGATCGCCGGCCTTGCCGGCAACGCGTCGGCGGACGATTTTCGTCGCCTGAGGGTATGGCTCCGACTGGGCCGGCCCCGAAAGGAACAGGCGCGACATCCCGATCTGGAGTAATTCATGAGCGATGCCGAACAACCCGAGCCCGGTCTGCCAGCGCAAGCCCTCGCCAGCCTCCCACGCCCGGACAGCGGCTGGTCGCCGGTGAGCAACCGTATCCTGGTGCGCATCAGCGGCCCGGGCACCGACAAGTTTTTGCAGGGTCAGTTCAGCCAGCACCTGGACGAGGTCGTGCCCGGCTTCTCGCCCCGGGCCGCGGCCGCCACCCCGAAGGGCCGGGCCTACTGCCTGACCCGGATGGTCCGGGCCGGCGACGACGTGCTCATCGACCTGGAAGCCGACCTGGCCGAGGCCATCCTGGGCCAGCTGCGTAAATACCTGATGCTGTTTCGGGGCACCTCGGCCCAGGTGCTGGAAGACGGCGCCGTGATCGGCCTGTACGGCAGCCCGGGCGCGGAGCAGTTGGCTGGTGCGGCGCTGGCCGACCTCAAGGCCCCGGGCGATACTCTCGAATTGCCCGCCGGGTTCCTGATCCGGGTGGAGCCCACCGCTGACGGCGTGCCCCGGTTTGAGCTCTGGCAGCCCGAGGCCGCTGCCACCGGTCTGACCGAGGCCGATGAGCACACGCCGGCCGACTGGCAGGCGAGCGACATGGCCGCCGGCATTGCCCGCCTGACCACCGAGACCACCGAGGCGTTCGTGCCCCAGATGCTGAACTGGCAGCACCTGGGCGGCGTGCACTTCAAGAAGGGCTGCTACACTGGCCAGGAAGTCATTGCCCGGATGCACTTCCTCGGCCAACTGAAAAAGAGCCTGTTCCGCTTCCGGCTGGCCCAGGCCCCGGCGCCGAGCCCGGGCGTCCAGGTCGTGGCCGGCGACAAGAGCGTCGGCACGGTGGTGGATGCCGTTGGCTTCACCGATGGCAGTGCCGAGGTGCTGGCAGTGGTTCGGCACGATGCCGCCGACGGCCCCCTGGCTATCGACGGCGGGCCGGACCAGGTCCTGGAACCCTTGCCCCTGCCCTACCCGGTGCCGGAGCGGGGCGAAGGCGCCACACCGGATACATAAGTTGACAGGAAAACCCGCGTCAATTTGCTATAACGTAGCTCACTCTTTTGATTTTATTGGACGCCGGCCCCGGTCATCCGCCGGCATCGCTTCTGACAACCGGACTGTTACTGACCATGTCGAATATCGTCGAAACCATCAAAACCGATCTGATCAGCGCCATCGAAAACGACAAACTGGTGCTGCCGACCCTGCCCGAGGTGGCCTTGCAGGTACGCGAGATTGCCGAGTCCGAGGATTCGGCGATCAACGACCTGGTCAAAGTCATCAGCAACGATACGGCACTGTCCGCACGCATCATCCGGGTCTGCAACAGCCCGCTGTTCCGGGGCAGCCGCGCCATCGAGAACCTGAACATGGCGGTCAGCCGCCTGGGCATGGCCTACACCAGTAACCTGGCCATGGGCCTGGCCATGGAGCAGATGTTCCAGGCCACCTCGGACATGATCGACAAGCGCCTGCGCGCGACCTGGCAGACCAGCACCGAAGTCGCCGGCATCTGCCACGTCCTGGCCCAGCACTACACCAAACTGAAAGCCGACCAGGCGACACTGGCCGGACTGGTGCACCTGATCGGGGTGCTGCCGATCCTGCGCTATGTGGAAGACCAGGACATCCAGATCAGCAGCATCATGCTCGACAATGTGATCGACGAGCTGCATCCCCGGGTCGGGGCGACGATCCTGGAGAAGTGGGATTTCCCGAAGGAACTGCAGAACGTGCCCCTGGAGTTTGCCAACTTCCAGCGCCAGGTGGCGCAGACCGATTACGCGGACCTGGTCATGGTGGCGAACCTGCAACTGGTGGCCGGTTCTGACCACCCCTGGACCGAAATGGACTGGAATGGCATCAGCGCGTTCGACCGTCTGGGCCTGGATCCCAACATCGACATGAGCGAGGAAGAAGACCTGAACGCGCAGATGGAAGCCGCGATGGCGCTTCTGCAGTAATACCGGTCAATCAGTTGCGGTAACGGGCGATCAGCTCGGCCTTGGAGGGCAGCGTCCAGTCGATGGATGGCTGCCCTTTTTGTTGCAGCCAGTCGTTGGTCTGGGAGAAGTGGCGGCAGCCGAAGAAACCCCGGTAGGCGCTCAGGGGGGACGGGTGCGGCCCCTCCAGCACCAGGTGCCGCTGCCGGTCAATGTGCCGGCCCTTTTTGCGGGCGTAGCTGCCCCAGAGCAGGAACACCACGCCTTCGCGCTCCCGGTTGACGGTCTCGATCACCCGGTCGGTAAAGGTTTCCCAACCCTGGCCCTGGTGGGCCCCGGCCTCGCCCTGCACCACCGTCAGGACACTGTTGAGCAGCAGCACTCCCTGGTCGGCCCAGGGCTGCAGGCAGCCGTGATCCGGCGCGGGAATCCCCAGATCGCTGTCGATTTCCTTGAAAATGTTGACCAGGGAGGGCGGCGGCGGCACGTCCGGCCGCACCGAGAAACACAGACCGTGGGCCTGGCCCGGCCCGTGGTAGGGATCTTGGCCCAGGATCACCACCGAGACCTTGTCCAGAGGCGTGCTGTTGAGGGCGTTGAAACAGTGTTTGCTGGCCGGGAACAGGACCTTGCCGGCCTGCTCCTCGGCCGCCAGGAATTCCGCCAGCGCGTGCATGTACGGCTCGCGGAACTCAGTGGCCAAGTGATCGGTCCAGCCCCGGTCGGATTTGAGCTGGCTGGCCAGAACCTCAACCGGGCTCACCGATCACTCCTCGTCCTGACGCTGGTCCGGCTTGTGCTCCGGACGCATGGCCGGGAACAGGATGACGTCGCGGATGGACGGGCTGTCGGTCAGCAGCATGGCCAGGCGGTCGATGCCGATGCCTTCGCCCGCGGTCGGCGGCAGCCCGTACTCCAGCGCCATCACGTAGTCCTCGTCGTAGAACATGGCCTCGTCGTCGCCGGCGTCCTTCTCGGCCACCTGCTCCTGGAAACGCTCGGCCTGGTCCTCGGCGTCGTTCAGCTCGGAGAAGCCGTTGGCGATTTCCCGACCGCCGACGAAGAACTCAAAGCGCTCGGTCACGAACGGGTTACTGTCCTTGCAGCGGGCCAGCGGCGACACCTCCTTCGGGTACTCGGTGATGAACGTCGGCTGCATCAGGCGGTGCTCGGCGGTGGCCTCGAAAATCTCGATCTGCACCTTGCCCAGGCCCCAGCCGTCTTTCAGATGGATACCCAGATCCTTCGCGACCTGACGGGCCGAGGTTTCGTCCGCCAGCTGCTCGGCGGTCACATCCGGGTTGTGGCGCTGGATCGCCTCGACCACGGTCAGGCGCTCGAACGGCTTGCCAAAATCGTACTCGATGGTTTCCTCGCTGCCATCGGCCAGGGTACGGCTGTTCACCACGGTGGTGGTACCCAGCACCTTGTCGGCGATGGTGCGCAGCATGTCCTCGGTCAGATCCATCAGGTCGTTGTAGTCGGCGTAGGCCTGGTAAAACTCGACCATGGTGAATTCCGGGTTATGACGGGTCGACAGGCCCTCGTTCCGGAAGTTGCGGTTGATCTCGAACACCCGCTCGAAACCACCCACCACCAGGCGCTTGAGGAACAGCTCCGGGGCGATACGCAGGTACATGTCGATGCCCAGGGCGTTATGGTGGGTCACGAACGGCCGCGCGGTGGCACCACCGGGGATCACCTGCAGCATCGGGGTTTCCACTTCCATGAAGTCCCGGTCGGTGAAGTACTGGCGCATGGCGCTGATGATCTTGGAACGGGCGTGGAACACCCGACGGCTGTCCTCGTTCACCATCAGATCCACATACCGGTGCCGGTAGCGGGCCTCGGTGTCGGTCAGGCCCTTGTGCTTCTCCGGCAACGGCCGCAGCGACTTGGTCAGCAGCACGTACTCGTCCATGGTCACGTACAGGTCGCCCTTGCCCGACTTTGACAAGGTGCCCTTAACACCCACGATGTCGCCCAGATCCCAGTGCTTGGTGTCCTTCTGGACATCCTTGGAGGCGTAGATCTGAATGCGGCCGGAGGCATCCTGAACCACCTTGAACGCCTTCCGGTCCAGCATCATCCGGCCGGCAATGGCGACCTTGATGCCCAGGGACTCCAGCTCTTCCTTGCTCCTGTCGCCGTATTTGGCCTGCAGCTCAGCGGCCGTGGCGTCCCGGCGAAAATCGTTGGGGAAGGCATTGCCCTGCTCGCGCAGCTCCGACAATTTGGCGCGACGCTCGGCAATCAGCTTGTTGTCCTCTGGCTGGGCATTCTGAGTGTGTTCAGTCATGTTGGCTCACTAAAATCGGGAATGTCGGTTGGGCTTGGCGCGGTAGAACCTACAGCGCCATTTTCAGACTGGCTTCGATGAACTTGTCGATATCACCATCGAGCACTGACTGGGTGTTGCTGGTTTCGACCTTGGTGCGCAGGTCCTTGATCCGGCTGTCGTCGAGCACATAGGAACGGATCTGGCTGCCCCAGCCGATGTCGGCCTTGGCGTCCTCGGCCTTCTGCTTCTCGGCGTTACGCTCCTGCATCTCGCGCTCGAACAGCTTGGCCTTCAACTGCTTCATGGCCTGGTCTTTGTTCTGGTGCTGGCTTCGGCCAGCCTGACAGGCCACCACAATACCGGTCGGGTTGTGAGTCAGACGCACCGCGGACTCGGTCCGGTTAACGTGCTGACCACCGGCACCGGAGGCGCGGTAGACGTCGACGCGCAGGTCGGCCGGGTTGATCTCGACCTCGAAGCTGTCGTCCACTTCCGGCGACACGAACACCGACGAGAACGAGGTGTGACGGCGGTTGCCGGAGTCGAACGGCGATTTCCGCACCAGGCGATGCACCCCGGTCTCGGTGCGCAGCCAGCCGTAGGCGTAATCGCCCTGGATGTGAATGGTGGCACTCTTGATGCCCGCCACTTCACCTTCCTGCAACTCGACGATCTCCGCCTTGAAGCCCCGACGCTCCGCCCAGCGCAGGTACATGCGCAGCAGCATGTTGCCCCAGTCCTGGGCCTCGGTACCGCCGGAACCGGCCTGGATGTCCAGGTAGGCGTTGTTGGCGTCCATTTCGCCGGAGAACATCCGGCGAAACTCCAGCTTCTCGAGTTCCTTGTCGAGCCCTTCCAGATCGGCTTCGATCTCGGCGACGGTGGCTTCGTCTTCTTCCTCGGCCGCCAGCTCCAACAGACTTTCGGCGTCGCCTAGCCCGCTGGTGAGGTTGTCGATGGTTTTCACGATCAACTCAAGATCGGAACGTTCCTTACCCAGCGCCTGGGCCCGTTCGGGATCGTCCCAAACCGTCGGCAACTCCAGTTCACGCTCTACTTCGACCAGTCGTTCACTCCGCTGATCGTAGTCAAAGATACCCCCTGAGCGCTTCAGTGCGCTCACGAAGCTCTTTAATCTTCGTCACAATGGGATTAATTTCCATGAAACCCTTACTCGCTCTTGAAAATGATGAGTAAAAACAGAGGCGGGATTCTACCGGAAATCGGTTTGTAAATCAGCCTGCGGGTTTCCGCACAGGGAAGTTGACTTGACTGGCCCTGGGGGGCTGGCCGCCGCCCGGGGTGTCTTTTCTTCTGGGAAAAGAACTCGCTACGCTCGGACACCTTTTCCCGGCAGAAAAGACACCCCGGACCCCGTCCGATTCTCACGACGGCAAATAACAACCGCGATTGGCGAGTCTCGACTTTTGGGGGTACTGACAGGCGGTCAGCACTGTTGTCTGCCGGCTACGGTGTGGGGGGAGGTTTTCTGCAGCAAAAAGCTGTCCGAGCGCAGCGAGTTCTTTTTGCGAAAGAAAAGCTTCCCCCGCGCCGGAGCCAGCCCCCAAGCCAACAGTTCACCCAGAAACCAAAAGAGTCAGCCCAACGGCTCCAGATAATCCACCAAAAGCTGCAAATTGGTCCGTCCCCGGAAGGTATTGGCATCCGGTTTGTAGACCACCCGAGCCCCGGTGCGGGTGTAGTCAGGCACTTCGGGCCCGGTGTTGAAGGCAATGCCGTCGACGATGCCGCCGCCGTCCACCGGCTGCAACACCAGCTTCAGGTGATTTTCGCCTACGATGCGCTGACTGACCACGCGGAACTCGCCGTCGAACACCGGCTCGGGGAAATGCTGGCCCCAGGGACCGGCCCGCTTCAGCAGCGCGGCGGTATCCAGGGTGAGTTCGTCCGGCGTCAGCGGGCCGTCGGTGGTGATGGCGGCCTCCAGGTCCTCCGCGCTCAGGGTGTCCCGCACGGCGCGGTCGAAGGCGTCGGAGAAGGCATCCAGATCGTCCTTTGCCAGGGTCATGCCGGCGGCCATGGCGTGACCGCCGAATTTCTTCAGCATGCCCGGGTGGCGGGCATCCACCGCGGCCAGCACGTCGCGGATGTGCAGGCCGGGAATCGACCGGGCCGAACCTTTGATGTCCTCGCCGTTGTCGTCCCGGGCGAAGGCAATGGTCGGACGGTGGGTCTGCTCGCGGATGCGCGCCGCCAGGATGCCGATGACCCCCTGATGCCAGTCCGGATCGAACAGCGCCAGACCCCAGGGCAGACCCTCGATGTCCAGGGACATCGACGCCAGCAGGTCCTGAGCCTGGGATTTCATGTCTTTTTCGATGGTCCGCCGTTCCCGGTTGAAGGTATCCAGCTCCCGGGCCAGCCGACGGGCCTCGTCCGGGCTGTCGGCGAGCAGGCAGGCGATGCCGATGCTCATGTCGTCCAGGCGCCCGGCGGCGTTCAGGCGCGGGCCCACGACGAAGCCCAGGTCGGTGGAACTGATGGCGCTGTGGTCACGGCCGGCCACTTCCAGCAGCGCCAGGATGCCGGGCCGGGCTTCGCCCCGGCGGATCCGGCGCAGGCCCTGTTCGACAAGAATCCGGTTGTTGTGGTCCAGCGGCACCACGTCGGCCACGGTACCCAGGGCCACCAGGTCCAGCAGGGTCCCGAGGTTCGGTTCCGGCTCGGGCAGGCGCCCCACTTCCCGCAGGTGCTTGCGCAGCGCGGTGAGCACGTAGAACATCACCCCGACACCGGCGGCGTTCTTGCTCAGGAAGGGACAGCCCGGCTGATTCGGGTTCACGATGGCGTCGGCGTTCGGCAGGGACTCGCCGGCCAGGTGGTGGTCGGTGATCACCACCCGGATCCCCAGATCCCGGGCCGCCTGCACGCCCTCCATGGCGGAGATGCCGTTGTCGACGGTCACCAGCAGATCTGGCAAATCCCCTTCGTCCCGCAGCCGCTCGATGATGCCCGGGGTCAGGCCGTAGCCGTCGGAAAAGCGGCTGGGTACCCGGAAATCCAGGCTCTGCAGCCCGAGCATGGACAAGCCGAGCATGGCGACCGCGGTGCTGGTGGCGCCATCGGCGTCAAAATCCCCCAGGATCAGCACCCGTTGTTGCTGCTCGATGGCCTCGGCCAGCAACTCGACGGCACGGTCGATGCCCTGCAACGCCATGGGCGACGCCAGGGATTTCAGGGTGTAGCTCAGCTGGTCATCGGACTGGACACCCCGGGCCGCGTACAGGCGCCGGAGCAAGGGAGGCAGGTTTTGCCCCCAGGCCGGCACGCTGGCCGGCTGGGGGCGACGCAGGATCTTTTTCGGTGTCATTCCGGATCAGGCGTTTTTCCAGTGTTTGGCGATAAATTCCTGGACCCCGGCAATGTTGTTGTCCAGCACGGTGTAGTTTTCGTCGCGCTCGAACAGATCCGCCATATGGGCCGGAAGCTGGGGCTTCACAGTCAAACCGGACTCGGCAATGGCGTCCGGGAATTTGGCCGGATGGGCCGTGCCCAGGGTGATCATGGGCACCGAGCTGTCGCGCCGGCAGTTGCGGGCCGCCCGTACGCCGATGGCGGTGTGCGGATCCAGCAGGTATTCGTTCTGCTCGTAGATTTCGCGAATGGTCTCGCAAGTGCCCTTGTCATCGACCGCATCGCTGTCGAACAGCTTGCGCGCGTGCTTCCAGCGGTAGTCCTCGATGCTGACCGGGCCCTTGCTGGCGTTTTCCAGCAGGGTCTTGACCGCCTGTCCGTCTCGGCCGTGCAGATCGAACAGCAGGCGCTCGAAGTTGCTGGACACCATGATGTCCATGCTCGGCGACAGGGTATGCTCGAGCTGGTGCTGCTCGTACTTATTGCCGCTCATGAACCGGTGCAGGATGTCGTTGCGGTTGGTGGCGATGACCAGCTGGGAAATGGGCAGGCCCATTTTCTTGGCCAGGTAGCCGGCGAAGATGTCGCCGAAGTTACCGGTCGGAACCGAGAACGCCATGCTCCGGTCCGGGCCACCCAGGGCCAGGGACGCCTGGAAGTAGTACACGATCTGAGCCATGATCCGGGCCCAGTTGATCGAGTTGACCGCCGCCAGTTGGGTCTTGCCAGCCAGGAAGCCCTGATTGCCAAAGCTTTCCTTCACCATGCGCTGGCAGTCGTCGAAATTGCCACGCACCGCGATGTTGTGGATGTTGTCGCCTTTGACCGTGGTCATCTGACGGCGCTGCACCTCCGACACCCGCTCGTGGGGGTGCAGGATGAAGATGTCCACGTGCTCGCAGCGGCGGCAGCCTTCGATGGCCGCCGAGCCGGTGTCACCCGAGGTGGCCCCCATGATCACCACGTGCTGCTTGCGCTTTTCCAGCACGTAATCCAGCAGCCGTCCCAGCAGTTGCAGGGCAAAGTCCTTGAACGCCAGGGTGGGTCCGCGGAACAGCTCCATGACCCACTCATTGGCATCCAGCTGCACCAGCGGCGCAACGGACTGGTGACTGAACACCGAGTAGGTGTCATCCAGCATCTTGCGGAAATCGTCGGCCGGAATGGCGTCATCCACGAACGGGTGCATGACGTTGAAGGCCAGTTCGCTGTAGGACAGACCGCGCCAGCTGCGGATCTCCTCCAGGCTGAAATGGGGCAGCGATTCCGGCACGTACAGACCGCCATCGCTGGCCAGGCCAGTGAGCAGAACGTCTTCAAAGCCCAGTGCGGGGGCTTCGCCCCGCGTACTGATATATCTCACGAGGGTACCTTCAGTTAAAGTTTTCAGCGCGGATGCGGACAACCTGACCGTCGATGTCGGTCAGGGCTTCCAGCTCCTCGATGGCGCGGTTCATCTGCCGCTCCTGGACCGTGTGGGTCAGGATAATCACGGGGATGCGACCGTCCTTCAACTCCGACTCCTTCTGCATGATGGACTCGATGTTGATGCCATGCTCGCTGAGGACCGAGGCGATCTTGGCCAGCACGCCCGGGTGGTCCAGGGCGGTGATGCGCAGGTAGTAGGCGGACTGAATGTCCTCCATCGGCAGCACATCCAGCTGCTCCAGCGCGGCCGGCTCGAAGCCCAGGTAGGGCACGCGCTGGGCGCTGCCACTGGCAACGGCACGGGCCACGTCCACGATGTCGGCAATGACCGCCGAGGCGGTGGCCTCGTCACCGGCGCCGGGGCCGTAGTACATGGTCTGGCCAACGGCGTCGCCGTCCACCAGCACCGCGTTCAGCACCCCGTCGACCTGGGCAATCAGGTGGCTCTGGGGCACCAGGGTCGGATGAACCCGCAGCTCGATGCCGTCGTCGCGACGACGGGCAATACCCAGGTGCTTGATCCGGTAACCCAGCAGCTCGGCGTGGGAAATGTCGTACGGGGTGATCTTGGAAATGCCTTCGGTGAAGCCTTTCTCGAACTGCAGCGGAACCCCGAAGCCGGCGGAGGCCAGGATGGTCAGCTTGTGCGCGGCATCGATGCCTTCCACGTCAAAGGTCGGGTCGGCCTCGGCGTACCCCAGGTCCTGGGCTTCCTTCAGCACTTCGGAGAATTCGCGGCCGGCGCGCATTTCGGTAAGGATGTAGTTGCCGGTGCCGTTGATGATCCCGGCAATCCAGTCGATGCGGTTGGCAGCCATGCCCTCGCGGATCGACTTCATGACCGGGATGCCACCGGCCACACCGGCCTCGTAGGCAACCACGACGCCCGCCTTCTCGGCCGCCTCGAAGATTTCGTTGCCGTGCACCGCGATCAGCGCCTTGTTGGCGGTCACCACGTGCTTGCCATTGCGGATCGCAGCCAGCACCAGCTCTTTCGCGGTTTCATAGCCACCAATCAGTTCCACCACAATGTCCACGGCTGGATCGTTCACCACGTCAAAAATGTCGGTGGTAAACGGCACCTCTCCGAGATCCATGTCGGTCCGGGGACGGCGACTGGCAATCCGGGTAATTCGGATGTTGCAGCCAGCCCGGCCGGCAATGAGCCTGGCATTGCGGGCCAAAACATTGAAGGTACCGCCGCCAACGGTTCCCAGTCCGCAGATTCCGACACTGACGTCTTTCAAACTCTCACCTCTGATCCCGAAGGGTACTGATGAATTGCATTTAGGGACGCATAGTATACCCATTCAGGTGGCCTTGAATAAGCCCTGAACAGTCAGTGATTAAAATCCGTGAAAGACCCCGCACCGGGGCGGGGTCGAGAGGGACGAGCGCAGGCGGGATCAGAGCAGGCCGAGACCCTGGGCAAGGTTGTTGGCGGGCACATAGCCGCGCACCATGTTGCCGTCTTCCAGCACGATGGCCGGGGTGCCGGTAACACCAACCTGGCCGCCGAGCTGATACTGCTCCAGTACCGGGTTGTCGCAACTGGCCTGGGCAACGGAGCGACCTGCCTTGGCGTCGTCCATGGCGGCTTGCGGGTCTTCGGAGCACCATACCGACACGTACTTCTGGAACGACGGCGTACCCGGGCCGGAGCGCGGGAAGGCGTAGTAGTTCACCGTGATGCCGTAGGCGTTAAGCTGGGGCACCTCGTCATGGAGTTTCCGGCAGTAGGGGCAGTCGATGTCGGTGAACACGCTGATCACCGCTTTCTCGTTTTCGGCCGGAAAGCGGATCACGCCCTCGTCACCGAACGCCGCCATCGTCTGTTCCCGCTGGCTGGCTCGAGCCTCCTCGGTGACGTTGGCAATGCCGTTTTCGGTGATCTTGAGCAGATCGCCGGTCAGCAGATACTGGCCGTCCGCGGTGGTGTAGATGGTGTCACCGTTGTTGCTCTGGACCTCGTACAGGCCCTCGGCTTCGGATTCACGCACCGACTGGACCTTCAGGCCCGGGACGGCGCTGGTCAGGCGCTCGGCGATTGCGTCTTCAACCTCACCGGCCAGCACCGGCACCGCTGTCAGGCCGCTGACCAACAGGCCGGCCACAAGGACCACTCGCTTCAACTTCATTCTGGCAGACATACTTTAATCCAGTCAGATGACATGGGACCCGGCCGCACAGGGTCGAGCCATGGATACGCTACTGCGACACAGGCCGGCCGCAAAAGTTCAACGGGCTACCTTAACCAAAATCCGGCAACTCAGCCACGGGGATGATGGGCCTGATGAAGACTCTGTAACCGCTGGCGTGCGACGTGGGTGTAGATCTGGGTGGTGGACAGGTCGGAGTGACCAAGCAGCATCTGCACCACTCGCAAGTCCGCACCGTGGTTGAGCAGATGGGTGGCAAAGGCATGCCGGAGGGTGTGGGGCGACAGATGCTTGCGAATGCCAACCCGGGCGGCGTAGTGCTTGATGCGGTACCAGAAGGTCTGGCGGGTCATGGCGGCCGGCCGGTTGCCGGGAAACAGGGCGTCGCAGGAACGCCCCTTGAGCAACTCGGCCCGGGCCTCTTTCATATACCGCAGCAGCCAGTCCACCGCCTCCTCGCCCAGCGGCACCAGGCGCTCTTTGTCGCCCTTGCCGGAAATGCGTACCACGCCCTGACGCAGGTTGACCTGATCGACCCGAAGCCCGGTCAGCTCCGAGACCCGAAGTCCGCAGCCGTAGAGAATTTCCATCATCGCCTTGTCCCGGAGCTCGATGGGCAGCTCCGGGTCCGGCTCGGCCAACAGAGCCTCGACGTCAGCCTCGGTCAACGAGTCGGGCAGGCGCCGCGGCAGGCGCGGGCTGTCGATCCGCAAGGTCGGGTCTTCGGCGATCAGGCCCTCGCGCAACAGATACCGGTAGAACCGGCGCATGCCGGACAGGCGGCGGGCGGCGGTGGACGTCTTGACCCCCTGCGCCAGGCCGCTGGACATCCAGGCCAGCAGATGGGTCCGGTTCGCCGCCATCAGCAAGGGCCGTCCGGGCTGGCCTTCCAGCCAGGCCGCCAGTCGGGCAAGGTCACTGCGGTAGGCCTGCCGGGTCTTCTCACCCAGACCATCCTCAAGCCAGATGGCATCGGCAAAACGGGTGATGATCGCCTCATCTTCCGGTCTCACGACTCCTCCTACGGGCTATCCGGCCTGAGCACGTCCGACCCATGGGCCAGACACAAAAAAAGCAGCCAGAGGCTGCCTTTTTGACTGCGTACTGTTCAGCGTGCCGCTGATCAGCCCAGCTTTTCCTTGATGCGAGCTGCCTTACCAGACAGGTCACGCAGGTAGTACAGCTTGGCCTGACGCACGTCACCCCGACGCTTCACGCTGATGCCGTCGATCAGCTTGGAGAAGGTCTGGAAGGTACGCTCTACGCCCACACCGTAAGAAATCTTACGAACGGTGAAGGAGGAGTTCATGCCACGGTTACGCTTGCCGATGACAACACCCTCGAACGCCTGCAGACGCTCACGGTTACCCTCGGTGACGCGAACCTGTACGACCACGGTGTCACCCGGCGCAAAGGCAGGGATTTCCTTGGTCATCTGTTCTGCTTCAAGTTGACTGATGATGTTGTTCTTGCCGCTCATCGTAATGCTCCTGATACCCAATCTTTTAATGCCCTGATGATTCAGAGGCACCCGGTTCGTTCAAAATCTCGTCCAGCAACTGACGCTCTTCCTCCGTAAGCACCCGCTGTTCCAGCAGGTCGGGGCGCCGTTCCTGGGTTCGCCTCAGCGACTGTTTCAGCCGCCAACGCCGGATCTGATCATGGTGACCGCCCAATAAAACATCCGGCACCGCCTGACCTTCGTAAACCTCGGGCCGGGTGTAGTGCGGACAATCCAGCAAACCGTCGGCGAACGAATCCTGTTCGGCCGACTGCGCATGACCCAGCGCTCCGGGGATGAGGCGCGTAACCGCATCAATGACAGCCATGGCCGCCAATTCGCCACCAGACAGCACAAAATCGCCCAGTGACACTTCCCGATCGACTTCCGCCGTAATCAGGCGCTCGTCCACGCCCTCGTAACGCCCCGCCACCAGGATCAACCGCTCTTCCGCCGCCAACGACTCGACCACGGACTGATTCAGCGTTTCTCCCTGGGGTGACAGATACACCACGCAGGCCTTACCGGGTGCCGACGCTCTGGCCGCATGGATGGCATCCCTAAGAGGCTGGATTTTCATCAGCATCCCGGGCCCGCCACCGTAGGGCCGGTCGTCGACCGTGCGGTGCCGATCGTGGGTGAAATCACGGGGATTCCAGCTCTGGAAAGTCAACAGACCGTCCCGAACCGCCCTACTTGTGATCCCGTAGTCCGTTACCGCACTGAACATCTCCGGGAACAGACTGACTGCGCCAATCCACACCCGTCAGAACTCCGGATCCCAGTCGACCACCATGCGCGACTCGGCCAACGCCACTTCCCGGACCACTTGATCCGGCAGGTAGGGAATCAGCCGTTCGCGCTGATCGATGGATTCAGGCGTTGCCTGCACCACCAGCACGTCGTTGGAACCCGTTTCTATCAGGTGATGCACCTTACCCAGGCACTCACCCTCGACCGTAAAGACATCCAGGCCTTCGAGCTGAAACCAGTAAAACTCCCCGTCGGGGAGTTCCGGCAACGCATCGGTATCGACTCTGACCTCAGCACCGCAGTACGTGAGGGCGACATCTCGGTCATCAACACCTTTAAGCCTGACGACGATCCCCTGCCCTTGGCGGCGACCCTCTTCAAGCCTGGCGGGAATACGTCGACCGTCCAGATCCAGCGTCCAGTTCCGGTAACTCAGTATTCCTTCCTTGGGGTCGGTGTAGGAATAAACCTTTAACCACCCTTTGACCCCAAACACCGAGGTAATCCGGCCGATCACAGTTTCCTGCGAAGTCTGTGTCATGCCACGAACCCCGGTCGAACGCTATTAGCCAGCGGCTTTCAGCAGCTGTGCAACGCGCTCGCTGGTCTGTGCACCCTGGCCCAGCCAGAATTCAACACGCTCACGATCCACACGCAGACGCTCTTCCTGGCCGCGGGCGATCGGGTTGAAGAAACCAACGCGCTCAATGAACCGACCGTCGCGAGATTTGCGGCTGTCGGTGACTGTCAGATGGTAGAACGGGCGCTTCTTGGAGCCGCCACGAGCCAAACGGATTGTTACCATTTAACCAATATCCTGTTCTGTTGTACGAAACTTGTACGATTCACGCCAACTGTTCGGCAGCTGACGAGAAGACCCATACTCGAAAGGGGCGCTATTCTATGCTAAAAAAGCGCCGATGAAAACAGGGAAACTCGTTGATTCCCCGTTTTCGGTGTAAGGCTTTTTACATACGGCCAAACGGGGGCACACCACCCCCACCGCCGCCCGGCGGCATCATGCCACCCAGGCCACGCATCATGTTGGCCATACCGCCTTTTTTGCCAAACTTCTTCATCATTTTCTGCATCTGCTTGTGCTGCTTGAGCAGACGGTTCACGTCCTGAATCTGGGTACCGGAACCGGAGGCGATGCGGCGCTTGCGGGAATTGTTGATCACGTCAGGGTAACGACGCTCTTTCGGGGTCATGGAGCAGATGATGGCCTCCATTTGCCCCATGGACTTGTCGTTCACCTGCTGCTGGGCCATCTGGGCCATCTGCCCCATACCCGGCAGCTTGTCCATCAGGCCACCGATGCCGCCCATGTTTTTCATCTGCTGGAGCTGATCCCGGAAATCCTCCAGGTCGAAGCTCTTGCCCTTCTTGATCTTCTTGGTCAGCTTCTGGGCTTTCTTCTGGTCAAGCTTGCGCTCCGCTTCCTCGATCAGCGACAGCACATCGCCCATGCCAAGGATGCGGGATGCAACACGATCGGGGTGGAAGGGCTCCAGGGCGTCGGACTTCTCACCCACACCCAGGAACTTGATCGGCTTGCCGGTAATGTGGCGAACCGACAGGGCGGCACCGCCGCGGGCGTCACCGTCGGTCTTGGTCAGCACCACACCGGTCAGCGGCAGGGCATCGTTGAAGGCCTTGGCGGTGTTGGCGGCATCCTGACCGGTCATGGCATCGACCACGAACAGGGTCTCAACCGGATTGACCGCTTTGTGCAGACGGCCGATCTCGCCCATCATCTGCTCATCGATGTGCAGGCGACCGGCGGTATCGAGGATGACCACGTCGACGTGTTTCTTGCGGGCGGCGGAGATCGCACCCTCGGCGATATCGACCGGATCCTGTTCGGTGGTGCTGGGGAAGAACTCCACCCCCACCTCACCGGCCAGGGTCTCCAGCTGCCGGATGGCCGCCGGGCGATAGACGTCGGCACTGACCACCATCACCGATTTTTTCTGACGCTCTTTCAGGAAGCGGGACAGCTTGGCCACGGTGGTGGTCTTACCGGCGCCCTGCAAACCGGCCATCATGATCACGGCCGGCGGCTGGACCGCCAGATTGAGCGACTCGTTGCCCTCGCCCATGACCCGTTCCAGCTCTTGCTGGACGACTTTCACGAACACCTGGCCCGGGGTCAGGCTGCGCTGCACTTCCTGGCCGATGGCACGCTTGCGAACCCCTTCTACAAACCCTTTCACCACCGGCAGGGCGACGTCTGCCTCAAGCAGCGCCTTGCGGACTTCTCGCAGCGTATCCTTGATGTTGTCGTCGGTTAGCCGCGCCTGACCGGAAATCTTGCGCAGGCTACCGGAAAGTCGGTCTTGGAGGTTCTCAAACATGTTGCTCTTCCGTACCCCGGATAAATTGAGTGCATGGCCCTCAGAGCCGGGCTCGGCTCCTTGATTCCAGTTGCATAATCGCGACATTATAACCAGACTATCGCCCTGAAACGACCAGCCCGGTCAAATCGGTGCACATCGCCACCGATTCGCAATAAAAACAGTGCTATATAAGGATGTCATGGGAACGCTGATTCTCGCGGTCACCTCTCTTTTTCTCTACAGTGTCGGCACCGCGCTGCAAGCGCTCCACGTCAGAGGTCGCGTCACCAGCAACCTCGCGATCACCAACCTGATTGGCGTCCTGGCACTCACCAGCCATGGTTTGCTTATCGCCCAGAATGTCCATCACGACGGCGGCTTCGACTTCGGCTTCTTCAAAAGCTCTATGCTGATTTCCTGGCTCATCGTGTTCCTGCTGCTGGGCCTGAATCTGCGCAAACCGGTCCAGAACCTGCTGCTCGGGGTCTACCCGCTGGCCACCCTGACCATCATCCTGGCCCTGGTGACCCACACCCCGTCACGCCTGGTGCCCGACGACAGCTACGGCATGCTGTCCCACATTGCCCTGTCGGTGACCGCCTACAGCTTGTTCACGCTCGCGGCCATCCAGGCAATGCTGCTGTACGGCCAGAACCGGCAACTGAAACACAACTACAACAGCCTGCTGGTTCGCAGCCTGCCACCGCTGCAAACCATGGAGTCGCTGCTGTTCGAAATGGTCTGGGCTGGCGTGGTCATGCTGGTGCTGGCAATTGTCACCGGCGCCCTGTTCGTGGAAGACCTGTTTGCCCAGGATCTGGCGCACAAGACCGTGTTCTCCCTGCTGTCCCTGCTGGTGTTCGTGGCCCTGTTGATCGGCCGCTACACCAAAGGCTGGCGCGGCATGACCGCCAGTCGCTGGACCCTGGCCGGCTGCGCCCTGCTGATGCTGGCGTTCTATGGCAGCAAATTCGTGCTGGAGCTGGTGTTCCAGAAAGGCGCCTGACGGCCATCGCCCTAACTTGACACCGGGCTCGGCGAACCCCTATTTTCCCCACTTGGCGGTAATATAAGGATCCCTCTCTTGAACGAAACATCGCTCACCGCGCTGTTTGTCCTCCTCATCGGCCTCATCTGTCTGTCCGGTTTCTTCTCCAGCTCCGAGACCGGCATGATGTCCCTGAACCGGTACCGACTCAAACACCTGGCCAAAACCGGTCACCGGGGCGCCAAACGGGCCCAGAACCTGTTGCAGAGAACGGATCAGCTGATTGGCGTCATCCTGATCGGCAACAACTTCGTCAACATCTTCGCCTCGTCCATCGCCACCGTCATCGCCATCGAAATCTGGGGCGACGCCGGCATTGCCATCGCCACCATCCTGCTGACGGTGGTCATCCTGATTTTCGCCGAGGTGACCCCGAAAACCCTGGCCGCACTGTTCCCGGAAAAAATTGCCTTCCCCGCCAGCTACGTGCTCGGGCCGCTGCTGAAACTGCTCTACCCGATCGTCTGGGCGGTCAACCTGCTCACCGGCGCCATCCTCAAGCTGCTGCGGGTCTCTCCCGACGAGGCCGCCAGCGACCACTTGAGCCGCGAGGAACTGCGCACCCTGGTAAACGAAGCCGGCGCGCTGATTCCGGCCAAGCACAAGGACATGCTGGTCAGCATCCTCGACCTGGAGAAGGTCACGGTCAACGACATCATGGTGCCGCGCAACGAGGTGGTGGGCATCGACCTGGACGACGACACCGACACCATCCTGCGCCAGCTGCGCAGCAGCCAGCATACCCGGTTACCGGTGTTCAAGGGCGACATCAACAACATCCAGGGCATTCTGCACCTGCGCAGCGCCTCCAAGCTGCTGCAGCAGGAAGAGATCAACAAGGCCATGATCATGCAGCTGTGCCAGGAGCCCTACTTCATTCCCGAGAGCACCCCCCTGAACACCCAGCTGATCAACTTCCAGAAAGGCAAACGCCGGTTTGGCGTGGTGGTGGACGAGTATGGCGATGTCCTGGGCTTGGCCACGCTCGAAGACATCCTGGAGGAGATCGTGGGGGATTTCACCACTGATTACGCCGCCACCAGCCCGGACATCATTCCCCAGGACGATGGCACCTTCATCATCGACGGCACGGCGCCGGTGCGCACCATCAACAAGACCCTGGGCTGGAAACTGCCGACGGACGGGCCCAAGACCCTGAACGGGCTGATCACCGAAACCCTGGAAAACATTCCCGACTCCAACGTCTGCCTCAAGGTGGCCGATCATCGGGTCGAGGTACTGCAGATCAAGGACAACGTGGTGAAGGCCGCCATCGTGCACCCGCGCAAACGGCGCAAGCGCTCGCTCATGAACTGATCGGACACCCCGGGCGCAGTCCGGCGGGTTTAAATAGACTTGCCGGTTATGATGGCGCCGGTTTTAGAAAGATCAAATATTAAGCACTTTCTTGACCGCCATCGGTTCGCCACCAAAACTAACCAATGTGACAACAAGAACAACGATGAGGCATTCGTCGGCACGCACAGTGCGCGGTGTTGGGCCAGTCCCCCACTCCCGATTCTTTGATGGCGGTCTCAGGTTTGCTTTTAGTCATGTATCGTTTGCCGAAAATGCGGTAAATTTGACCAATAACTAAAACAGAGAAGGATCTTTGCTCGGTCATGTATCCGGTTGAGGCGTAAAAGGAGTCTGCCATGAACAAGCAGTCCGGCATACATTACCTCCGGGAGCACAGGGAAGCGGCGAACGGCAAACCGGTCCCTGCGGAGGTTACCCGCATCCGTGACACCGTTGTCGCCGGACTGGGTGATTTACTGCAAGGCGCGTTCGACGCGGTGGACGATTCGCTGTTCGAACTGGCCAACAACGCCCGCAGCAACAATGAGCAGAACCGCTACTTCGAGGCCATGCGCGAGATCCGCATCAAGCGCAAGGGTGTCGAGCGGCATTTCCAAAAGGCGGTCACCGATTTCTTTTCCGACCCGCCCCATACTGGTCACAATCAGGAGGAAATGCTGAGCAAGCAGGCCAGCGCCGACGGACTGTCCCTGGTGGGCGATGAAGACCTGGAAGAACAGGTTGCCCTCAACGCCATGATCACCAAGGCCAAGGCCCATTTCCAGGGCCCATTGCTTCAGCTGCAGACCCGCTTCAGCCAGGTCTACCCCCAGGCCACCGAGGAGTCGCCGGTTAATCCGATGGCGCCCGAACACCTGTGCCACGCCTTTACCGACGCCATCGGAGCCCTGGAAATCCAGATCCGCGAGCGTCTGATCCTGCTCAAACAGTTTGATCGCTACGTGGTGTCCAACCTGGGCATGCTGCTGGACGAAGCCAACCGGATTCTGATTCAGGCCGGTGTGATTCCCAATTTCCGCTACCACGGCAAGGCCGGCAAACAGCACAAGACCGGGCCGGACCAGGCCTCGGACACAGCCGCCACCGACTCCCAACAACCACCGAGTGAAGACGTCAGCAACAGCGTGGTGTTCGGACAGATCCGGCAGATGCTGGCCCTGCAGCGGGCCAACGCCGGCATCCCGCCCCGCGCCTCGGACCCCACCATCCGGGTGGTCGGCGACTCGGAGCTGGCCGACCTGCTCAACGCCATGCCGCTGCCGGATACCCGGCCAATCAGCGGCAACCTCAGCGACGGCGAGCCAATCACCATCGACCTCAGGTACGTGGTCCAGCAGTTGCTGGCCAAGGCGGACTCCGGCGATGGCCGCAAGCCCGCGCTGAACGAAATGGACGAAGACCTGATCAACCTGGTGTCCATGCTGTTCGAGTTCATCCTCGACGACTACAACCTGTCGGCGCCGGTCCAGGTGCTGATCAGCCGCCTCCAGATCCCGATCCTGAAGGTGGTGATCCGGGACAAGAGCTTCTTCAGCCAGGCCACCCACCCGGCCCGCCGCCTGCTCAACGCCATGGCCCGGGCCGGCATTGGCTGGAGCACCAGCGACGAAAAGGCCAAGGACAAGCTGTACGGCCAGATCCACAACATCGTGCAACGAATCCTCAACGAATTTGACGGCGACATCGCCCTGTTCGAAACCCTGAACCGGGAGTTCGAGCAATTCCTGGAGAAGGAAAACCGGAAGGCGTCACTGGTCGAGCAGCGGACCCGGGAATCGGAGCGGGGCCGGATCAAATCCCAGAAGGCCCAGGAAACGGTCGACAACCTGCTGAAGCAGAAAGTGTCGCGCTACCGGCTGCCCGACACCATTCACGACATCCTGATGAACGGCTGGAGCCGGGTCATGTTCCTGGCCTACCTGCGCGACGACCTCGAGCATCGCTGGCAGGAAACCGTGCGCGTCGTCGATGACCTGGTCTGGTGCCTGCACCCCCATCACGAGGACGAGGAGCGTGACCAGTGGGTCCGGGTGGTGCCGCCCCTGCTGAAATCCCTGCGCGCCGGCCTCGAAGAGGTGTCCTACAATTCGTCCCGACTGGACGAGATGATGGGCCACCTGAAGCACGAACTGGCCGAAGCGTTCCGCACCAACGCCGCCATCGAGGCGCGCCAGGACTCTCCGGCCGAGCCGGAGGAAGAGGAGCCCCTGGCGACCCTGCACCAGACCGCGGTGGAGCGTCAGCAGGAACTGGAAGACGCGGCCATCTCCGAGTACGTGGCACAAATCGATGGCATCGAGATCGGCAACTGGGTGGAATTCCGCCTGGTCAATGGCGCCAATTTCCGGTGCAAGCTGTCGGCCATCATCGAGGAGGCGGACTGCTTTGTGTTCGTCAACCGCATGGGCCTGAAGGTGATCGAGAAGACCCGGGTCGAACTGGCGCACGAAATGCGGCGCGGACGGCTGACGCTGCTGGAACAGGGTGCGCTGATTGACCGGGCCCTGGATGCAGTGGTGGGCAGTCTGCGCAGCAAGACCGCCTGAGCTTGATGCAGGAATCCCCGGGCCGCCTGACCCAACTGCCGGCGAGTTACCGGATCGCCCTGGCGCTGTCCACCGCCGTGCTCGCGCACACCCTGCTGCTTGCCGGCTTGCCGGCACTGCCGGAGCAACCCGACCCCGCCCACCGGGTTCGGGTTGAACTGGTCTCGCCCGGAACGGCGGCAAGCCGCCCGGCCACTAGCCCAGCCGTGTCACCCCCGGCCGACAGCCGCAATCCCCGGTTCGAGATTCCCCCGGCCACGCCCGGTTCACGACCACAACGCCCATCTGCTGAAGCATCGCCCACACGCACTCACGGCAGGAGTGCAGAGACCGAAACGACGGTGGCCGAACGGACAACGCCCGCCGCCCCGCCCACGGCCAGCGCCCCGGCATCGACCGACTCTGCCGCCAGCAGAGGCGGCGCGCCGGCCCAGGTGGCCGAACGACCGGCACCAACCACGCAGATCACCGAAACCCCGGACGAGCAGGATCCCTACCTGATCAGACTGGCACTGCATCTGAGTGAGGAACTGGAACGATTGAGAGTGCCGGCGATACGCCAGCTGACGGACAAGGTCGCGATGGAGATTGAACTGCAATTGCTGGGTAATGGCGCCCTGACCCGGGCACGGGTACTGAAGTCGACGGGCATCGAACGGATTGATGATGCGGCCTACCGGGCCTCACTGGCGGCGAGCCCCTATCCGGAGCCGCCGGCAGACCGCCAGGACCAGAACCGGTTCGAGGTGGAACTGATCTTCACCCCGAGCCGACTCTGAGCAAGCAGGATCAGGCCTCGGCTTGCTTCGCGGCGTCCTTGACCAGCTTGGCCAGCTCACCGCTCTCGGACATCTCCAGTACGATGTCACAACCGCCCACCAGCTCGCCGTTGATGTACAGCTGCGGGTAGGTCGGCCAGCTGGAGTAGACCTTCAGCGCCTCACGCAGTTCCTGGTTGTCCAGGATGTTGACGAAGGCAAAGCGCTCACCGCAGGCCATCAGGGCCTGGACGGTCTTGGCGGAAAATCCGCACTGGGGTGCCTGGGGGCTGCCCTTCATGTACAGGATGATCGGGTTTTCTTCGAGCTGGCTTTTGATCGTTTCGTTGATGTCCATGAACATTCACCTCTGATGGAAAACGGAATTGCCAGTGGGCAATGCACTTGCCGCTATTGTACACGCCCCGCCGAGACCGCACCAAACCCCGCGCGGCTCGCGCCTTGGCAGCGTTGTCATCCCTGCTACGAAGGGCTAGACTTGATGGCCCATTTTTTCCGGCAGTTTCTAGCCAACCCGATTTTCCCCGGGCTTTGTTGATATAAGGGCCATTGCATGGCGGCACGACACTTTCTAACGCTGAACGACCTGACCACCACCGAGCTCGAGAGCCTGGTAGACCACGCCAGCAAACTGCGCAGCGACTGGCGCCAAGGCAAGGTCAGGGATTCCCTGAAAAACCGTGTGCTGGCGATGATCTTTGAGAAGTCCTCGACCCGGACCCGGGTGTCGTTCGAAGCCGGCATGACCCAGCTGGGCGGCTCCGCTCTCTTCCTCTCGCCCCGCGACACCCAGCTTGGCCGGGGCGAACCCATTGAAGACTCGGCCGTGGTCATTTCCAGCATGGTCGACGCGGTGATGATCCGGACCTTTGCCCACGACACCGTCGAACGCTTTGCGGCCGCCTCCCGGGTACCGGTGATCAACGCCCTGACCGACGATTTCCATCCGTGCCAGTTGCTCGCGGACATGCAGACCTACCGGGAACATCGGGGCAGCATTCGCGGTGCCACCGTGGCCTGGATTGGCGATGGCAACAACATGTGCCACTCCTACATCAACGCCGCCGCGCAGTTCGACTTCCACCTGAACGTCGCCTGCCCGGCCGGTTACGAGCCGGCCGAGCATCTACTCGAGGCCCACGGCGATCGGGTCACCGTGTTCCGCGACCCGGCCGAGGCCGCTCGCAACGCGCACCTGCTGGTGACCGACGTCTGGGCTTCCATGGGTCAGGAAGAAGAGCAAAAAATCCGCGAGCAGGCCTTCCGCGATTACCAGATCAACCCGGCGCTGATGCAGGTGGCCGACAAGGACGCCCTGTTCATGCACTGCCTGCCCGCACACCGGGGCGAGGAAATCTCGGTCGACATGATGGAACACCCGGGCTCCGTGGTCTGGGACGAGGCCGAAAACCGGCTGCACGCCCAGAAGGCCCTGCTGGAATTCCTCATCCTGAACCGCCTGGACTGAGCCGATGACTGAGAACACCCAGGCCCAGGGCGAGTGGCTGCTGGAGGTCAACAACCTGTCGTGTGGCTATGGTGGTGACTCGGTAATCCGGGACGTCAGCTTCGCCCTCAGCCACGGCGACATCGGCTGCCTGCTCGGTCCGAGTGGCTGTGGCAAGAGCACCATCCTCCGCGCCCTGGCCGGCTTCCTGCCGCTCAACAGCGGCGAAGTCCGCCTGCAGTCCCAGGCCATCAGCCTACCGGGCCGGACCCTGGCGCCGGAGAAACGCCGGATCGGCATGGTGTTCCAGGACTACGCCCTGTTTCCGCACCTGACCATCGCCGACAACGTCGGCTTTGGCCTGCACAACATGGCCCGGGCCGAGAAACGCCAGAAGGTCATGGAACTGCTCAATGTGGTACACCTGCAGGACCTGGCCGACAACTACCCCCATGAGCTGTCCGGTGGCCAGCAGCAGCGGGTAGCGCTGGCACGGGCCCTGGCCCCGGAGCCGACCCTGATCCTGCTCGACGAGCCGTTCTCCAATCTGGACGCGGACCTGCGCCGTCGCCTCAGCCTGGATGTCCGGGAGATCCTCAAGACCCTGGGCATCAGCGCCATCCTGGTGACTCACGACCAGCAGGAAGCCTTCGCCATGTGCGATCAGGTGGCGGTGTTGCGGGATGGTCACATCCAGCAGTGGGATGTGCCCTACAACCTCTACCACGAGCCGTCGAACCGGTTCGTTGCTGGCTTCGTCGGCCAGGGCGGGTTTGTGCCGGGCAAGACCTTGGGCCCGGACACCATCGAATCGGAACTGGGAGTCATCCACGGTAACCGGGCCTACAACTGGAGCCCGGGCACCCTGGTCGATGTCCTGATCCGTCCAGACGACATCGTCTACGACCCCGACTCCGAACTGCGGCCCAAGGTGGTGGAAAAAACCTTTGCCGGCACCTCGACCCTGTACCGCTTCCGCTGCTCGGAAGACACCGAGTTCGAGGCGCTGTTCCGCAGCCACCTCGACTTCCATCTGGGGGAAACCGTGCCGGTACGGGTCGAAGCCGACCATCTGATCGCCTTCGAACGCACCGTCTGACCGGCACTCAGTCGTTGCGCACGCGCTCGACCGCGTCCAGCCAGCCGGCGTACAGCGACGCCCGCAGCGCCGGCTTCATGGTCGGGTGAAACTGGTGCTCGCATTCCCAGAGCCGGCCAATCTGCTCGAGACTCTCGTACACCCCGGTCTGCAGTCCGGCCAGGTAGGCCGCACCGAGCGCCGTGGTTTCGGTCACCCTGGGCCGGTCCACGGTCACATTCAGGATATCGGCCAGGAATTGCATCACCCAGCCATTGACCACCATGCCGCCGTCCACCCGCAGTGACTCCAGGCGAGCACCGTCGTTCTGGATCGCGCGCACCAGATCCTTGGTCTGATAACAGACCGACTGCAGCCCCGCGGTCACGATTTCCGCGATGCCGGTGTCCCGGGTCAGCCCCATGATGGCGCCCCGGGCGTGTGGGTCCCAATGGGGCGCCCCCAACCCGGTAAACGCCGGTACCAGATACACCGGATTTTCCACCCCGACCGTTTCAGCGTGGGCGGTGGACTCGCTCGCGTGGCGGATCAGCTTGAGTCCGTCCCGCAACCACTGCATGGCGGCGCCGGCCACGAAAATGCTGCCCTCCACGGCGTAACAGGGCTTGCCATTCAAACGGTAGGCCATGGTGGTCAGCAACCGGTTTTCCGAGCGCAGGGCGCGGTCGCCGGTGTTCAACATAAGAAAGCAGCCGGTGCCGTAGGTGCTTTTGGCCATGCCCGGTTCAAAACAGGCCTGACCGATCAGGGCGGCGTGCTGGTCGCCAGCAACCCCGGCGATGACCACCGGCGCACCCAGCCACTCGGCCTCGGTGGTGCCATAGTCGTCGGCGCTGTCCAGCACCTCCGGCAGCAGCTGCCGGGGCACCCGAAACAGCTGCAGCAGCTCGTCGTCCCACTCCTGGGTGTGAATGTTGAACAGTGCCGTGCGCGAGGCGTTGGTGGCGTCGGTGTAATGGGACTGGCCGCCGGTCAGGTTCCACAGCAACCAGCTGTCGACCGTGCCGAACGCCAGCTCGCCCGCCTCGGCCCGAGTCCGGGCGCCGTCGACGCTGTCCAGGATCCAGGCAATCTTGGTGGCGGAGAAATAGGGGTCGATGAGCAGCCCGGTCCGGTCCACCACCGTGTCCTCGTGGCCGTCGGTCTTGAGCTTGGTGCACCAGGAGGCGGTGCGCCGATCCTGCCAGACAATGGCGTGATAAATAGGTTGACCGGTTGCCCGGTCCCAGATCACGGTGGTCTCCCGCTGATTGGTGATGCCGATCCCGGACAGCTCGGAGGCCTCGATCCCGGCCTTGGTCAGGGCGCCCCGGCACACTGCCAGGGTGCTGTCCCAGATCTCCTGCGCGTCGTGCTCCACCCAGCCGTCCTTCGGAAAATACTGGTGAAACTCCTGCTGATCGGTCGCAACGCTGGAGCCAGTCTGGTCGAACACGATGGCCCGGGAACTGGTGGTGCCCTGATCGATGGCAAGCAAATAGCGGGTCATGAAGATCTCCGGTTGTTTTTCTACCGGATTCTAGCAGCCGGCGCCGGCCCATGACGGTAAACAGTACAAAAAACAGCGAGAAAGGTACGCAATCGGGGTGGCGGCGGTGTTGAGCTGGGGGCAAAAAAAAGGGCCGGAAACCCGGCCCTCAAATGACGAATGAAACAAGGAAAGTTCGTAAGAACTACAACCTCAAAAGTCATCCCTTACGGCTGTTAGTATCGATCACAGGCCGCCCGGCTTCCGTAGCGGTTGTGTAGCAGGTTTGTTACATCTGGTGAGAGGCTGAGGCAAGGTTCACACTATGGCGTCAACGGGCTTCTTCCGGGGCCAGACCAGACTGAAGCGGGCGCCACCGAGCGCCTCGCTGCGGCCGACAAAGGCCTGACCGCCATGCCAGTACAGGATGCGTCGAACAATGGACAGGCCCAGGCCATAGCCACCGGAGGTTCGGGTCCGGCTGTCGTCGAGCCGGGCAAAGGCGGTGAACACCTTCTCCCAGTCCTCTTCCGGCACCCCGGGGCCATCATCTTCGACGTCGATCCGGCAGTTGTCCTCATCGATCTGGCAGTGCACCACCACCCGGCCGGCGGCGTAGCGGCCGGCATTGCCGACCAGGTTCTGGATCGCCCGGTGGATGTACCGGGGCTCGACGTCCGCCATGGCCCAGCGCTCGGCGCTCGACTCGATGTCGGCGGTAATTTCCAGGTGCGGCCGGATCAGCTGCTGCTCTTCCACCACCTGCCGGACCAGACCGGTTACCGAGGCCTCCTGCAGGGAGAACACCGGGCCGCCCTGCTCCAGGCGGGCGTAAGTCAGGATCTCGTCGATCAGCTCGTCCAGTTCCTGGATGTCGCCATCAATGCCCTCGAGCTGTTTGCGCAAGCGTTCCTGATCGTCGCAATCTTCAAGCATCTGGACGCCAAAGCGGATCCGCGCGACCGGGGTTCGCAGCTCATGGGACACCGCGTGGATCATCTCCCGCTGCACCTGCACCAGGCGCTGGATGTGCTCGGCCATGCCATTAAAAGAGGCGGCCAGGCGCGAGACCAGGGTGCCGGTGCCGGTTTCGACCCGGGCGCCCATCTCGCCCCGGGCGATGCGGATCGCCACGGACTCGACCTTGCGCAGGTTGCTGTCCACCTCGCGCAGCCCCAGGAACAGGGCCACCGCCAGCACCCCACCGATGACCACCACCAGCAGCAGTACCACAGGCCAGGCCCAAGGATTGAGCGGTGGGGCGAAATCGACCCGGAACAGCTCGCCATCGTTGAGCTGCATCAGGATGTGACCGGCCTCATCCCGGCCATTGCGGAAGAACACCAGCCCCGATTGGACCACCCGGTCGAGCACGTCCACCGAGGGCAACAGGCCGGCGTCATCCACTGGCCGGATCCGCACGTCCAGCGCCTTCGTCATCTGGCCAATCAGGTCCGGCCGCTCCTCGGCGCTGACCGCAGCCAGATGCCAGCGCACGATCAGCGCCACGGCCTCGGCCACATCGCGGTAGGGCTCATCAAATCGAAGCTGCAGCACCCGGCCATCTGCAGCGGCCACCAGCACCCGGTGCCCCAGGGTACTTTTCTCCGCCACCACCTGATCGTAGCCCAGGCGCTCACGGGTGACCGGCGACAGGCCCAGCTGCTCCGGCCCCGACACCCGGAAGTCGTACAGCGTGGTCAGCCAGTGGTAACGCTGGGCGGGGGCCGGATCGGACTGCAACCATCGCATCAACGGTTCGGGAAAGCGCTCTTGCCAAAACTGGGCACGGACGGCGTTGACCCCGACGAACAGCGCGACACAGAGAATCACCACCAGGGCGGTCAGGCCGGCAAAGCGGGCATAAAGCTTGAGGAAGAACATCAAGGGCATGTCAGCAACCCTGGCACGGAGTGCCGGTGCGGTCGCGGGGGCTCACACCGGCTCCGGAGACTGAAACCTCAGGCTTCCTTGACGAACAGGTAGCCTTTACTGCGAACGGTCTTGATCCGGCGGGGATGGATGGGGTCGTCGCCGATCTTCGGCCGGATCCGGGACACACGGACATCGATGGACCGATCCTGGCCGTCGTATTCGATGCCGCGCAGCGCGGTGAAGATTTCTTCCCGACTCAGCACCCGGCCGGCGTTGCTGGCCAACAGCCAGAGCAGGTCGAATTCGGCGCTGGTCAGGTCAATGCTTTCGTCGCTCAACCAGGCTTCCCGCATGGAGCGGTCCACCACCAGATCGTTGAACTGCAGACGCACCGGCTCTTCGCCACTGGCTTCGTCGCCCGCCGCCTGGCCGGTTTCGGTCACCCGGCGCAGCATGGCCCGAATGCGGGCAAGCAGCACCCGGGGTTTGACCGGCTTGCCAATGTAGTCGTCCGCGCCCATTTCCAGGCCCAGCACCTGATCGAGGTCGTCGGTGCGGGCGGTGAGCATGATGATGGGGCCGGTGTAGAAAGGGCGTACCCGGCGACAGATCGACAAACCGTCTTCGCCCGGCAGCATGAGGTCAAGTACCACCAGGTCCGGCTGCTCGTTGCGGATGCGCTCGACCGCGGGTCCGCCGTGGGTTTCGAGGGAGACGTTCAGGCCATTACTCTCCAGGTACTCTCGGGTCAGCTCGGCCAGCCGTTCGTCATCCTCAACGATGAGAATTCGCCAACTTTCGTTTGTCTGTTCCACGCCATCCATCTCTGGTTTTGTTATTCCAATGGTAAGTACCACACCCTGCCCGACCATACAGGCAACCTGATGTAACAGCAATTATACATGCTATTCAGAAATATACATGGAACGGGGGCACGGTTACAGCCGGTGACAGGACACCGTGGGCTGGCCCAATCGGCCAGGTTTTGTCATCGACACGTCACCCGCCGGTCACGGACGTGTCACACCGGCTTCATAGGCTTGTCGGGAAATGGAAACATAAGAGATCACGCCATGACCGCACAAACCGCGAAACCGCGTCGCAGCGCCCGCCGTCTCAAGACCGCCATCACCCGCCGCCCGGAACTTATCGAAGCGGCGCAGCGTTTGCGCTACCGGGTGTTTTCCGAGGAGTACGGCAGCAACCTGGGTGCCAAGGTACCGGGCCTGGATGCCGACGACTTCGACACCGTGTGTGATCATCTGATTGTCACCGATGGCGACAGCGGCGAACTGGTCGCCACCACCCGCATCCTGCACCAGGCGGATATCGCCGCCGTGGGTGGCTTTTACTCCGCCGGCGAGTTCGACCTGGCGGCGCTGACCCAACTGCCGGGCGCTGTGGCCGAATTGGGCCGGACCTGCGTGCATCCGGATTACCGCAATGGTGCCACCATCAGCCTGCTCTGGTCCGCGGTGGCCGAGTATTTGGTCGCCCACAACGTGGATTACCTGATCGGCTGCGCCAGCATCAGCATGGCCGATGGCGGCCTCAAGGCCTGGCGCATTGCCCGCCACCTGCAGCGGGAATACCTGGCCGACGACGGTATCCGGGTGACCCCGCGGCGGGAACTGCCACACCTGACCCACACGGTGGACGACGACCGCCCGGTCGACGTGCCCCCGCTGCTAAAAGCGTACATGCGCCTGGGCGCGCGGGTTTGCGGCGAGCCGTGCTGGGATCCGGAATTCCGGTGTGCCGACCTGCTGGTTCTGCTGGAGGTCAACAACCTGGCCGCCCGCTACAGCCGCCATTTCCTGGGCAAAGCCTCCTGACAACCGGATGGAGGGGCCCGCATGGCACCGCTGCGACTGTCACTTCGGCTGACCGCTTTTACCCTGTTCCTGGGCGCCACCGCCGTGCTGGCGGCAACGCTGCTGGCCACCGACACCCTGACCCGGCGCAGCATTGATCGCACCCCCTGGGCCCGACGCTGCTTTCGCTGGGCCTGCCGGTGCCTGGGTCTGCACATCCAGGTCCACGGAACGCCCTCCCCGGACCCGGTCCTGTTCGTGAGCAACCACATCAGCTGGACCGACATCCCGGTGCTTGGCAGCCAGGCACCGATGCTGTTCCTGTCCAAGGCGGAGGTCGGCGACTGGCCGCTGATTGGCTGGCTGGCGCAGCAGGCGGGCACGCTGTTCATCAAGCGAGGCGGGGGCCGGGCCCGACGGGTCCGGCAAACCATTGCCGAGCGACTGGCCGACGACGAGTCGGTACTGGTGTTTCCGGAGGGAACGACGAGCCAGGGTCTGCAGGTGCTGCCCTTTCACGGGCTGTTGCTGGCGGCGGCGGAGCAGTCCGGTCGACCGGTTCAGGCCATCACCATCAGCTACCGGCGCGACGGACGCCCCGATCCCATCGCCCCCTTTGTGGGCGACGACGCCTTCCACCGGCATCTGTTCACCCTGCTGCGTCAGCCCAGGGCCCGGATTGATGTGCTGTTCCACCCGCCTGAACCGGGGGACCCTGCGCTGGGCACCGGTGAACTGGCGGCCCGGCTGCAGGCACGCGTGCAGGCGGGGCTGACGCGGATTCAGGCGGGGGAGCTGGACGCCCCGCCCGCGGAGACGATCAGAACAGTGGCCGGCCCTGGGCTATCTCGTCCTCGGTAGCTTCCCGACGACCCACGATCTCCAGGTCAAAATACAGGGTGAAGCCGGCCAGGGGGTGGTTGGCGTCCACCTTCACCAGGTTGCCATCGATACCCACCACCTGGACGATCTGGGCCTCGTCGCCGGTATTGGTCTGGAACTTCATCCCGATCTGCAGGTTTTCCACCCCTTCGAACAGGGTGCGGGGCACCTTGCGCACCAATTCCGGGTTGTGCTCGCCGTAGGCCATGGCCGGCGGCACCGTGACTTCCAGGCAGTCACCCACGTTGCGATCCTTCACCGCTTTCTGGATGCCCTCGATGATGTCGGGGCTGCCATAGATAAAGTGCAGGGGCTCACTGCCCTCTGAGGTGTCTACGAGCTCGCCGATCTTGTTCTTGAGCACGTAGTGAACGGTGAAAACGTCGGGTCTGGCTTGTGAAACTTCCATCAGGCGTTCGAGTTTCCTGTATCGGTTGGCGAATCAATCTGTTGCAGGCCGTGGATCAGCAGCCGCTGGTCCAGCTTCTCCCGCAGCCCGGTGGGGCGCTCAAGCCCCATTCGGGCCAGCAACGTCCCATAGCGGTCGTGCTCGTCCCGGGCCCGGACGGCGTGCCACAGGGTCGTCAGTTTACCACGACGGGTCGCCGTTGCGGCCTTCAGGGTTTTAAGGGCTTTCCCTAACGTCAGTTCCTCATCGGTGAAATCCCGACCGAAGGGAAACGCCGGGAACAGCTGCTCTTCCCCGCTGCCGGCGACCACCGAGCGCACCGCCTCGGGCGTGTTGCCGCACCAATCCTCGGGCAGGCGGAATCCCGGATCGACCTTGCCGGCCTTCTGCGCCTGCTTCAGCAGGCCCGGCTGGAACCGGGAGTCGGCGATCCGGATCAGCTGCAGGTAGACCTGTTCGTCCGATTGGCCGCGCAGGTCGGCGATGCCGTATTCGGTAATGACGATATCCCGCAGGTGGCGGGGAATGGTGCAGTGAGCGTAGTTGAAAACGATGTTGGACAGGGTTTGCCCGCCGCTGTGGCGGGTGGCCCGCAGACAGAGAATGGAACGGGCCCCGGGCAGTTCGTGGGCCATGGCGACAAAGTTGTACTGCCCGCCGACTCCACTGACCACGCGGCCGTCTTCCAGGCCATCGGACACCGCCGCGCCACCCAGGGTGTACATCATCGCGGAATTGATGAACCGGCTGTGCACCCGCTGCGCCGCTTTCAGACGCTGGTTGCCGTAGCGATGGTCGTACAGGTGGTTGATGAAGTTCACGCTGGTCATGCAGATGCGCTGGCGCTGCTCGGCGTCCAGTTCCCTGAGCGCCTGGTAGAAGCGCTCCGGCCCGACGTAGAAGCCACCGTGCATGGCCACACCACCCTTGAGCCGCCGCCCCAGGGCCAGCACTTCGATGGCCTGGCGGGCCTCGGGATCGTCCAGATCCCCCTCCACCGACTGGCCATTGACCAGAAGCCGGCCGCCCTTGAACTGGACCGCCTCCTTGAACACACCGACGCTGACCAGCCAGCTGACATCCCGGGCCCGGAGCGGGGAATCGATCAGGCGGGCGCGCCGCAGCACGTCCAGCGACCCCATGGACACCTGCTCATCCAGCTCACCGGCGTTGATCAGTACCTGCAGGTCGGCGTGGTCGAACACCTCGCGCCGGAGGATGCCCGCCTGCATCAGATGCAGGAAGCCGTCCACCATCATCTCGCTGCACCCGTACAGGCCCCGCTCGAATGGCCCCGTGCCACCCTCCTCGCGCACCACCGGAAACCGCTCGCCCACGCGGAGCTGATCATAAACCGCACGCCAGTCGCCGTTGCGCTGGTGCCGGAGGATGGTGCTGTGCACCAGCGCCGCGCCCAGCGAGCCGATCCCCACCTGCAGGGTGCCGCCATCGCGCAGCAAGGCGCTGGCGTAGAACCCTATCAGATGGTCCTCGGGGCTGATCGCCATTTCCGGCGCCGAAAACAGCGGATAGTCGGTCGCGGGCTGCTCGAACACCAGATCAAAGTCCGACGCATGAACGGCCGCGTGCCGGTCCAGCCAGGGCAAATTGCGATTCAGCTCCGCCACCAGCGCGACCGGCGTACCCTGGGCCTGCCGCTCGCGCAGCAGCGGCATCAGGTCCAGGGTCAGATCGGGATTGCAGCTCAGGCTGACCATACCGGGTTTGCCAACGGCGTCCCCGGGCGCCACCATCTGGGCCACCACATTCACCCCCTGGGCCATCAGGTCTCGCACCGCGTGGGTGTAATTGCTGCAGACGTAGTGCCGCTGCTGGGAGGTGTTGTTCAGATAGTTGCCGGCTTTGAAGAAGAACTCGGAGACCCGGACGTTGTCCGGCAGCCGATTGCCGACCACATCCCGGGCGTAAGCCAGCTCCGGGATGGCACCATAGAGGCGTTCGGCAAAGGGCTCCAGGAATCGGCGCTCGAGGGAGGAGGAGCCTTTGGGCGCCAGCAGCGACAACGCGGTGACGATGTGCAACTGCAGCTCCGGGTCGTCCTTGGCGCGCTGATACAGGGCATTGACGAACCGGATGGGCTTACCCAGGCCCAGGGGCAGGCCCAGGGTAATGGTCTTGCCAACCCGGGCGATCAGCTCATCCACACAGGCGTTCACATCGTTCGAACGACGACCGGTCTCCTCCGCCATCACCAAGCTCCTTATGGGTCTATCAGACTGCTAATAACGAGCGATGATCACACGACAAAAAGACCCTGGCAATGCGCCAGATCATGATTTTTCGGGGATTTTCGGCGGGAAGGAAGCGCTGGATCGGCTTCAGAAGTTCCACTTGAGGTTCAGGCAGGCACCTTCGTTAAGCAGGGCGATGCCGTGGTCCGGTTGCGCCGGCTCGGAGGCGTAGCGCTTGCCCTCGCCAGCGGGCCTGCTCAGGGTGAGGGTCAGCAGGCGCGAGCCCAGTTCGCTGAACGCCTCCGTGGGATCGTTGTCGAAGTCCCCGGACATGCGCTCCTGCAGCTCGTAGATGTCCTCGGTGGTGACGACCTCGCCAATATCGTCAAATACGCGCTCAGCGGCTTCGGCGCGGACAACAAAAGCGACCAGATTGAGTGCGAGCAGGGCGACAAAGAGGCGAATAATCATGATACTTCTACAACCTTTAATGAGCTGGCAATCTTAGAGATTCATTAGGCTAAAGTCTAATCATTAAAGGCCAGAAAGATGTGAAACTGCACACATTTACGCCAGTATTTTGTCAGCGAATACCTGCTTTTTTGTCAATAAATAATCCTGAATATTACAGCGTGTAACACCGAGCCGGACCTCGCCGGCGGCGAGGCCCGGAATCAGGGAGTTACGGGCAGGGGAAGGTGTGTTCCCCGTGCAGCGCCTCGATCGCATCGAGCACCTCGTCACTCAGGACCACCTCGGCCGAACCGACGTTTTCCTTGAGCTGCGTCATGGTGGTGGCACCGATGATGTTACTGGTGACGAAACTCCGGCTGTTCACGTACGCCAGGGCCAGCTGGGTTGGCGTCAGCCCGTGCGCATGGGCCAGTTCCACATAGGCCCGGGTCGCCGCCATGCCGCGATCACTGGTGTAGCGGCTAAAGCGTTCGAACAGGGTGAGCCGCCCCTCCGCCGGCCAAGTGTCGGCCAGGTACTTGCCCGTCAGCATGCCAAACGCCAGCGGCGAATAGGCCAGCAGCCCCACCTGCTCCCGATGGGCAACTTCCGCCATGCCGACCTCGAACGAGCGGTTGAGCAGGTTGTAGGGGTTCTGGATGCTGACCGGCCGCGGCCAGTCGCGTTCGCGGGCCAGCCGGAGGTACTCCATGGTGCCCCAGGGCGTTTCGTTGGACAGGCCAACGTGGCGGATCTTGCCTTCCTCGACCAGCTCGGCCAGCGCCCCCAGGGTCTCCTCGATGGGCGTGAACTGCTCGTCCGGCTTGTGCTGATACCCCAGCTTGCCGAAGAAGTTGGCGTTCCGGTCGGGCCAGTGCACCTGGTAGAGATCAATGTAGTCGGTCTGCAGCCGTGTCAGGCTGGCCTCGCACGCCTCGCGGATGTGGGCCCGGGTCAGGCGCGGGCCGTTGCGCAGGTAACTGAGGCCATTTCCCGGGCCGGCGACCTTGGAGGCAATCACCAGGTCGTCCCGGCGCCCCCGGCGGGCCAGCCAGTTGCCCAGGTAGCTTTCCGTCAGTCCCTGGGTTTCCGCCCGTGGCGGCACCGGGTACATCTCGGCCGCGTCAATGAAGTTCACCCCGGCCGAGGTGGCGTAATCCAGCTGCTCGAACGCCTCCGGCTCGGAGTTCTGCTGGCCCCAGGTCATGGTGCCCAGGCAAATCAGGCTGACATCCAGGTCGGTCTGTCCAAGTTTTCGGGTTTCCATAGTCTCTCCGCTGTCGGGTTTCGGGAACGGGTAAAGGGAATGTCATGGGAATGTCGCAGAACTGTCACGCCCCCTTTCCACACTGGGTACATGTCAGGGGAAGCACAGGAACCATCGTGACCGATACCAGTCTGGCCACACGGCGCCAACAGCACATTACCATTGTATCTGAGACCTTTCCGCCGGAAATCAATGGCGTGGCGAATACACTCAGACACCTTTGCCAGGGGCTGATGCAGCGTGGCCACCGGGTCTCGGTGATTCGTCCGCGCCAGCGCCACGAGCGCAAGGGCATGGTCGAAAGCGCCGGCCGGGCCCTGTTCAGCCACGAACACGTGGTCACCGGTCTGCCCCTGCCCGGCTACGCCGACCTGCGTTTCGGTCTCGCCCGCAGCGGCCAACTGCGCAAACTCTGGAAGCAGGACCGGCCCGACGCGGTCTACGTCGCCACCCAGGGGCCACTGGGGGTGGCCGCGGTCGGTGCCGCTCGGGCACTGGCCCTGCCGGTCAGCTCCGGTTTCCACACCAACTTCCACAGTTACAGCCGGTATTACGGCGTGGGCATTCTGGAACGGCTGCTGTGCGCCTATGGCCGCTGGTTCCACAACCGCACCGCAATCACCCTGGTGCCGACCCGCAAGATGGCACAAACCACCGCCGCCATGGGCATCAGGCCCACCGGACTCTGGAGCCGGGGCGTGGACTGCGGCCGGTTCGCACCGCACAAGCGCGACCAGGCGTTGCGGGCCCGCTGGGGTCTGGCCGCCAACGACCGCGCCGTGCTCTACGTCGGCCGGCTGGCGCCGGAGAAAAACCTGCGTATGGCCGTGGCCTGTTACGAACGCATTCGCGCCCTGCACCCTCAGGCCAAATTCATTCTGGTGGGCGATGGCCCGCTGCGCCGGCAACTGGCGGACAAGCACCCGGACTACATCTTCTGTGGCACCCAGCGGGGCGAGGATCTGGCCCGCCACTACGCCTCCGGCGACCTGTTCCTGTTCCCCAGCAAGACCGACACCTTTGGCAACGTGGTCCTGGAGGCCATGGCCAGCGGTCTGGCGGTGGTGGCGTTTGACGACGGCGCCGCCAGCGAGCACCTGCGCCATGAGGAAAACGGCATGAAGGCGCCACTGAGCACGGACGAGGGGTTTGTCGACGGCGCGCTGCGCCTGGCCGACCAGCCCACCTTGCTGAATCGCCTTCGGGCCCAGGCCCGCCTGGACGCCCTTGAGCTGGACTGGAACTCGCAAATCGAGCAGTTCGAGCAACTGGTTTTCAATCAATCTGCCAGGACGGAATACCATGCCATCAACAAGCAGAGCATCTCGCTTCTTTGAACAGGCAGACCAGCGTGAATACGCCTTCTGCCAGGCCATCAACCGCGTCGCCGGGGTACCCTCGGTACTGGGTTACTTTCGGCTGGTGAGTCGGCTCGGGGATGGCTGGTTCTGGTACGCCCTGATCCTGGCCTTGCCGTTCCTGGCGCCTCCACCGGGGCCGGCGCTGGCATTGCTGATGGCCCTGACCGGGCTGAGCTGCACCCTCACCTACAAGCTGCTGAAACGGTGGCTGATCCGTGAGCGACC
Organism: Marinobacter qingdaonensis; assembly: GCF_034555935.1. Lineage (NCBI taxonomy): Bacteria > Pseudomonadati > Pseudomonadota > Gammaproteobacteria > Pseudomonadales > Marinobacteraceae > Marinobacter > Marinobacter qingdaonensis. The sequence goes on from NZ_JAYDCJ010000001.1 coordinate 486,773, forward strand.
GTTCATTTCCTTTCCGACCATCAACTGCGGCACACCGCCCCTGGACCGCTACAGCTTCCCGTCCGGCCACACCTTGCACGCGGTCTGCTTCCAGACCATGCTGTTTGTCGCGGTGCCGGCGTTGGCGCTGGCCATCCTGCCGTTCACGCTGAGCGTGGCGGCTTCGCGGGTGGTGCTGGGTCTGCACTACCCCACCGACGTGGCGGCGGGTGCGTTGATCGGCGGTCTGATGGGCTTTGCCGCCAGCCACTACCTGCTGGCGGACATGCAGCGACTGATGGCGGGGTAGTTTCAGTCGAACAGTCGCAACTGGGTCACCGGCGCCTCGTCGTTGCGGAACCGTACCCCCAACCCCAGTAGCCGCACCGGCCGGTCCTTGTCGCCCACCAGCTCCTGGAACAGCGGCAGGTAATCGGTCTCGGCCGGCTCACTCACCTGCTCCCGCACCCGCTCCAGGGTGTGGGTGGAAAAATCGCTGTAGCGAACCTTCACAAACAGTTTGTGGATCGGTTTCTGCCGGGCCTTACGGGCCAGGCGCCGGTTCAGGTCCGCCACCAGCGCGGCCAGCACCGACTCGCAGGCGGCCCGATCCGGCAGGTCCTGGGAAAAGGTGCGCTCCACGCTCACCGACTTGGCGATCCGGGACACCACCACCGGTCGCTCGTCCCGGCCGTAGGCCATTTCATGCAGGCGATAGCCCTGCTTGCCGAAGCGATCGACCAGGACCTGCGGCCCCACCGCCTGGATGTCGCCGCAGGTCTCGACCCCGAGCGCATGCAGTTTCGCCGCCGTCACCTGGCCCACGCCGAACAGCTTTTCCACCGGCAGGGCCCGGACAAAGCGGTCGACATCCTCCGGCCGGATGACGAACAGGCCGTCGGGTTTTTGCCAGTCACTGGCAATCTTGGCCAGGAACTTGTTCGGGGCCACGCCGGCGGACACGGTGATCCCCACCTCCTTGCGGATGCGCTCCCGCAGGTAGCGCGCCATCAGGGTGGCACTGCCCTTGTGGTCGGTGATTTCAGACACGTCCAGGAAGGCTTCGTCCAGGGACAGGGGTTCGACCAGATCGGTCAGTTCCCGCAAGATCGCCATCACCTGCTTGGAGGCGGCCTGGTAGCGCGCCATGTCCGTGGGCACGGTCACCAGCCCCGGGCAGAGCCGCCGCGCCTCGCTGCCGGGCATGGCCGAGCGCACCCCAAACGCCCGCGCCTTGTAATTGCAGGTGGTCACCACCCCGCGCCCGCCGGCGCCCCCGACCGCCAGCGGTACCTCGCGCAGGCTGGGATCGTCCCGCATTTCCACCGCGGCGTAAAAGCAGTCGCAGTCCACGTGGATGATCTTGCGCTGAGGCATGGGCAAAGGGCTCGCGTCAACATTCTGTACATTTATACAGCCTTGTATCTTAAGCTATCATGCTGAGAATGTCAGGAACCCTACCGTTCACCCGTTGACGCATTGTGAGGCGCCATGACCAACCCCATTCCCAAAAACCAGCAAACCGAAATCGAAGCCGCCGCCTTCCGGCGCCTTGTGCAGCACCTGCGTGATCACACCGAGGTGCAGAACATCGACCTGATGAACCTGGCCGGCTTCTGCCGCAACTGCCTGTCGAAGTGGTACCGGGCCGAAGCCGACGCCCGCGGCATCGAACTGTCCGATCCGGATGCCCGCGAGATCATCTACGGCATGCCCTACGAGGAATGGAAGAGCCTCTATCAGACCGGCCCCAAGCAGGAACACAAGTGATGCATGTGAAGGAAGCGGTTCGGATTCACCTGGCCTCGGTTACCGCCGGCCATGCCCGCTTTGACGACACCCTGGCGCTGATTGCCGAGCATTTCGAATACCAGCCGGCCGGTTTCCACAACGGCGGTCTGTACAACGGCCCCGGCGAGAATGCCGGCTCCTGCCGGGTGTTCGCACTGGGCCAGCACTGCAACCTGTCGGAAACAGAGACCCTGAACCTGTTCGCCGAGCATTACCGTCAGGTCCAGGACGAGCCGGCCGGCGACAGCCACGGCAACATCCGTCAGTTCATGGCCACCGGCTGGTCCGGCATCCGCTTCGACAGCGCCCCACTGCGCCCTCGGCCCGCGGCCAACACCAAGGAAGAGACCCATTCATGACCGACTCCACCACCTCCGGGGTGCAACAGGTTTTCCAGCTGAAAAGTGCCAGCGTGTCCATGACCGCCCTGGAACTGCATCACTTCGACCCGGACGATTTTGAGGCCACGCTCCGGGACAAGATCAGCCAGGCCCCGGGCTTCTTCAAGGACATCCCGATCATCATCAGCCTGGAGAAATACGAGGGCCTGGACAGCGAGCTGGATTTCTTCAAGATCATCGGCACCTGCCGACGGCACCAGATCCATGTGGTGGGTGTGCGCGGCGGCAACGACGACCAGCGCCGACTGGCCCGGGGCGCGGCCCTGGCGCTGCTGCCCGGTAACAGCCAGCGCGACCGCGCCCACGCGCCGGAATCGGAACCGGCCGACACGGCCAGCGCGGACGCCGCCGGCACACCGGACGCCAAAGCCGCCGGTGCCGGCGAACCGGTTCCGGCCCGGGTGGTCAACCAGCCGGTGCGTTCCGGCCAGCAGATCTATGCCCCCGAGGGCGACCTGATCATCCTCGCCCCGGTGCAGGCGGGCGCCGAAGTGCTCGCCGCCGGCAATATCCACGTCTACGGCCCCCTGCGCGGGCGCGCCCTGGCGGGCATCCACGGCGCCGAGTCGGCCCGGGTTTTCTGCCAATCCCTGGAGGCGGAGCTTGTGTCCATCGCCGGACACTATAAAATCTCCGAAGATCTTCAGGACAACGGCTGGAAGACGGCAGTACAGATCCAGCTCAGGGACGACCTGCTGGTGGTGACGCCACTGGACAAGGCCTGATATCAACACGGACTTCAACAACGTGAGCCGACGCGTCGGCAGACACCACGAATCCACCGCGAAACAGGAATCTAACCTTGGCTAGAATCATTGTCGTTACTTCAGGAAAGGGCGGCGTTGGCAAGACCACGACCAGCGCCTCGATCAGCACCGGCCTGGCCAAACGCGGCCACAAGACCGTCGTGATCGACTTCGATGTTGGTCTGCGCAACCTCGATCTGATCATGAACTGCGAGCGACGGGTCGTGTACGACTTCGTCAACGTCATCCAGGGCGAAGCGACCCTGAACCAGGCCCTGATCCGGGACAAGCGGGTCGACACCCTGTACATCCTGCCCGCGTCCCAGACCCGCGAGAAAGAAGCACTGACCAAGGACGGCGTCGAGAAGGTCATCAACGAGCTGTCGGAAACCTTCGACTACATCGTCTGCGATTCCCCGGCCGGCATCGAGCACGGCGCCCTGATGGCACTCTACTACGCCGACGAGGCCGTGGTGGTGACCAATCCGGAAGTCTCCTCCGTGCGCGACTCGGATCGCATCCTCGGCATCCTGCAGAGCAAGTCCCGGCGCGCCGAGATGGGCCAGGACCCGGTCAAGGAGCACCTGCTGCTGACCCGCTACAACCCGGGCCGGGTGGAGCGAGGCGAAATGCTGTCGGTGGGGGACGTCGAGGAGATTCTGGCCATCCCGCTGCTGGGAGTGATTCCGGAAAGCCAGGTGGTGCTGAACGCCTCCAACCAGGGCCTGCCGGTGATCCTGGAACAGGACAGCGATGCTGGCCAGGCTTACGACGACGCCGTGGCACGACTGCTGGGTGAGGACCGGGAACACCGGTTCATGACCGCCCAGAAGAAAGGTTTCTTCTCACGGATGTTCAAGGGAGGCTAAGGGATGAGTTTCCTGGATTATTTCAAAGGCAAGAAGAACAACAGCGCGAACGTCGCCAAGGAGCGACTGCAGATCATTGTGGCCCACGAACGCGGCCAGCGGGATCAGCCGGACTACCTGCCCAAGTTGCAGCAGGAATTGCTGGAGGTCATTCGCAAGTACGTCCAGATCAGCGACGACATGGTGCAGGTGGAAGTGGACCGCAACGACAGCTGCTCGGTGCTGGAACTGAACGTCACCCTGCCCGAGCGATAACCGGGTGCCGCTGGTAGGCCCGTGCCGGGCCTACCAGCGCGCGAAATGGTCTTCCATCAATCCGCGCAGACCCTGAACCGGAATCTCCCGCCCCTCATCGTCAATGACGCGCCCGTAGAAGGTGCCAATGAACTGGCGGAAATTGGACGCCAGCACCCAGGCATTCAGCTTCTCCCGCCGCACTCCGGCCGGCTCGAACCGGAGCTCGACCCGACCGTCGTCGGTGCGCACCTGCCAGTCTCCACCGGGCCGAAAGCGATCGAAACGAAACTGCGCCGGCCCCAGGGGCAAGCAACGGCCATCGAGCCAGAGGGCGTTTTCGGTCATGCCGGTTTCGTTGACGCCGGCGGCCAGGTTCAGCCCCAGGGACCGGCCATCGCCCAGGGTGCCGGCCATGCAGGCCCAATTCCAGGCTGTTTCCCGGCGCATGAAACCGCAACTCCAGTCGATCGAGGCGCGGGTGCTGGCGTCGCAGCGCCAGATCCGGTGATCCCAGCGGATCTCGCCTTCCACCGGCAGGCCCGCCGATTTCCGGGTAAAGACCCAGCCGTTGTAACCGGCCGGACAGACCAGGCGCAGCGGGTCCTCGTCCTCTTTCAGCTCCAGATCCACCCGGATGCCGCCCGGCGCGGTCACCGCCACATTGCGACCGCCGGCCCCGGCCACGATCCTCAGTGCCACCTCGCCTTTCACGAAGGTGGCCATGCCGTGCTCCGGCAGGGGCTCGATCTGGCTGCCCCGGGCCAGTGGCTGCAGAAACGACTGCTCGTACAGGCGCCCGGTCTCGAAATCGAACAGGTAAAAGAAGCCATTGGCCACCAGCTTGAGGTCCACCAGGGCCATGCCGAAGACCCAGCCGGGCGCCATGGCACTGACAAACTGGAACTGGTTGAAGCGCCAGCGCCGGGCCAGACGGGACCGGGACCGATCCATGACCGAACGCAGGTCATAATCCAGATAGTTGATTTCATCCACCGGTCCGTCCAGCCGTCCCGGGGTGATCCGGCCTTGGTCATCAATGAGCTTGCGCATGGTCATCAGTTACCTGGTTCACAATCCATTGTTTCCGTGGCCGTCTCCCACATCACCGCATGCTAGACTCCGGCCACCGTCGTCAAGGAAGTGTACCCCATGAGAAAGACCGGAGCCCACCGTTTCACGGGCTGGGCCTCAGCCGTTTGCCTCGGCCTGTGCGCCCTGTTGCTGACCGGCCCGAGCGCGGCCGGCACCGGCGCCGATCTGCCGGCGGAGAACGCCGAGGGCTGGCGTCTGCGCAAGGAAGCCGACAACATCCGCGTGTTCACCATCGACCAGGACCAATCCAGCTTCAAGGCCTTCAAGGCCGAGGCCCTGCTCGACGCGCCCATCGAGAACCTGATGGCGGTGATGATCAACCCGCAGTCCTGCGTCGAGTGGGTGCACAACTGCACCGAATCCTACGCCTTTGGCACCGGCGACTTTCACGACCGCTACGCCTACTCGGTAAACGACATGCCCTGGCCGGTGACCGACCGCGACTACGTACTGCGCATCCAGACCCGGGGCAACCGCAGCACTGGCGAGGTGATCATGGATCTGAACGCCACCCCGAACCAACGCGCCGAGTTCGACACCCGGGTCCGGGTCGACCATTCCGACACCCTTTACCGGTTCATTCCCGAGGGCAGCAGAACCCGAATGATCTGGCTCCAGCACACCGACCCCAACGGCGCCCTGCCCGGCTGGCTGGTCAACAGCCTGCTGGTGGACATCCCCATCCGTTCACTGCAGGCGCTGGAGCAGGTGGCGGCCAAGCCCCGGTACCAGGATTTCGAGCTGGTGTACGACCCCGAGGGCCGGTTGATGGATGTGCGCCAATCTGGCCACTGAGGGGATGACGCGCCTGCGCTGACAGGCTAAGCTTGGGCAAACGGACTTTATGGCAGGCAGACCACGCGCAATGACGGTTCTCGCGTTCGAGATCATGACCCCCAGCATCAAGGCAGTCCCCCAGTCCTGGACCATGGAACGGCTGGCTCGCTTCCTCACCGACAACGAGATCACCGGCAGCCCGGTCACCGATGAAACCGGCGAAATCGTCGGCATTGCCACGCTCAAGGACATCACCGAGTTTCGCTGGAACGCCAGCCACTCCAACGCCGATGCCCGGCTCACCCAAGAGGAACAGCAGGAGGCCCGCCGCCTGCGCATGGCGATTTTCGAGGAAATGGGCAAGGTGCCGGTGGAGGTGCGGGATATAATGACCCCGAGTGTTTTATCAGTTGACGAGCAGACGCCCGTGCGCGACATTGCGGATATCATGATGCGCGAGCACCTGCACCGGATCTTCGTCACCAGGGATTCAAAAATTACCGGCATCATAACCACTTACGATATGCTGAAGTTGATTTCAGACAGGGAACTTACGCAGCGCTGCAGCCGTAACGACTGAGCCATCAGAGAGGTAACGCCACCTATGCCCAGAGCACCGCAAGCTCGCAAAAAGATGTACGTCCTCGATACCAACGTCCTGATCCACGATCCCAACGCCCTCCTCAACTTTGAAGAACACGATGTCATCATCCCGATGACGGTCCTTGAAGAGCTCGATAGCCTCAAATCCGGCAAGCAGGCGGTGGCTGCCGACTGCCGTCAGGCCATCCGCAACATCGACAAGCTGCTGGGCGACGCCAGCCCCAAGGAGATTGAGAAAGGCGTGCCGATCGTGCGGGCCAAGAAAGCCGAGCCGCTGGGCAAACTGCTGATCCTGATGAGCACCGACCACGTCGATTCCCATTCGCTGCCCGAACACCTGAACGACAACAAGATCATCAACACCCTGGCAGCGCTGCAGAACCGGCATAAGAGCCGCGACATCATCCTGGTGAGCAAGGACATCAACATGCGCCTGAAGGCGCGCGGCTTTGGCGTCGAGGCCCAGGACTATCACAACGACCAGCTGCTGGACGACATCGACCTGCTGCCCAAGGGCTACAAGGAATTCCCCAATTCGTTCTGGGACACCATCGAAAAGGTGGAGACCGTGCAGCGGGAGGGCATCACCGAGCACATCCTCAGGCGCGAGGGCGAGCTGGCCAGGCTCAACATCAATGAGTTCGTCATCGACCAGCAGGGCTTTGTTGGCAAGGTCTCGGACCTGTCCGAGGATCAGTTGGTGATCCGCGACCTGCACCAGCACGACCTGATGAACGAGGAGGTCTGGGGCCTGGTTCCGCGCGACGTATACCAGGCGCTGGCGCTGAACCTGCTGCTCGACCCGGACGTGCACCTGGTCAACCTGACCGGCTCGGCCGGCTCCGGCAAGACCATCCTGGCCCTGGCCGCCTGCATCGAGATGACCGTGGCCAGCAAGCTGTACAAGCGCATCATCGCCACCCGCTCGACCCAGGGCCTGGACGAGGACATCGGCTTCCTGCCCGGCACCGAGGCCGAGAAGATGGAACCCTGGCTGGGCGCCATCGTCGACAACCTCGAAGCCCTGCACGAGGACGATGAAAACATGACCGCCAGCGTCGACTACATCCTCAGCAAGGTGCCCCTGCACTTCAAGTCGATGAACTACATCCGCGGCCGCAGCTTCCAGCACAGCCTGATCATCATCGACGAGTCCCAGAACCTGACCCCGCACCAGATCAAGACCATCATTACCCGGGCCGGCAACGGCTCCAAGGTGATCTGCCTGGGCAACCTGGCGCAGATCGACACCCCCTACCTGAGCGCGCTCAGCTCCGGTCTGACCTACATGACCGAGCGCTTCAAGAGCTTCCGCCACGGCGCCCACATCCACCTCCAGGGTGTGCCACGCTCGGTGCTGGCCGAGTTCGCCGAGGCCAACCTCTAAACCGCCGGCGTTCGGCAGGCACAAAAAAACCGGGGCCGGGCCCCGGTTTTTTATCGCTTCAACTCAGACCCGATAACGACTGACCTGCTCGGCCATATCCCCGGCCAGGGCCGTGAGCCGCTGGGTCGCGGTGCCCGCCCGGCGCGTGCCCTGGGCGGTCTGCTCGGTGATGGCAACGATCTCGTGCACGTTCTGGTTGATGGTCTCCGACACGCTGGTCTGCTCTTCGGCAGCGCTGGCGATTTGGGTGTTCATCTCGTTGATGGTGGCCACCGCCTCGCTGATGCGCTGCAGGGCGTCGTTGACCTGGCGGGTCTCCACCACCGTCGCTTCGCTGCGCTCGCTGATGGCACCGATCAGGGTCACCGCGTTGCCGGCACCGGTCTGCAGACGCTCGATGGTGGCCTGGATCTCTTGGGTGCTCTGCTGGGTCCGGCTGGCCAGGGTGCGCACCTCGTCGGCGACCACGGCAAAACCACGCCCGGCTTCCCCGGCCCGGGCCGCCTCGATGGCGGCGTTCAGGGCCAGCAGGTTGGTCTGGTCGGCAATCTCCCGGATCACCTCGAGCACGTTGTCGATCTTGCGGGAGTCGGCGCCCAGCTTCTCGATGACCTTGACGCCCTCACCCACCTGCTCGGACAGACCGCCAATCACCTCGATGGTCTGGTGCACCAGACCCTGGGCATCGCAGACCTGGCCGTTGGCCCGGTCCGCCGCATCCGAGGCCTCGCTGGCGTTGTTGGCCACTTCCTGGGCGGCCGCGGTCATTTCGTTCATGGCGGTCGCCACCTGGTCGCTCTCGGACTTCTGGCGCTCAACGCCCTCCTCGGCTTCGCCCATGACCTGATTCAGTTCGGCGGAGGCCTCGTTCAGGGTCCGGGTCGAAGCCAGCACCCGCTCCACCAGCCCGTGCACCTGATCGGCGAAGCTGTTGAACGCGGTGGCCAGCTGGCTCAATTCGTCCTTGCCGTCGACATCGAGCCGGCGCGTCAGGTCGCCGTCGCCGCTGGCGATGCTGTTCATGGCCGAGACCGCGGATTTCAGCGGGCGAATGATGCTGCGCACCACCACCAGGGCCAGCCCGACGATGATGGCCAAGGCGATCAGGGAGGTGGTGATGGAGCCGATCACCGCATCGTTCAGGGATTCACCGACCTTGGTGTCCATAGCGGCGACCTGGGCCTCCAGGCCGTCGACCCAGAACCCGGTTCCGATCATGATGCCCCACTTCGGCAGCATCTCGGCGTAACCCAGCTTCGGGGCAACCTCGCCGGTGTCGCTGTTCTGCCAGCCGTAGGGCACGTACCCACCGCCGCCGCGGGCGACCTTCACCAGCTCGCGGATCAGGTAGGTGCCGTTCGGGTCCTGGAAATCCCACAGGTTCTTGCCTTCCAGGGCCGGCTTGACGCCGTGCATGACGTTCACGCCGCTGGTGTCGTAAGCAAAGATGTAGCCGGCGCTGCCGGAATCGTTGAACCGGAGCTGGCGCAGGATCTGGTAGGCCTGCTCCCGCACCTCGGGATCGTCGGCCGAGCCCGGCTGGTTATACAGGTGGGCGATGGAACTGCGGGCCAGGTCGAGGTAGTTCTTCAGTTCCTGGCGCTTGCTGGCTTCCATGTCGGCGGAGAAGCCGGCCACCGCCCCATCGCCGATCTCGCGGGCCTGGTTCAGGTTGTAGGTGGTCAGAAAAGCGGTCAGCACAATCACCGGCACCAGCGCCAGCAGCAACACTCGGGTCTGTATGGTCAGATTTTTCATAGCAAAAACTTTTGGTTTTTTTGGGGTGCGGGAACTGCCCCGGGATCACCGGGACAGGCAGATGGGCGCTATGTTACCGAACCATTACCGGAAAGATAATTGGACATCCTGGGGAGTTTGGAAACAGTCCGTAACCAAAAGCCCCCGCACCCGGCTCAGTCCTTGAACTGAGCCTTGTCCAGACCGTGCTTTTTCATCTTGTCGTAGAGGGTCTTGCGGGCAATGCCCAGCTGCACCATGGTGTCCTTGATGCTGCCGTGGCAGGCGTTCAGAGCACTGACGATGGCCGAGCGTTCGAAGCCGTCCATCATCTCGGTCAGGGTCTGGCGACCGGCGACGTTGGCGTCGCCCTCGGGGGCATTGCCATCGAGGGCCGCCGGACCGAGCAGCACGTAGCGTTCGGCCAGGTTGCGCAATTCCCGGACGTTGCCCGGCCAGGAGTGCTGCATCAGCCGGGCCGCCTGACTGGCGTCCAGGGGCACGCTCTCGCGATCGTAGCGGGCGGCGGCGATCAGCACGAAGTGGTGGAACAGCAGCGGAATGTCCTCCTTGCGCTCGCGCAGGGGAGGGATATCAACATTGACCACATTCAGCCGGTAATACAGGTCCGAACGGAACTCGCCGGCATCGCTCAGGGCCTTCAGGTCCGCCTTGGTGGCGGCAATGATGCGCACGTCCACGTCCTGCACCTGATTGCTGCCGAGCCGTTCGACCTTCTGTTCCTCCAGCACCCGCAGCAGCTTCACCTGCAATGGCATCGGCATGCTCTCCAACTCATCCAGAAACAGGGTGCCCTGGTGGGCGTGCTCGATCTTGCCGATGCGCCGTTTTTCCGCGCCGGTGAAAGCCCCAGCCTCGTGCCCGAACAGCTCGCTTTCGATCAGGTTTTCCGGCACCGCACCGCAGTTGATGGCGACAAAATTGTGGGCGCTGCGGCGGCTGTTCTCGTGGATGTAGCGCGCCAGCGCATCCTTGCCCGAGCCGGTCTCGCCGTGCAGCAGGATGTTGGCGGAGATGTCCAGCACCGGGTCAATGGTGGCCATCACCTTCTGCATGCCCGCCGAATCCCCGAGAATGCGGGGCCCCGGCCGGGCCAGGTGGCGCAGCTGGGCCTTCAGACGCCGGTTTTCCAGGGCCAGGTGGCGCTTTTCCAGGGCGTGGCGCAGCAGCTCGATCAGCTCCTCGTGATCGAACGGTTTCTCGATGAAATCGTAGGCGCCCTGCTGCATGGCAGACACCGCGGTGCTGATGTCGCCCTGACCGGTGAGGATCACCACCGGGATGGCATCGTCCAGGTTGCGGATCCGGTCCAGCAACTCCAGGCCATCCATGCCCGGCATGTTGTAGTCGCACAGTACGACACCGGCAAACTCCGCCGACACCTGCGCGAGCGCCGACGGTGCGTCCTCGAAGCAGGCCACCGGCAGATCCTCGAGGGCAAAGGTCTGGCTGATGGCCTGACGGATGTGCGGGTCGTCATCGACAAAGATAACCGAAGGTTCTGTCATTCCATGGACTCCCGTTTCTTCAGGGTTAACACAAACTCGGCACCCGGGCCGTCGGTGCGGTTGTGGCCGGTCAGCCGTCCGCCCAGGGCATCGACGATCTGGCGGGAAATGGACAAGCCCAGGCCCAGGCCCTGCTTGACGGACTTGGTGGTAAAGAAGGGTTCGAATATCTGCTCGGTGTTGCCGGGCAATCCCGATCCGTTATCGCGGACCCGGCACTGCCAGTGCTCACCGGCGTCCTCGACCTCGATCCTTATCGCCGGTTGCGGGCGACCCTCGACCGCCTGCACCGCGTTCGCCATCAGGTTCACCATGACCTGCTCGATGCGAATCAGGTCACCGTGACACATCACCGGCTGCTCCGGGCGTTGCCAGACGATGTCGATGTCGGCGCTGCTGGACTGGGCGGTGATGATTTTCAGGGCGGCGTCGACCGGCTGGCGCAGGTCCACCACCGAGGGCGGGCCCTCGGACTTGCGGGCGAAGACCTTGAACTGCCGGGTCAGCTCCGCCATTTTGTCGCACAGGGTGACAATTTCTTGCAGATTGGCATCGACCATCTCGGTGGCGCCCTTGTCCAAGAACTTCCGGCTGTTGCGGGCGTAGGTCTGGATGGCGGTCAGAGGTTGGTTCATTTCGTGATTGAGCCCTGCGGACATCTGCCCCAGCACCGCCAGCTTGGCGGCCTGAATCAGCTCCTGTTGGGTTTCCCGCAACTCGTTCTGGGTCCGCTCACGTTCGCGGATTTCCTCCTGCAGCTGCTGGTTCGAACGCTCCAGATCGGCGGTGCGCTCCGCCACACTGCGTTCCAGTTGCTCCCCGCGCAGTGCCAGCTCAGCCTCCCGGCGATAGCGCTCCCGCAGGTACAGCCAGGTCAGCAGGCCGCCCGCCAGCAGCGCCAGGCCCCCGAGCACAAACGCCAGGCGGGTCCAGACCACCGGCCGGGTGCTAACCATCACCTGCAACGACCAGTCCAGCCGCGGCAGGGGCGTGCGCACGCTCAGGTAGTCGCCGTTGGGGCCGTCGCCCTGGATGCGGATCTTGGCCGACCGCTGGGACAGACCCCAGGGCCGCCCGAGCGGCTGGATGTCCATGGGCGCCAGGTCCCGCTCCGGGTAGCGCAGCCGCGACTGCGGGTCGGTGCCGGCGCGGTCGTCGGACTCGAAATCCCGATACAGCCACTGCGGCTTGCTGGCCAGAAAGCTGATGCCGGCGGCGTCGAGCACCACCATTTGCGCCTCGCTCAGGGACGCCGGCCGATGCCACTGGGATTCCAGCTCGTGCACCAGCACCTTGACGGCGATGACGCCGACTATGCGGCTATCGTTGCTGCGAATCGGGTGGGAAAAGTAGAGTCCACGCACGCCGGACATCATGCCCAGGGCGAAATAGACGGTCGACGAGCCGGTCGCCATGGCGTCGGAAAAGTAGGGACGGAACGAGTAGTTGCGCCCGATAAAGCTGTTTTCCTGCTGGTAGTTGCTGGCGGCGATGGTCAGCCCCGTGGGGTCCATGAGATAGACATCGGAACTGCCCACGATGGTGGCCATGCGCTGCATTTGCTCATTGGCCAGCTGGATGACCTGCGGGTCGCCGGGGTGCCGGAGCGCGTCCTCCAGCAGCGGGTGCTCCGCCATCAGTTCGGGAATGGGCAGGTACCGGTTCAACTCGTTGGCCACCAGTTGCCGGTAGCGAAACGACTCCTCCAGACTCTCCTGCTCCACCTGGCGGTAGCCGACCCAGCCGCCGAGCGTCCAGGACAGCACCAGGGTCAAGACAAGAAGTGCAACTGCGCCAATGCGGAGGGGCATAGGGACCGGTTCCTGCAAAAACCGCTAGAGTAGCGTCCGGGTTCGGACGGGACAACCGCCATGCCGCGGCCGTCCCGTCCGTACCGGACCGGCGCTTAGGCCGTGGCCACTTTGCCAGCCCGCTGGCGCTGCATCAGGAACGCCACCACCACCAGCATGAAGCCGGCGAAGTCGGTCCAGATACCACCCTCGATCATCAGCACGGCCGCGACGATCAGCAGGATGCGGGTGAGCCAGGGTGCCGACACCCGGGCGAACCAGCCCAGCACGCCCGCCGACAGGATGTAGACCCCGAAGGTGGCGGTGATCAGTGCCCGCGCGACTTCAAACCAGCCCGCTTCCATCAGCAGTGCATCGTTGTAGAAGAACATGAACGGCACGATGAAGGCGGCAATGCCGATGCGGAACGAGGCCACCGAGGTTTCCATGGCATTGGCTCCGGAGATACCCGCTGCTGCGTAGGAGGCCAGTGCCACCGGCGGCGTGATGGCGGACACCACGGCAAAGTAGAACACGAAGAAGTGCGCGGTCAGCGGCTCGATGCCCAGCTGCACCAGACCCGGCGCCACCACCGAGGCGGCCACCGCATAGGCAGCCGTGGTCGGCATGCCCATACCCAACAGAATCGAGATGAACATGGCGAACACCAGTGCCAGCAGATGGCTGGTGGCGGCCACGTCAAGCAGCAGCACCGAGAAGCGCGCGCCCACACCGGTCAGGGAGATAACCCCGACGATCACCCCGGCCGCGGCACAGACCACGATGATCTGGATCGCCATGTAGGAGGCAATTTCCAGGGCCCGGAGGATGGCGGCAATGCCCATCTTGTTCGGGGAGATCCAGCTCACCACGGCGGCGGAGACGGTCGCCAGGGTGCCGGCGCGAATCACCGAGTAGCCCTGGAACAGCGCCACGATCAGGATCACGATGGGCACGAACAGATAGGCCTGTTTGATCAGGCGCTTCAGGTTCGGCAGCTCGTCCTCGCGCATACCGCGCATGCCCAGTTTCTTGGCCTCGAAGTCGACCATGAAATAGACCGAGGCGAAGTACAGGATCGCCGGAATGATCGCGGCGATGGCGATCTCGGTGTAGGGAATGCCGGTGATCTCGGCCATGATGAAGGCGCCGGCGCCCATGATCGGCGGCATGATCTGGCCACCGGTGGAGGCGGCGGCCTCGACCGCGCCAGCGGACTTCTTGCTGTAGCCCACCCGCTTCATCAGCGGAATGGTCAGGGAGCCGGTGGACACCACGTTTCCGGCACTGGTGCCGTTGATCATGCCCATCAGGCCGGAGGCAAAGATGGACACCTTGGCCGGACCACCCCGGGACCGACCGGCGGCGGCAAAGGCAAAGTTGACGAAGTAATCACCCACCTTGGACGCCTGCAGGAAGGCGGCAAAGATGATGAACAGAATGATGTAGGTGGACGACACCGCGGTGGTCGGCCCCAGGATACCGGCATCGGTGTAGACCTGACTGAAGAAGCGCTGGATCGACAGGCCCGGATAGCCGAGGAAGCCCGGCAGATAGGGGCCGGCAAACACGTAGGCCAGGAACACCAGGCCAATGACGACCAGGGCCATACCGGCAACCCGGCGGGTCAGTTCCATGATCAGGGCGGTGCCGGCAATGGCGGCGAAGGAAATACCGATCGGCGCAAAGGAGGTGCCGGTCGACATGCGCATGGCGGTGTTGTAGACCACCAGGAAGTAGCCGGCCACGGCCAGGGAGCAGACGATCAGCACCAGGTCCGGCAGGCTGAAGCGGGACCGCTCACGCTGATGAAACCAGGTCATGACAATACCCACGCCGGTGGCCGCCAGCAGGGGCCAGCCGTAGTGCCAGGTTTCCAGCTCGACCGGGATCCGCATCGCGCCGCCCTGCACCATCAGGTAGAAGTTGACGGTCTGGTAGAGCGTGTACAGGGCCGGCAGCATGGCGATTCCGGCAATCCAGGTGGTCCAGCGATGACGCGCGGGGCCCTCCTCGGCGGACACAAAACGGGCGCCGGCAAACAGAATGAAGCCCAGCACCAGGGCGCCGGCAATGTGGACAATCCGGAACGACCAGGTCTCCAGCGGTGCCACGTTCAGGGTGTACAGGTGGAAGGCCGAGTAGGCGATCGCCAGCAAGGTGACGAACTTCAGGAGGCCGCCTTGAAACAGCCGGCGGTTGGCCTCAACCGGCTCCTCGTCCACATCGTGGGCCAGCATGTGATCGTCTTCCGGCACCGTGCCGGCAGCCGATTGGGAGGCGCCGTCTTTGGGGTATTGTTCTGTGGTCATGATAAGCCCTGCTTACTGAAAGAGCGGTGTCGACGCGGGGTCGACGACTGCAGGAAGGGCCGCCGGGGCGACCCTTCCACTAGCTTGGTTACTGTTTGATCATGCTGTCTTCGATCGGGTAACCGTTCTCGTTGAACCAGCGAGCCGCACCCGGGTGCCAGGGCAGCACGTTGTTCTTGCTGTAGTTCTCCGGCACCGAGTTGCGCGCCGCCTTGTGGATGGAGACCATCTTGTCGTTGTTCTCCATGGTGAGCTTGGTGATTTCGTACACGAAGCTCTCCGGCATGTCGCAGTTCACCATCGCGAAGTTCCACATGGAGACCACGCGGGACGGCTCGTTCAGGGACTGGTAGGTCGCGGCCGGAATAATGAACTCGGAGACCGGGAAGTTGTCGGTGATGGTCTTGGCCTCGGCGTCGGTCATGCCGATGATGTTCACGTCGGTCTGCACTTCCAGCTGGCTCACCGCCGGAATCGGGATACCGGCCGCAAACGCGACCACGTCGATCAGACCGTCCTGGAGCTGACCACCCAGGTCCGACCAGCTGCCGTTACGACGCTCGAAGTTCACACCCAGGGTTTCCATCATGCGCGGGAAGTAGGTGTCGGAGGTGGAACCGGCCGGGCCGAAGCCAATGGTGGCGCCATCGGGAATGTCGGCGATCGAGGTGATACCGGAGCTGGACAGCGCGGTCACCGAGAAGGGTGTCTCGTACATCGGGAACATGGCGCAGACGTTGTCCATGGCCATGCCGGGTGCGAGCGGGCTCTTGCCTTCCATGGATTCCCGGGCCGGGCCCATGGTGGTCAGGCCGAATTTCAAGTCACCGGTGTGCACCAGGGCCATGTTCTGCATCGGACCACCGGTGATTTCGGCACCGCCGGATACGCCCAGGTTCTCGGCCACAAAGTTGGCCCAACCGGAGCCATAGGCGAAGTAGGTGCCACCCTGGCTGGCGGTGCCCACGGTAAAGCTGTCCGGCCAGTCGGACCGGTCCTGGGCAGAGGCTGGGTTGGCAACGATGAGAGTGGAGGCAAAGGCTGCCGCCATCACGGCTTGAGTTTTCATAGAGGATGCTCCCCGTTTCGTTTTTGATTGTTCGATGCGTCACGGAGTTGTGAACCCCGATGACCGTCATTGAGCAAGGAGCAGACCAACTTAATAAAATTGTTTTAAATCAGTGCCTTTTGTTCAGAGCCCTGCTATTCCCGCTCAAAAATGGGTGAACTCCCACCCATTCACTGCAGACAATGGGTGGAAGCTCACACTCAGTGTAGACGGAAGCGGGAATTCCAGCGGAAAAGCAAAAACAGGGACTTACCAGCGCCCTTGCAGGGTCGCCACCAGCCGACGGCCGCTGGCGTGGTCGCGATGCTCGCACAGATAGATGCCCTGCCAGGTACCGAGGGCCAGGCGGCCGTGGCTTACCGGCAGGGTCAGGGAGGGCCCGATCAGCACGCTTTTGATGTGGGCCGGCATGTCGTCCGGGCCCTCCATCACGTGGGCGTAGTGAGGCGCATTTTCCGGCACCATGACGTTGAAGTGGCGCTCCAGATCACCGCGCACGTCCGGGTCGGCGTTTTCATTGACCGCCAGCGACGCCGAGGTGTGCTGGATGAACAGGTGCAGCAGCCCCACTTCGCAATGGCTCAGATCCGGCGCCTGGGCCAGCACCTCGTTGGTGACCAGGTGGAAGCCCCGGGGCAGCGGCGCCAGCTCGATGAAGGTCTGATCCCAGATCATGGCTGGCCTCCGGTCATTTTGGGTTCTCGTCCCAAGGGTGCACCGGCAGGACATCGTCGGCCAGGTCAGATTCGTAGCTGCTGCGGAAGTGCTTCATGGCAGCTTCCGCTTCGCTCAACTCATCGAACCGGGCAATGTGGTAGATCGCCTCGCCCTCGTTGACCAGCGGCAGGTTGTTCACGCAGATGACGATGCCGGAACAGGGCGATAGCACCGCGCTCTCGGATTCGCCGAAGGGGTCGGCCACCATCGCCAGTTTCTGTCCCTTGCGCACCCGCTGCCCGAGCCTGGCCACCGGGCGCATGATGCCGTCCATGTCGGTCCGCACCCACTGGGAGTTGGCGGCGGTCTCGGAACGGGACTTGGGCGCCATGGGGCCTTTCTTGGCCGGAATCATCTCCAGGGCCCGCATTACCCGGACCACCCCTTTCACCCCACTGGAAATCACCACCTCGTCGAAGCGCAGGGCCTCGCCGCCCTCGAAGGTGATGACCGGAATGTCCTGGGAGTCGGCGTAGGCCCGCAGGCTGCCTTCCCGCAGGCTGGCGTTGATGATGATGGGTGCACCAAAGGCCTCGGCCATGCGGGTGGTTTCCGGGTTTTTCAGCTCGGCCCGGATCTGCGGCAGGTTGAAGCGATGAATGGCTCCGGTGTGCAGGTCAATGATGTGGGACACGTTCTCCATGATCTGAGAGCGCAGCAGGTAGGCGATGCGTCCTCCCAGGGAGCCGGTCTCGGTGCCCGGGAAACAGCGGTTGAGGTCGCGCCGGTCCGGCAGGTACCGGGTCCGCTGGACAAAACCGAAGATGTTGACGATCGGTACCGCCACCAGGGTGCCACGCAGGTGCCGCAGGGCGGAGTTCTTGAGCACCCGGCGGACTATCTCGACACCGTTGATTTCGTCGCCGTGGATCGCCCCGCACACCATCAGCACCGGGCCCGCACGACGGCCATGCACCACCTCCACCGGAATGTGCAGGGGGGTGTGGGTGTACAGCTTGGCCACGGGGATTTCCACCGTGCGCCGGGTGCCGGCGCGAACCTCGTAATCGCCAATAACAAAGGGAGCCCGTGCCGCCATCTCAGCCGCCTCCCCCTTTGGTGCGGGTTTTCCAGGGTTTCTGGTTCTTTTCGGTCCAGTTGATGATCATGCCGGCGATATTCTTGCCGGTGGCATTCTCGATGCCTTCCAGGCCCGGCGAGGAGTTCACTTCCATCACCAGCGGACCACGGCTGGAGCGCAGCAGGTCCACGCCGGCCACGTTCAGGCCCATGGCCTTGGCGGCGGCGATAGCGGTGCGCCGCTCCTGGGGTGTGATGCGCACCAGCGAGGCGCTGCCGCCCCGGTGCAGGTTGGAGCGAAATTCCCCTTCCGCACCCTGGCGCTTCATGGCGGCGATCACCTTGTCACCGATGACGAAGCAGCGGATATCGGCGCCGCCGGCTTCCTTGATGAACTCCTGCACCAGAATGTCCGCTTTCAGGCCCATGAACGCCTCGATCACACTCTCGGCAGCCTTGCGGGTCTCCGCCAGCACCACGCCGATGCCCTGGGTGCCCTGCAGCAGTTTGATCACCACCGGCGCACCGCCCACCATCTTCAGCAGCTCCGGGACGTTGTCCGGCTTGTTGGCAAAGCCGGTGACCGGCATGCCCACGCCCTTGCGGGCCAGCAGCTGCAGCGAGCGCAGCTTGTCCCGGGACCGGGTGATGGCCACCGACTCGTTCAGGGGAAACACCCCCATCATTTCAAACTGACGCAATACCGCGGTGCCGTAGAAGGTGACCGAGGCGCCGATGCGGGGAATGACCACGTCGTACTCTTCCAGCACCTCTTCGTGGTAATGGATCTGGGGCTTGGCCGAGGTAATGTTCATGGAACAGTGCAGGCAATCGATGACCCGCACCTCGTGGCCTCGGTTCAGCCCCTCCTCCACCAGCCGACGGGTGGAGTACAGGTTCTTGTTACGGGATAACACCGCAATTCTCATGTTTCAGTCCTTAGGGCCGGTTCGCCGGCAAGATAGGAAGCTTCGGGATAGACAAGGGCACGTCCGGACATGGCGGTGCGTCCCAGCAGCATGCGAAAGCGCATGGAGTCCCGATTGGTCAGGGTCATTTCAATGGGCCAGCTCTGGTCACCGACCACCAGGGTGGTCTCAATCACCAGACGCAGTTCTTTGTGGCCGCCGGAGTCGGACACCTCGCGCTCATCCAGCACCCGGGCGTCGCACTCCACCACCTGATGCATGTCGTTCTGGATCGGGTGCACCCAGAACCGGACCCGGCGCTCACCGTCCTCGGTGTAGGGCTCGGTGCGAAAGGTGTGCAGGCAGGAGGTGCGGGCACCGGTATCCACCTTGGCCTTGATGCGGCCGATATCGAGGTCCGGCAGCGCCACCCACTCCCGCCAGCCCAGCCCAGCCTTGTTGTCGTTGGGTTTGGGCGCAATGGGTTTGATCACTTCAACGGTCTTGGTCGACATCCACGGATTCCTTGTTGGCAATGGTTTCTGGGCCCAGCAACTGCACGCGGAAGGGCTCGGAATGGCTTCCGGCATAAATACTGGTATGGGGGAAGGGAATCTCGATGCCTTCGCGATCGAGCGCCTTCTTGATTCCGACCATGATGCCGCTCCGACCATCCAGCACTTTGTCCTTGGGCACCCAGAAAGAGAACTGCAGGTCCACGGACGAGGGCCCAAAAGCCGTCACCAACACAAACGGCTTGGGCTCTTCCAGGCACACCGGGTTCTGCTCAGCCAGACCCAGCAACAGCTTCTCGACCCGCTCCACATCTTCAGCGTAGGCAATACCCACGGTCAGGTCGAGTCGGCGGATCGGGAACCGGGACCGGTTCACCACCCGGGTCTTGATCAGGGTTTCATTGGGTATACGCACGTACAGGTTGTCCGGCGTTCGCAGTTTCACGCTCAGCATGTCGATGCCGATCACCTCACCAATGGTGGCGTCCACCTCGATCACATCGCCAATTTCGAAGGGTTTCTCCACCAGCAGGAACAGCCCGCTGATCATGTTCGACGCCGAGGTCTGGGACGCAAAACCGATGGCCACGGTCAGGATACCGGCGGCGCCCAGCACCACCTCAAGCGAAAACCCGGCTTCCCGCAGCGCCGCCATGGCGAACAACAGGACAATCAGGTAGAACACCAGCCGGCGGACCATCACCGTGTGATGGCGGGTACTGCGCTGGGCCATGAACTTGGCCGCACTGCGCCCGGCAAAGGAGCCCAGCACCAGGCCCAGGACCAACAGGAACAGCGAGCTGAACCAGGTACCCCAGGCTATGTCTGTCACTACCGACATGACGCCGGCCTGTATCTGTTCAAGCAAACCTTGTACTCCCTAGCGGGGGTTATCCAAAAATGCGATCGAAGGCGCGCACCAGTCGACCCCGGGCCATTTCTTCCCGGGCCGGACCCACGCGCTGACAGACGCCCGCCGCCGGCAACAGCTTGGTGTCGACATTCAGGCTGGCAGAATTCATCTCGGTCTCGCACACCACAGTGACTCCCGGGGTCCACAACTGGCCACGGTCGTTCAGGTGCAGCGACAGCAGCGGGGTCGGCAGACTGAACCGCTCCAGCAGCAGCGGTTCCTCGCGCCGGTTGACGATGGTCACCGGGGTCACGGCCCGCCAGGGCCGCTTGGGCACCGCTTCCAGCACCAGACGGGCGAAACTGGACGAGGAATAACACAGCTCCCCCTCCATGGTGTTGCGACCGACCCAAGTCAGCGACGGCGTCCCCAAGGGAATCTCCGTCAGTACGGACTGACTTTCGCCCACACACACCTTCATCCATACCACCGTGCCCACGTAGATCACGCAACGGCCGCCGGCGGGGATGGTGACCGGGTGATAGGGACGGATAACGGTGGGCAAGGAGGCGACAGCCGGTATGAAGGTGACCGTCTCGGATTCGCCACTGCGGATAAAACGCTGCAGCTGCACGTCGGCCGAAGGCAGGGTATGGCCAATGCTCTGGCTCCAGGTGACCGGATCGGTATCGGCGCCCAGGGTCTGGGAGCGGACCTGCCACTCCTGGTCCAGCAGAGTGACCCACAGCCGGACCTGACCAAGCTCGTGATACTGGGTCTGGCCCGAAGCCAGGGTATAGGGCAAGGCCCAGACACCGTCGTCACGGCCGGCGCTTTCGGAATCCATAGTCGCCACACATCTCCTGTCAGTCACTGGGGCGGATTGAACTTACTATAATCCAATCATGGCACCTCAGCGAATATCCAAGTCTGTGATTTTATTGAGACACTGGCATGTATTTACCCCTATGCCAACACGCCTAACGGGATACAGGATTTGCAATGACACAGCTCGTCTGGTTCCGCAACGACCTGCGGGTCGCCGATAACGCCGCCCTCACCGCCGCCTGCAAGGCCGATGACCCGGTTCACGCCTGCTTCGTGGTCACCCCGGAGCAATGGCAGGAACACGACTGGTCCCCGGCCCGGGTGCAGTTTGTCATCGCCCACGCCAATGCCCTGGCCGAGGACCTGGCGAAGCTGGGCATCCCCATGACCTTCCTCCAGGCCAGGCGCTTCGACGACAGCCTCGAGCCACTGACCCAGCTGTGCCGGGACCAGAACATCGCCCGGGTACACTTCAACGAGGAGTACGGGGTGAACGAGCGCCGGCGGGACAAGGCGCTGAAACAGAAACTGGACGACCTGGACATCGAGACCTGCAAATACCGGGACCAGACGGTGGCGCCGGTGGGCGACATCCTGACCCAGCAGGGCGAGCCCTACTCGGTCTTCACCCCCTTCTCCCGGCGCTGGCGCAGCTGGGTCGACGAAACCCAGCCGACCCCCTTCCCGATTCCCAAGGCCATTGCCGACCCGGTCAAACCCGCGCGCCTGGATGAGATTCCCGACGCGTTCCGCGACGCTCCACCGGCGCTGGTGGAGACCGGCGAAGACGCCGCCCACCACCAACTGGAGGCGTTCCTCAGCGAGCGCGCCGGCGCGTACAAGGACGACCGGGACTTCCCGGCCCTGGATGGCACCAGCCAGCTCTCCCCCTACCTGGCGAACGGCGTGCTGTCAGGGCGCCAATGCCTGCTGGCCGCCCGACAGGCCCAGGGCATGGGCGGTAACCAGGACGGTCTGACCACCTGGATCAGCGAAATTGCCTGGCGCGATTTTTACGTCAACATCCTCTACCACTACCCCCGGGTCAGTATGCACCGGGCGTTCAAACCGGAAACCGAGTCCCTGGCCTGGAACCCGCCAGGCGAGCAGTTCGAGGCCTGGAAAGAAGGCCGCACCGGCATTCCCATCGTCGATGCCGCCATGCGCCAGCTCAACGAGACCGGCTGGATGCACAACCGCCTGCGCATGGTCACCGCGATGTTCCTGACCAAGAACCTGTTCATCGACTGGCGCCTGGGCGAAGCCTACTTCATGTCGAAACTGGTGGACGGCTACCTGGCGTCCAACAACGGCGGCTGGCAGTGGAGCGCGTCCACCGGCACCGACGCCGCGCCCTACTTCCGGGTGTTCAACCCGGTAACCCAGAGCGAACGCTTCGACCCCAAGGGCGAGTTCGTGCGCCACTGGGTGCCGGAGCTGGCCAAACTCGACGCCAAGCGCATTCACGACCCGAGCAAAGGCGGCGTGATTCCCGGGGGCTATCCACGGCCCATCGTGGATTTGAAGGAGAGTCGAAAGGAGGCGATCGCCAAGTTTCAGGCGCTGAAGGACTGACGCCGACTTTGGTGCAGCAGCGGCCTGGTAGGGCCTTCCAAAACACGCTGTAAATACATCCCTGTACGCTCGGCTCCGCCATCCATGGCTCCGCACGGTTTTGGAAGGCCCTACCAGTCCACTGCGATCAGGCTCGGGTCGTTCCGCACACCGGACATTCCGGGTCCCGGGCCAGCTTCATTTCCCGCCAGGCCATCTGCCAGGCGTCGAGAATCAGCAGCCGGCCGACCAGCGGCTCGCCCACGCCGGAAATGAGTTTGATGGCTTCCATGGCCTGGGCCGAGCCGATCAGGCCCACCAGGGGCGCGATGACGCCGGCCTCGGAACAGGTCAGGTCCTCGTTGCCCTGCTCCGGATACAGGCAGTGGTAGCAGGGACTGAGGTCATTGCGGCTGTCGTACACCGAGAGCTGGCCCTCGCCGCGGATGGCGGCGCCGGAAACCAGTGGCACCTTCGACGCCACGCAGGCCCTACTGACCGCGAACCGGGTATGAAAGTTGTCGCAGCAGTCCACCACCAGACTGGCCTCTTCCACCTGCCGGGTCAGGGCGTCGCCGTCCAGGCGCTGGTTCAGGGCCGTTACCGAAATCAACGGATTCAGGCGTCGGACCCGGTTGGCCAGGGCCTCGGCCTTGGACTGGCCGAGTTCGGACTGTTCAAATCCAATCTGGCGCTGCAGGTTGGCCAGTTCGATGTCATCGTCGTCCACCAGGGTCAGCTGGCCCACACCGGCGGCCCCCAGGTACAGGGCAACCGGGCAGCCCAGGCCGCCCGCGCCGATCACCAGCACCCGGGCCGACTTCAGGGCAGCCTGGCCGGCGACATCGAAACGGGGCATGAGAATCTGGCGGCTGTAGCGCAGCAGCTCGTCATCACTGAGCATCTTGCTCTCCTGTTTTCTGGCCTGGGTTCTGGCCCGATGGACTCGGGCACCCACCCCACTGACCGAGCGTCATCCGGTCCCGGTCGCCATAGTCTTTCCGACTTACCACCGCGCCAAAGCCGCGGGCCTGCAACAAACTGGCCACCGCCGCGGCCTGGTCGTAACCGTGCTCGAGTAGCAACCAGCCACCCTCGGCAAGCCACTGCGGCGCCTGCTCGACAATCAGCCGGATGTCGTCCAGGCCGTCCCGGCCCGACACCAGAGCCGAGGCGGGCTCAAATCGCACATCGCCCTCGCCCAGATGATGGTCATCACTGGCAATATAGGGCGGGTTGGACACGATCAGATCAAATTTTCCCGGTGCCAGGCCGGAAAACCAGGAACTTTGCGCCACCTCGACGGGCAGCCCAAGGGCGCGGGCGTTGCGTCGGGCCAGGGCCACGGCGTCGTCGACGCAGTCGCAGGCACTGACCCGCCAATCCGGTTGCTCGCTGGCCAGGGCCAGGGCAATGGCGCCGGTGCCGGTGCCGAGATCCAGCACCCGGGCCTCCCTCGGCAGCGACAGCGCCAGGGCGGTCTCCACCAGGCACTCGGTGTCGGATCGGGGGATCAGGGTCGACGGACTGACGGCAAGCGGCAGGGACCAGAACTCCTGGTGACCCAACAGGTAGGCGATCGGCTCGCCCTGGGTCCGTTTGGCCACCAGGGTCTCAAACCCGGCAATCTGGTCCGGGGCGAGGACCCGTTCGGGCCAGGCCCGGAAGCTGGTGCGACTCAGGCCGGTGACGTGACTCAGCAGCAATTCGGCATCGAGCCTCGGGCTGTCGCCGGCAATTCGCTGCGCGGCCTGGCGCAGAAGGTGTTCGCAGGTGTCGGCGGGATTAGTGGTCATCGGCGAGCGAGGCCAGCAGCTCGGCCTGATGCTCCTGCTGCAGCGGCACGACCACGGCGTCCAGGTCACCGGACACCACCTCGTCCAGCTTGTACAGGGTCAGGTTGATGCGGTGATCGGTCACCCGCCCCTGGGGGAAGTTGTAGGTGCGGATGCGCTCGGAGCGGTCGCCGCTGCCCACCAGGCTCTTGCGGGTCTCAGCCACGGATTTCTGCTGGCGCTCGAGCTCCGCGTTCTGCAGACGCGACGCCAGGAAACTCAGGGCCTTGGCGCGGTTCTTGTGCTGCGAGCGTTCCTCCTGGCACTCCACCACGATGCCGGTGGGCAGGTGGGTGATGCGGATGGCGGAATCGGTCTTGTTGACGTGCTGGCCGCCGGCGCCGGAGGAGCGGAAGGTGTCGATGCGCAGGTCGGACTTGTTGATCTCCACCGCCTGGGCCTCGTCCGCCTCCGGCATGACCGCCACGGTGCAGGCGGAGGTGTGGATCCGGCCCTGGGATTCGGTTTCCGGCACCCGTTGCACCCGGTGCGCGCCAGACTCGAACTTGAGCGCGCCGTAAACGCCGTCACCCACGACCCGGGCAATCACTTCCTTATAACCACCGTGCTCGCCCTCGCTCTCGCTGACCACCTCCACCTGCCAGCGGCGACGCTCGGCGTAGCGGCTGTACATGCGGAACAGGTCGCCGGCGAAAATGGCGGCCTCGTCACCGCCGGTGCCGGCGCGGATCTCCAGGAACACGCTTTTGCCGTCGTTGGGATCCTTGGGCAGCATCAGGCGCTGCAACTCCTCGTCCAGCTCCTCGTTTTTCTGCCGGGCCGCGGCCAACTCGTCGGCGGCCATTTCCCGCATGTCGGCATCGCTGTCGTTGGCCAGCTCATTGGCCGCGTCGATGTCGTCCAGGGACGCGCGCCAGGCTTCGAAGCAATGCACGATGGGCTCGATTTCGGCGAACTCCCGGGACAGGTCCCGGAACTGATTCTGGTCGGCTATGACGGAGGCGTCGCTGAGCAGCGCGCTGACCTCCTCGAAGCGGTCGGTGAGCTGCTCGAGGCGGGATTGGATCGATGGTTTCATAGTTTTTCCGGGGTGGTCGGCTCGTCGGCCTGCAGAGCGTCCAGCTGGTGCAGTTCACGCAACCACTCGGTGACCTCGGGCCGACCCTCGGTGGTTGCCTTGCGCACCTGCACCGAGGGTTCGTGCAACAGTTTGTTGGTCAGGCCACGGGCCAGGCTGCGCAGCACCGTCTCGGGATCGCCGCCGTTGCGCAGAGTCCGCAGGGCCTTTTCGGTTTCCGCATCGCGCAGAACCTCGGCCCGCTGCCGGAATTGCTTGAGGGTGGACACGGCGTCCAGGGCACGCAACTGGTTCAGGAAATCCTGCACACCGGCAGACACCAGATTCTCGGCCTCCCGGGCGGCGCCCTCGCGGGACCGGATGTTTTCTTCAATCACTTGGCGCAGGTCGTCCACGGTGTAGAGGTATACGTCAGCCAGGGAAGAGACCTCGGGCTCGATGTCCCGGGGTACGGCAATATCGACCATGAAATAGGGCCGGTGCTTGCGCTTTTTCAGGGCCCGCTCAACCGCGCCTTTGCCCAAGATGGGCAGCGGACTGGCGGTGGAGGAAATAACGATATCGACGTCGGCCAGGTGCTCGGGAATCTCCGACAGCAGGATACCCTTGCCGCCGTGGGCACTGGCCAGGGTTTGGGCCCGTTCCAGGGTCCGGTTGGCAACCAGGAAATCCTTCACGCCGGCATCGGCCAGGTGCCGGGCCACCAACTCGATGGTCTTGCCGGCACCAATCAACAGGGCCCGGTTGCGGGCCATGTCGGAGAAGATGTGGTGCGCCATGCTGACGGCCGCGTAGGCAACCGACACCGGGTTCTCACCTATAGCGGTCTGGGTGCGCACCCGCTTGGCCACCGAGAAGGAATGCTCAAACAGTCGGGACAGGAAGGAACCGCTGGCGTCGTTCTCACGGGCCAGGGCGTAGGCGTCCTTGAGCTGGCCCAGGATCTGGGGCTCGCCCAGCACCATGGAGTCGAGGCCCGCGGCCACCCGCATGACATGCCGGACCGCATCGGCATCCCGGTGCACGTACAGGGACTGCTCCAGCTCCGCCGCTTCCAGTTCGTGGAACCCGGCCAGCCAGCGCAGTACCGCCGGGGCGCAGTCGTCGTCGCCGGCCAGGTACAGCTCGGTCCGGTTGCAGGTGGACAGGATGGCGGTTTCGGTGGCACCGGAGGCCACGCGCAGTTCGGCGAAGGCATCCGCCATCCGCTCCGGCGTAAACGCCACGCGTTCACGCAACTCCACGGGAGCCGTGCGGTGATTGATTCCGAGCGTTATCAGTGCCATCTATCCGGTGAACAACCTTTGTGCCAACTGGGGAATATTGCCGCCATTTTAACGGTCAGCGCCCTTCGCTGCCACCCAAACGCCGCGCGCTTCGGCAAGTGCGGACAGGTTGGGCAAGTTCAGACGCTTGTGCCATTATAGGGAACCGGCCGACGCCGGATGCCCAGCCAGCGCCTGATCAGTGCCAGAGCGGCCCAGGCTGGCGACTGTTTTTGATGCGTTGTCGACAGAATCACGGGAAGTTGCATGCACAAATCTGCACCGTTTTTGGTTACCTGCCTGACCAGCCTTACCCTGGTCGGCTGTGCCAGCTTTTCAGGCCCCCAGGAAGCCTCTGACACCGAAGCGCCTGCGCCGGCCAAGGCAGAGCCAAAGCGGGAAGACACCATTCAATACGCGGATTTCGAGCCGGACGTTCTCTATCTATTACTCTCCGGTGAGATTGCGGCGCAACGCGGCCGCTTCGACGTCACCCTGGTCAACTACCTGAAGGCCGCCAAGCAATCCCGGGACGAAGGCGTCATTGAGCGGGCCATGCGCATCGCCCAGTCCCTGAACAGCGACAACGCCCAGCATCAGCTGGCCGAACTCTGGCTTGAGATCGACCCGGACAACCTGCAGGCCCACCGGGTCTCGGCCATCCAGGCGGTCAAGCGCAACCAGCTCGACGTTGCCCTGGGCCACATGGAAAAAATCATGAACCAGGGTGGCGATGCCGACTTCGACAGCCTGGCCGCCATGGCCGGCAACCTGCCGCCGGACCAGCAGCAGGAACTACTGCTTCTATATAGGGAGCTTTCGGAACGCCACCCGGACTCCCCGGAACTGGAATACAGCATCGCCCTGCTGCTGAAAGTCATCGGCGATCCCGGCCAGGCCCTGAATCGCCTGGACCCACTGCTTGAGAAAAACCCCAACTTCCAGCCGGCGATCATTCTCAAGGGCGACCTGCTGTACGAGGGCGGCGCCGAGAAAGAAGCGCTCGACTACCTGATGACCAACACCCGCCGCTTTCCCGCCAATCGGCGCATGGGCACCCTGTATGGCCGCATGCTGATCGGCGAGGGCGAGCTGCAGGCGGCCCAGGACGAATTCAACCGACTGGTCCAGCAGTACCCGAACGCACCCGGGCTGCGGCTGTCCCACGCCCTGGTCGCCCTGGAAAACGGTCAGACCGATCTGGCCGAGGCGGAACTGACCCGCCTGGTGGAACAGGGCCATCACGTGAACGAGGCCAACTATTACCTGGGTCGCATCCAGGACGAGGCCGGCAACACCAACCAGGCCATCGGCTATTATCAGGGCGTCACCCAGGGCAACTACTATTTCCCGGCCCTGGCCCGGACCAGCGCCCTGCTGGCCGAAACCGACCGGCTCGACGAAGCCGTGGCCAACATCCGTACCCTGAAAGACAGCAACCCGGAGCAGGCGGAAAATTTCTGGCTGCTGGAGGTGAACCTGCTGCTGGACCAGGAGCGTGAGGAGGCAGCCCTGGCCACCGCCACCGAAGCCCTGGACGAATACCCGGACAACATCCAGATCCGCTACGCCCGCGCCATGTTGCTGGACACCCTGAGCCAGCCCGGTCGTGCCGAGGAGGACCTCAAGCACATCCTCAATCAGGATCCGGACAACGCCGTCGCCCTCAACGCCCTCGGCTACATCCTGACCACCCGTACCGATCGCCTGCGCGAAGCCCGCGGCTACATCGAGCGGGCCCTGGCACTGGACCCGGAGAACCCGGCCATTCTCGACAGCATGGGCTGGGTCCTGTTCCAGGAAGGGCAGCTGGAGCCGGCGCTGGATTACCTGGGCCGCGCCTGGTCCGCCTACCCGGACCCGGAAGTGGCCGCCCACTACGGCGAGGCCCTGTGGATGAGCGGCGCCGAGGACCAGGCTCGCATCGTCTGGAAAAAGGGCCTGGAACAGGACGCCGACCACGACATCCTGCGGGAGACCATCCTGCGACTGACCGACGACGGTGAGCTTTGATGGCTCCAGTGTTTCGACTCTGGCTCGCCCTGCCCCTCATCGCCCTGCTCGTCGCCTGTACCACCATTCAGGTTGAGCCGCTGCCCGAAGGCATGACCGACCAGCCGCCAGCGAACTGGGCCGCCCGCACCCGCAGCCTGAGCCAGTTCGACCACTGGCGCCTGATGGGCAAGCTGGCGGTGCGCCAGCCCTCCGACAGCGGCACCGCCATCATCAACCACTGGATCCAGCAGGGCGAAGCCTACGACCTGGCGCTGTCCTCATCCTTTCTGGGCATGGGCAGCACCACCCTGAAGGGTGTGCCCGGCTTTATTGAGCTGACCCTGCCGGACGGCGAGACCTACCGTTCGGGCGACCCGGAAGCGCTGGTGCAAGCCGCCACCGGCTGGCAGCTGCCGCTGGACAACCTGATCTGGTGGATTCGCGGGCTCCCGGCCCCCGGCGGCGACTTCCGACTGCTGTTCGACGCCAGCGAGCAACTGGCCATCATCCGCCAGGCCGGCTGGGAGATCCGCTACGACCGCTGGCAGACCTTCCTGCCAGACCAGCCCAGCCTGCCGGCGCGGATCACCGCGCTGAAGGACGACAAACGGGTGCGCCTGGTGGTCAGCCAATGGGACCGGCATGAGGTGACGCCGTGACCGGCAGCCTGACCCTGCCCGCCCCCGCCAAACTGAACCTGTTCCTGCACATTGTTGGTCGCCGCGCCGATGGCTACCACGAGCTGCAGACCCTGTTCCAGTTCCTCGATTACGGCGACGACCTGACCTTCACCTTGACCCCCGATCAGCCGGACATCCGCCTGACCGAATCGATGACCGACGTACCCGATGACGACAACCTGGTGATTCGGGCCGCGCGGGCACTGGCGGCCCGATCCCCGGCGCCCCTGCCCGGGGTTCGGATTGCCATCACCAAGCGCCTGCCCATGGGCGGCGGCCTGGGTGGCGGCAGCTCCAACGCCGCCACCACCCTGCTGGCCCTGAACCACCTGTGGCAACTTGGCCTGTCGGAGGACGAGCTGGCCGAACTGGGGTTGGGCCTGGGCGCCGATGTGCCGGTGTTCGTGCGCGGGCACGCCGCGTTCGGCGAAGGCGTGGGCGAGCGCCTGACTCCGGTCGAGCCTGCCGAGGACTGGTTCCTGGTGCTCAAGCCCGCGTGCAACATCAACACCGGAAAGATTTTTTCCGAGGAAGGGTTGACAAGAAACACCCCGAGAATCACAATAGCGCCCGCTTTTGAGGGAGACGCCTCGAGGTACCGAAACGACTGTGAGGATGTAGTTCGCAAACTGTATCCTGAGGTTAATCAAAGCCTGGAATGGCTTGCACAATTCGGACCTGCAAGATTAACCGGAACCGGGGCTTGCATATTTGGACGTTTCCCGACAGAATCCGCAGCCCGGATTATCTGGGAAAGCAAACCCTCCGGCATCACGGGGTTCGTAGCTAAAGGGGTGAACCATTCACCTCTACATAAAAAGCTGACTGAGCTGAAATGATGCCAAAGAAGCACGATACTGGGGTGTCGCCAAGTGGTAAGGCAACGGGTTTTGATCCCGTCATGCGCAGGTTCGAATCCTGCCACCCCAGCCACCTTTCTCCCGTTTCTTCAGACTCAAACGCCGATATTGAGAAGGATGCCGTCGTGTCCAAACTGATGATTTTTGCTGGCAACGCCAATCCCGACCTTGCCAAAGCCATCGCCCAGAAACTCCACATCCCGATGGGACAGGCCACCGTTGGCCGTTTCAGCGACGGCGAGACGACCGTTGAGATCAACGAGAACGTCCGCGGGCACGATGTGTTCATCATCCAGCCGACCTGCTACCCGACCAACGATAACCTGATGGAACTGATCGTGATGGCCGATGCGCTGCGCCGCGCGTCCGCAACACGAGTAACCGCCGTTATCCCCTATTACGGGTACGCACGCCAGGATCGCCGGGTGCGCTCAACCCGGGTCGCCATCAGCGCCAAGGTCGTGGCTGACATGATTTCCAGCATCGGCGTGGACCGCGTGCTGACCGTTGACCTGCACGCCGACCAGATTCAGGGCTTCTTCGACATCCCGGTGGACAACATCTACGCCACCCCGGTGATGCTGGAAGACATTGAGAAGCAGCGCTTCGAGAACTTTATTGTGGTGTCGCCCGACGTGGGTGGCGTGGTACGAGCCCGCGCCGTCGCCAAGAAACTGGACGACGCCGACCTGGCCATCATCGACAAGCGTCGCCCGAAGGCGAACGTGTCCCAGGTCATGCACATCATCGGTGACGTCAAAGACAAGACCTGCATCCTGGTCGACGACATCATCGACACCGCCGGCACCCTGTGCAAGGCCGCCAATGCCCTGAAAGAGCATGGCGCCGCCCGCGTGGTTGCCTACATCACCCACCCGGTTCTGTCCGGCCCGGCCATTGATAACATCAACGCGTCGGACCTTGACGAGCTTGTGGTGTGCGACACCATTCCGCTGGGTGACAAAGCGAAAAATTGTGATAGAATCCGCGTCCTCAGTATGGCCGGCCTGATGGCCGAATCGATTCGCCGCGTCAGCAACGAGGAATCGATCAGCGCCATGTTCGAGAATGCCTAAGCGGATTTAACGCCATTTCCAACAGGCAAAACAAGCAGTTACCGGGTCGGGAGCCTAATCAGGCTCCCGACTCTTTTAGTCAGTCGGAAAAAAATTCCGGCTTTTCAGAAACATCACCTGATGCAGCGCCTGGTCGCGGGCCCTTCAGGTGACGAGCGAGGTTAATACCATGTCTCAGGATTTTGTAATTGAAGCATTTCCTCGTGACGATCAGGGGAGAGGTGCGAGCCGCCGCCTGCGTCGCGAGGAGCGGAAGATTCCTGCCATCATCTACGGTGGCAACAAGGAAGCTACTCCGATCGCCATCTGGCACAACGAGCTGAAAAAGGCTCTGGAAAACGAAGCTTTCTTCTCCCACATCCTGACCGTTGAGCTGGGCGGCAAGAAAGAAAGCGTGATCCTGAAGGATCTGCAGCGTCACCCGTACAAGCCCATCCTGACCCACGCCGACTTCTTGCGTGTGGACAAGGACCACGAGATCCACGTGAACGTACCGCTGCACTTCATCAACGAAGAATCTGCACCGGCTATCAAACTGCACGGCGGTGTGGCTAACCACCAGGTCAACGAAGTGGAAGTCATCTGTCTGCCGCAGAACCTGCCTGAGTTCATCGAAGTCGACATGACTCCGGTTGAAATGGACCAGGTGGTTCACCTGAGCGACCTGAAACTGCCGGAAGGCGTTCGCGTTGCTGCCCTGCAGCAGGGTGAAGACCACGACCTGCCGGTTGTCGCCATTCACAAGCCGCGCGGCGCCAAGGTCGACGACGCGGAAGAAGGTGAAGAAGGCGAAGAAAACGGCGAAGAGAAGGAGTAAACACTCCGGGGGCAACGGCGAATGGCACAGGATATTGTCATGGTGGTCGGTCTGGGCAACCCAGGCTCTGACTACGAGAATACCCGCCACAACGCCGGCGCCCTGTTCGTCGAAGCGCTGGCCCGCCATGCGGGCCAGACGCTCCGTCCCGAGAAGAAGTACCACGGGCTGTACGCCCGCATTCACTGGCAGGGCCTGGACCTGCACCTACTGAACCCTTCCACGTTCATGAACCGCAGTGGTCTGGCCATCAAGGCCCTGGCGGATTTCTTCAAGATCGCTCCCGAACAGATTCTGGTTGCCCACGACGAGCTCGACCTGCCCCCGGGCACGGCCAAGCTGAAGAAAGGCGGCGGCCACGGCGGCCACAACGGCCTGCGCGACACCATCGTCCATCTCGGCACCAAGGATTTTCAGCGCTTGCGCCTCGGCATCGGCCATCCGGGCGACAGCCGCAAGGTCACCGGCTTCGTGCTCGGCCGACTGGGTAAGCAGGAAACCGAAGAGCTCAACGCCGTGTTCGACGAGGTGATGCGGGTACTGCCAGACGCAGCGGGCGGCAAGCTCGCGGCGGCGATGAACCGCCTGCACAGCTTCAAGCCCACGCCCTGAGCGGGCATTTCCCCTTACTCGCACGGACCGCCAGACACCGGTATAATCCGGCCACATTTTTTCAGTACCAGCAGAGGCATTCCATGGGATTTAACTGCGGCATCGTCGGCCTTCCCAACGTCGGCAAATCCACCCTGTTTAACGCACTGACCAAATCCGGCATCGGCGCGGAAAACTTCCCGTTCTGCACCATCGAGCCGAACGCGGGCGTGGTGGCCATGCCGGACCCTCGCCTGACCAAGCTGGCCGAAATCGTCAAACCGGAGCGGGTGCTGCCCACCACCATGGAATTCGTGGACATCGCCGGTCTGGTGGCCGGCGCGTCCAAGGGCGAAGGCCTGGGCAACCAGTTCCTGGCCAACATCCGCCAGACCGACGCCATCGCCCACGTGGTGCGCTGCTTTGAAGACGGCAACGTGATCCACGTCGCCAACAAGGTCGACCCGGCCTCCGACATCGACGTGATCAATACCGAACTGGCCCTGGCCGACCTGGACACCGTGGAGAAAGCCATCAAGCGCGTGCAGCGCGTGGCCAAGAGCGGCGACAAGGAAGCCAAGGCCCAGCTCGAGATGTTCGAGAAACTGCTGCCAGTGCTGAACGAAGGCAAGCCGGTGCGCAGCATGAACCTGGACAAGGACCAGATGGCCCTGATCCGCGAGCTGTGCCTGCTGACCGTGAAGCCGACCATGTACATCGCCAACGTCAACGAGGACGGCTTCGAGAACAACCCGCACCTGGACACGGTGAGGGAAATCGCCGCCTCCGAGAACGCGGTGGTGGTGCCCATCTGCAACAAGCTGGAAGCCGAGATTTCCGAACTGGAAGACGAAGAGAAATCCATGTTCCTCGACGAGATGGGCATGGAAGAGCCCGGCCTGGACCGGGTCATCCGCGCCGGCTACGGCCTGCTCGGCCTGCAGACCTACTTCACCGCCGGCCCGAAGGAAGTGCGGGCCTGGACCGTGCGCATCGGCGCCACCGCGCCCCAGGCGGCGGGTGTGATCCACACCGACTTCGAGCGCGGCTTCATCCGTGCCGAGATCGTCAGCTACGATGACTACGTGCAATACAACGGCGAAGCCGGCGCCAAGGATGCCGGCAAATGGCGCCTGGAAGGCAAGGACTACATCGTCCAGGACGGCGACGTCATCCACTTCCGCTTCAACGTGTAAGTTTTCCGGAAAAATTGGCCTCCAAGCCTTGACAGGCTGAGCCCAAATACTGAAAATACGCGCCTCGTTTGGGGCGAAGCCCGGAACGAAATGGCAAGGTAGCTCAGTTGGTTAGAGCACAGCACTCATAATGCTGGGGTCGGCGGTTCGACTCCGCCCCTTGCTACCATCTTTTCCGATCTTTGATCTCCAAAGCTGATAGCGTTGTTTTGCTACCAAGATCAAAGATTTAAAAAGACCCTCGCAGCAATGCCTGGGTCTTTTTTTATGCCTGCCGAACAATCATTTTGTTGAGACCAAAAAGCTTCAGATTCCCCCGGGGGTCCCTATGGGGTCCGAAAATCTCGATTTCGGCTCTAACTTATTATTTTGTGTGCAATAAAGATGGGTTGTGCGCAAAGATCTTTTGATTACAAAAAGCAGTGCGGAGTTTCGAGGTACATTTATTTTCTCGATAATTAGTGTGCCATTAATTGACTGCATCACTATATGTGGTACACTGGAGGTATAGAGTCGGAAAGCATCCCACAATGTTTATTTCCTATCTATGTCGTGCTGTTTTTCTCCTTGAGTAAGCTTAGCCCCCGGTCTTCGGGGGTTTTCTTTTTTTGGGCTCAACAATTCTTTGCGGCGCTTTGTCTTTCGATTTCAGGAGCTGCTCGAGCTTAGGATCAAACTTGATGCCCGACTTCTTCAGTGCGTCGTAGTCTTTCTTTAGTGAATCGAGGATGTCGCTCATGCCCTGCCCTTCGTTTAATCTGTCTTCTATATAATAGTGCACAGAGGTAATCATGACGCACACACAAAGACTGTCGATCAGCTGGAGCAATCGCCACCAGACTCTGTTTAACTCTGCGCTGCTGGATGCCCTGGACTCCGGACGCCTGGTCATCACTCCTGACGGCGGCTTCGAGCTCAGCCCGGTTTTTTTTGATCACGCAAGCGCCAAGGATTTTCTCGATAAGATTCCCGAAGACGATCTTAAGGAGATGATCCAGGTGTGGGTAGACAAGAGAAAGTGAGCCGCTTTCATGCGAATCGTCTGCATTTCTGACACCCACAGCTTGCACGATCAGATTGAAGGAATCCCTCATGGCGATGTGCTGATCCACGCCGGCGATCTCACCGGGAGCGGTCGGATCCCGGCCGGCTTTGAAGCCGTCGAGTGGCTCAGTCAGCTGCCCCACCGCCACAAGATTCTGATCGCTGGAAACCATGATTTTTGCTTTGAAGACTACAGCGCCTGGATGCGGGAGCACTGCGAGCGCTGCGAAGTCATCTACCTCGAAGACGAAAGCACCGTCATTGATGGAGTGAAGTTCCATGGCAGCCCCTGGACTCCCAGGTTTCGGGATATGGCGTACAACGCCGACCCGGCACTGGCGGCTGAAAAGATGAGGCTGGTACCGGCGGACACCGATGTCCTGATCACTCACGGCCCACCCCGGGGGGTCATGGACTACGTGCCGGAAGATGACCTGCATGTCGGCTGTCTGTCCGTCGAGGCCCGCATTCCCTTTCTGAAGTCCCTGAAAGCCCACGTCTTCGGCCATATCCATGAGGGCTACGGAATCCTGGAGAAAGGCGGAGTCGTTTACGTGAATGCGAGCACGTGCACAGAGAGGTACAAGCCGACAAACCCGCCGATCGTCATCGATATCTGATGATCAGCAAACCGCTCTCTCACGCTCCCGATGTGCGGTTTACTGCACTGAAAGGCCTTTCAGGAAAATGAGAGCCGTGTTTTGAGGGGAAAGTGCGCCGTCCGTGGCGCGTGCCCGGGCTTAGGCGGATGCCCGGAGTTCCTCGAAGCGGATCAGTGAAGCTTGAATCAGCTCTGCCTCTTCGTCTTTAGAGACCGGATCCAGGGCGGCCACCACCGGCTCCGACAGGGAGTTCAAACTCACCATCA
Source organism: Marinobacter qingdaonensis (assembly GCF_034555935.1). Lineage (NCBI taxonomy): Bacteria > Pseudomonadati > Pseudomonadota > Gammaproteobacteria > Pseudomonadales > Marinobacteraceae > Marinobacter > Marinobacter qingdaonensis. The sequence goes on from NZ_JAYDCJ010000001.1 coordinate 522,753, forward strand.
TCGGCGCGTACTTGTCGACGATCTCAGTAACGTTCACCAGCTCTTTGTTTAGCTTCTTGTACAGCGCAGTCACACCGTACTGAGTCTGCTTGTCCACCTGGCCCTGAGCTTCCATGTCGTAGCCGAGGGTGCGGATGCACTCTTTCACGATCTGGGTCTTGTACTTCTTACCGAAGTCCACAGAGCTGAAGACCAGCTTCACCAGCGCCATGGCGCGGACCGCGTGCCCGGATTCCAGTTCGATCGGGTTGGCCAGAGCTTCGAAGGCAGCCTCGGCTGAAGCCTTGGTGATCACTGACTGGAACGGCTTTTTGAAGTCAAAACCGGCCTGTGCCAGGAACTGAGCGGCGGCGTAGGCAGCAATGCTGGAGCGGGTCGGCACGCGACCGTCGGCTGCGTCGATGCGGGCTGCACTCAGCTGCTTTCTTTTGAGCACAATCAAATCGGCGTTCAGGCCGAACACTTCAGTGTAGGTCTGCTCGCACAGCTCTTTGAGCTCAAGAACATTCAGCGCGTCGATCGTACGGGCAGCGACTTCCTGCTTGAAGGTCTTCGTCTCACCGCCCATGTCGATCTCAGTGACCTTGCCGGCACGGCGCATGCGAGAAGCTTCAAACGCGGTCTCTTCCTGGATTTCGGCGTTCTTCTTACGACCGGCGGCTTTCGCTGCGGTACCGTCCTTTCTCTTTTTGACATCAACATCAGCGCGAGTAACGGTGAAGCCCATCTGCTCGGCGGCGATGATCACGGTCTGCTTGAAGCTCTCGAACTGCGTGTTGCGGGAGGCCGCGTGCCGAGCTAAGAAGCGGGCGCCTTTGTGCTCAAAGAGCTTTTGGGTTTCGGCGCCAGGGTTTGATGCAGTCTTGATCAGGTCCGAATAGATAATTTCATCTGCTTTAATCAGACGCTTTGAGGCCTGGCCGCGACGGAAGCCGATGAAGGCAGTGCGGGCAGCGCGGAAGCGACGGACGGACTGAAGAATGCTTGTGGCGTTCAGGGTCTGACCCGCGAGCACGTAGACGCGATCGTAGTCTTCGAGCTCGATAGAAGCACCGGAGTTGATGACCGGGCTGATCACAGCGGCGTCAGCGGCTTCAAGGATCTCGTTGATGTCTTCGACGGTCTTGCCCTTACGCTCCAGATAGTCGGCGGTCAGCTCAGTGACAGCGCGGTTGCTGGTGCGCAAGGCATTGGCGATCTCAGAGAAGCCTTCGGCGCGGTAGTCACAGAAGACGGCGACTTTCTTACCGGCATTCAGGTCTTCTTTAGCAAGAGCCAGAACTTCGCTCTCTTTGCTGATCTTGATCTCTACGTCCGTGCTGCTCTGGGCTGTCAGGACACGCGGGAAGGCACCAGTCATCGAGTACAGCTGGGACAGCGTCTGATCCGTGATCATGGCGTCAGCGACGACGACCCGGTCGGCCTGCTTCATCATCTTTTCCAGCGCATTCATAGCGGCGGCGCGGTCGTAGAAGCTGCTACCCAAGGTGCCAGTGGCCATGTGATCGAAGAGATCCTGGACTTCGTCGATGATCAGAACGCGGCAGTTTTTGCGGTCTTCGGCGTGCTTGTGCTGAGCGACCGTGTTGATGACGCCGATCAGACCCTGAGGGGCTTCGGCGGAGCTGTTCTTGTAGTGATCTTCATGATCGCTGCTGAAGAAGTTGGATGCGATAGAGCGCTTGCCAGTCACCATTACCGGGAACATGCGGCGGGCCCGGGCTTCGGTGTAGATGTCACGCAGCGCTGTGGTCTTGTAGGTAGCCATGCCGCCGTTCAGGACAATCAATTTATCGCTATTATCAAAGACACTGTTTTTAATGGTACGGTAATCTTCAACAGATTCACCATCGATCATCGGCAAGTGGAAAGAGCGTACGCGACCTTCGGTAATCATGATCGCTTCTTTCACTTTCAGGAACGCGGCCCGGGGGACTTCGCTTTCAAGCGCGTCGAAGTCGTCGCGGAAGAAGCTGACCTTCCACTCTTTGCTGATAGCGTACGCCAGATTCTTAGCAGCTCGGTCGTGCTCATAGACTGTGCGGGCGGCGTTCACGAGCAGCTTGGCTCCGCCGATGCGGTCTACTTTTCGGAAGTCTGTCTGTACGCCGTCGGATGTGATTGCGGTCTGACTGAAGCGACAAGCCAGGTCGAGCACCTCAAAGTCGGTCTCGATGCGGTCAGACTGTAGCGTGAAGTCGATCTTCTCGCCGGCCAGGTTGGCGTCGTGCTTAGCGGCGTCGACTTCGGATCGGTAATTTCGGGTGATAATCATGTGCTTATTCTCCATTTAGAGTAACTTTCTTCATCCCACACACTTACTGTATCATAAATTAGTGCATTTACATGCTACTAGAACCTCTTTTATTATACGCTTTTCACATAAGCACGTAATCTTTGATCGATTTCAGCTATTAAGACTCGCCGATCTCCCCTTCCCCCAGCGCCCCACACCTTGTCATTCCGCGTCAGCGGGCCCCCTAAAAATCAGCTAAACCCTTGCGCCCCAAGGCCTCCGAAGATTTTCGGGAGAAATTAAAGTTCTTATATATATGAATATCAATTTCGGGCAAAAATCTTCGGCATGAGAGTTACTCTCATTTAGAAAAGAAATGTCCCCACCTGGCGGTGGGAGTGACAACGTGGGGCGTTGCGGGTGGGAAGAGAGTTACTCCTGAAAGATCTAAGCGTGTAATTTGTTATGCCGTAATGATATAATGGAGAGACAAGAGGTAGCTCCATGTATGTTGGCATAGATCCCGGAAAGTCGGGTGCAATCGCAGTTTTAGACGACTCGGGAAAGATCCTGGATGTCATCGACATGCCGTGTCAGACCATCGGCTCCCGGGTCTTTCCGGACGGCGCCGCCATTGCCCAGGTTATCTCGAAGAGCCGCCACGCCTGCATTGAGCTGGTCTCCAGCCGCCCGGGCCAAGGGGTGGTTTCCGTCTTCACGTTCGGCCAAGGCTTCGGCGGTGTCGTGACGCTCTGCTCTGCCCTCGTCGACGACGTGCAGCTGGAGTCCCCGCAGGCCTGGCAGAAGCACTTCAAGCTCAGGAAAAAGAAGGGTGAGAAGTCACTGAGCAAGCAGCAGATCGCGGACCGGTGCCTCGCTCTCTACCCGGACGCCCCGCTCTACGGCCCCCGGGGCGGGCTCAAAGACGGACGCTCTGACGCGATCCTGATCGCTCGCTTTCTTTACGATCAGAAACAGTAGCATATATGAAAAGGACTAAGAGATGCCTCCAAGAAAAACGGCACAGAAAAAGGGCTCAACAAAGGCGAAGGACAAGTACCCTGGTCTCGGCCGACCGTCACGGTACAAGCCCGAGTACGCCCAGCAGCTGATCGAGCACTTCGACGTACCGCCCGGAGAGTACCTGGACGTCCCCCAGCGGGACGGGTCCATCAAATCCGTGTGGCGGGCAAACCCACTCCCCACCCTGGCCGGCTTCTGCCGCAAACTCCTGATCTGCCGAAAGACCCTGCACAACTGGGCCCACGAGGTCGACGAGTCTGGAGCCCCGGTTCGCCCTGAATTTTTACACGCGCTAAACGCGGTGAAAGAGATGCAGGAAGACGTCTTCACGACTAACGGTCTCTCCGGCGCTTACAACGGCCCCTTCGCCGCGTTGGCTGCAAAGAACATCCTCGACTGGCGTGACAAATCCAGCTCTGAAATCTCCGGTCCCGACGGTGCACCGATCCAGCAGCAGACCACCCTGGACCTCACGCCCGAAGCCGCTGCGGCCATCTCCAAGTCCCTGGAAGAGCAGTTCTGATGCCCCACTCGGCGGAGCAGAAGATCATGGATCCCCGGGTTCTGGCGGTGCTCAAGCACAAGCTGGAAACGGATTTCCTGTTCTTCACTCGGTACTTCTTTAAGCAGCTCACCGGTCAAAACTTCGTCGTCTCTGATCATCACCGAATCATCGAAGACCACGTCTACCAAGTCACCGCCGCCCAGATCTTGCGCCTGATCGTCAACATCCCCCCAAGATATGGGAAGACGGAGATGCTGGTGGTGATGTTCATCGCGTGGTGTATTGCGAAGAACCCCCGCGCCAAGTTCATCCATCTTTCGTACTCCGACGAACTGGCTTTCGACAACTCATCCCGGATCAAAGAGCTGATCCTCTCCGACGCCTTCCAGGCCGTCTGGCCTCACATCCAGCTCAAGGGCGACGCCAAGTCAAAGAAGAAGTGGTACACGACCCAAGGCGGCGGCGTCTATGCCACTTCCTCCGGCGGTGCGGTCACAGGCTTTGGTGCCGGCTCCACGGCCTCCGAGGGCTCCCAGGATGCGTCACATGAGCAGCTCCAGGAACTCGAAGAACACGGCATCGACACCAGCTTTTTGACTACAAACCAGGAGCAGCTGGACCCGGACCTCTTCTACGGCGCCATCATCGTCGACGACCCTTTGAAGCCCGGCGACGCCGAGTCCGCCACGGTCCGGAAGACCATCAACAAGCGCATGAGTAACACCATCGCGTCTCGGGTGAACTCCCGTAAGACTCCGATCATCGTGGTCATGCAGCGGCTGCACGAGGAAGACACCACCGGCTATCTCCTGGATGGTGGTACCGGGGATACCTGGACACACCTGAAGCTGGCTGCCCTCACCGAGGATCCGGTCACCGGGGAGCAAAAAGCCCTGTGGCCGTTCAAGCACACAGTCGAAGAGCTGGAGCGCCAGCGGGATGCCGACCCGTACGTCTTCTCCGGTCAGATGCAGCAGGAACCAACCCCAATCGCCGGCGGTGTCGTGTCGCTTGATTGGTTCGGCCGGTACGGCGAACACCCCGCAGAATGCGAGCAGATCGTCTTCAGCTGTGACACCGCGTTCAAGACCGCAGAGATCAACGACCCCTCGGTCATCTCAGTCTTCGGTAAGTACAACAAGAGATGGTATCTGCTCGACGTGTGGAGACGCAGAGCAAAGTACCCGGAGCTCAAGCGCACCCTGATCAACCTGAATGCGATCTGGAGCCCTCACGCCATCCTGATCGAGGACAAAGCCAGTGGGCAAAGCCTTATCCAGGACGGCCGGGAAGAAGGCTTACCCGTAATTGCTATCGAGCCGGAGGCCAACAAGGTCATCCGCATGAGCAATCAATCCAGCCTGGTAGAGGCCGGCCTGGTAGTGCTCCCGGAGAAAGCTTCATGGCTGTATGACTTTGAGCAAGAGATAATTCACTTCCCGAAGTCCAAGCACGATGACCAAGTCGATACCCTCAGCCAGCTCCTGAAATGGCAGCGTAAACAGTCGCTCAGCATCACCTTGGACTACGAGGATGTGGATATGAAAGAGCTGGAAGCGGAGCTCGAGGACTACTACTAACTGCTTTTTGACCCCAAAAACATCGCCCTCAGATTCCCAGTTACCCCAAAACCTGGACAATCCACCCTACTTTTCACGTGAAAGCGCTTTGGCCACAACCTAATCGCTCTGGTGTCTGAGTCCTGCCAAGGCCTTTCGTCCTCACTTCTTATTCCATTTTTAATGACAAATAGTTTTTTAGTGCTATAATTATCTTATAAGTATGGATAAAGGAAGGGAGCACAGGCATGAACCGATTTCTCAAAGAAGCACTGACCCACGGCTGCACACAGATGCTTGGCGGGCTCACGCTTCACACCCGGCAGCACATTCAGATGCAGCAGAAGAGCTGGCCAGACGATGCGCCGGGCAAGCACAAGGACTTCAGTGACTCGCCTTTTTGGCTTCAATCAAAAGACGGCCGCACGGTCGGCATGGAAAAAGACGCGCTGATCTGATTGCCCGGGGTCTCGGCACCCCGCTTCTTGTCCTCAATCGGCTTTGATCTCAACAAGAAGTTGGGGTCAAAAAGTTTTTGGGGTCAATAAACACCCTGCCCTCTCCTCCCCTCCTGTTTCGGCTTCTACGTACAAATTTATTTCATCTTTTTCTCATTTATCTTCTCGGGCGACTGCCTGGAATTGCACTTATTTCGCTATCCGACCTCGAAAAAAATGACAAATTAGATATTATTCCATAAATTTGTCGTTACCTTAAATTTTGGTATAGTATTTACAAAGAGTGAAGAAAAACAACAACCTGGAGAAACGTCATGAATACATTCACATACGACATCACTGACTGCATCGAAGCCAAAATTACTGTGAAAGAGCGCGATGACTTTCTTATGAACGGAACAGTCACGACTGTTTACGACGTCGAGATTGCCGGCCAAAAGTTCGAGAGATGTGAAGTCACCGCACCGACCACATCTCAAGCTTTTGTGCACGACGAGCCGACTTTCATGGAAATGATGCGCAGCCTTGAGCTTGATGCAAAAGACAGCGGCCGTCTTGCAGAGTGCATCGAAGACGCGGTCACGTCCGCCTAATAACCACCCCGGGACTCCGGCCCCGAATAAAAACTAAAAGGAGAAAACCATGGAACTCAAAATAAAAAGTCGAAAACTTGACCGCTTGCTTACGTTCTCACGCCCTGGCGGCACCTACATCTACGTCGATGCTAACGGACGAGCGGGTACCCAAGGCGAGCAAATCTGCAAAGGCGGCGAAACAAATCAAGGTCAGTGTCTCAGCTATCGAGGTGACGACAAGAAGGCGTTCGAAGCCATCTGTCGCAAGTGGCTGTCCGATCATATCTACAAGACCAAGACCGCTGGCTGGGGGGTGTGACATGACTCTTATCGAGCTTCTCAACGTCAAGATCAGCTACGACTTTTCCGGTGATCACGCTTCGCTCCAAGCGCCTCTTCCCGAAAAAGAAGCTGTCGCACTACGACGGTACATTCAGCAGAAGATCCGCACCGGCCGCTTTCCTGAACGCTTCCACGGCCGCTTCTCAGAGCTCGGAGCCTGACTCCAGTCCTCCCAGACCAGCCCCTTCATCAGGGGCTTTTTCGTTATTACAGTAGCATTTATTGTCCACAAAAAGCCTTACATGATATAATCAGTTATAACTGAATCAATTCTTATAGGCTTTGGGCATGAGCAGACTCCTCGGGGAATTCCGGAAGGGCGACGACTGGGACATCTTGATCCGCTTCAATCTCGCCGACGACTCCCCCATCGACATCACCGGCTTCAAGTACACCCTGACCCTGGTTGAGGATTTTGGCGATGCACCGGCCCTGGTGGCTGAGCACACCGCTAACACCGTCGAGGGTGCACAGGGTATCTGCCTGTTCCGTGTCGACAGTGAGCTGACCGCTGCGGTGGAAGCCGGCAAGTACTACTGGGATATTCAGCAAGAAGACCCGGACGGCCGGATCAACACCATTCTGCCGGAGCCTGAGGACTACAAAGACCGCTTCGTCGTTCGCCCTGACGCCACTCGGTAAGGGAACTATTTCATGGCGAGACCGCAAATTTCTGCCGGCAAGGCGGTGGTCATTAGGGGCGAGAAGGGAGATCCCGGGAAGTCCGTCGACTACAGCGTCGAAGAGCATCGAGTTGGTTTCAAAAGAGAAGATGAGACCGACTTTCGATACACAGAAGACCTGCGCCCGGAGATCGTCACTCGCACCATTCGGCCCACGGGACGGAAGTATCTGCTCGGGAAGATCGGGGAGATCCTGGATCTGCGGGCTTACACAGACGATGAGCGGCGACTGGAGGTCTCACTCGCGACTGAAGCTTATGAGAACAACTTGTACCTGACGTCGCTTGTCGACACCTCCAACCTCTTTATCGAACTCACTCTCCTGGAGAAATAAATCCCATGTCTGAAAGACTTTATTACCACAACCTCGATGGCGTTGGCGTCGCCCAGCTCAAAGGCATGCGTCTGCACAATGTCGCAGACCAGGCTGGCCAGGATCAGATCGTCTCTACCGGCAACAACGGCTCTCCGCTCAGCTCTCAGAACGCGGGCCTCGGCATCTACCGCACCGACCTGCGCCGGGTGGCTTACTGGTCCGGATCGGAATTCATCTTCCAAGAGATCGAGATTGATGGCGACATCCGATTTAAGGGCCAGCTCGATGCCTCTCTTGCGATCGACGACCCGGCTCAGCCGCAGGCGGTCGACAACATCAGCGGTTATCAGTACGTCGTCACCGTCGCAGGCACTCTGAATGCCGGCGCTACCGGCGTTGCCTTCTCGCCGTTTGCAGACGTAACCCCAGGCGATCAGATTCTTTTCGTATCTTCGACCGAAGCGTACGTAATCCAGCGCAACGACGTTCAGGCGACCGAGAGCATCATGGGCAACATCCGCCTGGCGACGCAGGGTGAAGTCGATGATGGTCAGAGCTCTAACACCGCCGTGACCCCGAAAACCCTGGGCGTCCGTCTCACCTCGCACCCGAAGATGTTTGTCACGTCCATGGATCTGACGGGCGCCGGCAACGACAACATTCTTCAACACGATCTGAATCTCGTGAACAAAGACGGCTTCGTGCTGAGCGCTTCGCACAACGGCCGAACGATCGATGTGGAAGTCGAGTCAATTGATGTCAACCGAGTGAAGTTGAGCTCCCTGCTGAGCCTCGGCGGTGTGGTGGTGGCCATCTCCGGCCTGGTGAAATAAATCGTTGTTACTGTAGCATTTATTTGTTGCGTGTTATAATAAGCTATTCTATAAAGGTTTCGATTCATGTCTAGCTCAGAGATCAAGCTCACCTACGCCCAGGCCCCACTCGTCATTGCCGGGGAGCAAGGCGCGCCCGGCCCAGAAGGACCGCAGGGACTGACCGGTCCTCAAGGCGAAGCCGGTCCCCAGGGTCCGCAGGGAGAAGTCGGTCCGATCGGTCCCGCCGGTGCAGACGGCGCCCAAGGTCCCGCTGGTCCCCAGGGTCCTGCGGGTGCTGACGGTGCCCCGGGTCCTGCCGGAGCGGATGGCGCCCAAGGTCCTGCTGGTCCTCAGGGTCCTGCGGGTACCCAGGGTGAAGCTGGTCCCGCTGGCGCGGATGGTGCGATGGGACCTGCCGGTCCTGCTGGCGCTGACGGCGCGGATGGCAAGACGATCTCGAGCACTGAAATCAATCCCCAGGGCGAGCTAGTCATCACGTACAGCGATGCATCTGTCGTCAATGCTGGCCCGGTGAAAGGTGCGGACGGAGCAGATGGCCCCCAGGGTCCTGCTGGTCCCGCCGGTGCTGATGGCGCTCAAGGCCCTGTCGGTCCTTCGGGCCCCGCCGGTGACGCTGGTCCTGCCGGCCCTGCGGGCGCTGATGGAGCCGCCGGGGCAGAGGGTGTCTCAGTCGTCAGTAGCACGATCAATGAACAGAACCATCTGATCCTGACTCTCTCTGACGCGACTGAAATCGATGCAGGTCTGATCGAAGCCTCCGGCGGCCCCCGCATCGGCGAAATCCTGCGCTTTTCCGGAGCCGAGCCAGATGCCAAGTGGCGCCGGGCTGACGGCTCTGCGTACGCTGAGGCCGAGCACCCGGAGCTTGCGGCAAGCGGTTTGTCTGCAAATCAGAGCGTGCCGGGCGGTGTGGAGTCGATGACTTTCACGGAGTACTACAGCGGCTTCGAGAACTCGAACCAGGGCGACATTCGGGTCCGATTCTCAAAGTACGACGCTAATCGAATCACCGTTGCCGGCAACGATAAGTACCCGACATTGATCGATCTATCGGACTTGAGCAAAAAATGCCGAATGTTGCTCAGGTCAGGTGGCACCGCTATTTCAAATGCTTACAACTTTCACGTGCACCACGAACTTGAGCAGGCTGGATATATGCCGGGGCTGATGTCCGCGAGCGCCGGAATGCTTGCATTCGACGTGCCTAGCACTCTCGCACCGACGACATCGTACGTATATGTAGACGTTGAAAATTATCGAATTGTTTACAGCACGGATGTTGTCGGAGCCCCAGCCGAAATGACTCCGGCGTTCTGCAAAGACAATCTATGGTCTTTCTACGACGGCTCTCAGATCATCTGTGTGACGTTATCAGACACCTACGAGTGCTACATCATCTCAAGCGATGACGCTGGAGCAACGTTTACATATCGCGCAAAGGTTCCCGGATACGATTCGAACAAGCGTGCGTACAACTGTGTCCGCGGAAGTGACGGATCATTTGTTGTAATGACGGGCGAGGATGTCCGCTACTACGCATCGCTTGATGACTTCAGTGCGGGCAATGCAATCGTGATCCAGATACTAACTGCTTATTACGCTGCCGGTCTTCAAGCAGCTTACAGTGCCGATCTCGGTAAGTGGATGATCGTTGAAGGAAGCAACTCTCTGTACACAACTGGAAATGTTGTCTTCTACGATCCCGCAACAAACACGACTGAAACCCACCTTTACGCTGACTACGCCGGCGCAAACGTCCGAGCCCAAATCGTTCCGGTCTCCGGTGGCTTTCTTTTCTACAGCGGCTTCGACAGCAAGATTGTCTACTACACATCTGCATCAACTCCGACCGAGATGACAACCGCGAGCGCAGATTCTGCGTACTCGAACGCCGCGACAACCGTCTCTTACAGCTACTTTGACGAAGCCAACTCCGTCTACCTGCTTTCCGGAGGCAGCGACTCGAAGATGCTACAGAGCTACGTCGTGAACATCGGCGCAATCACCTCCTACTTCCTGCCGAACGTCCCAGATTCTGGCGACGGCCGGGCCTACATCCGCGTCGAAAATTAAGATAGGGAAACAGAAAAATGTACGCAGTCATCAATGGCCTTGGACACATCCTGTCTTTCGAGCACGAGCCGCGAAACGACGGTCGCTTCACCGACGTAGAGATCTCCCCGGACCTAGTCCGGGAGCTCCGGGCACAGCGCGAAGCGGGCTTTGTCATCAAGTACAAAGACGCCGAGTTCGTTGTTGAAGCCCCGCGTCACGTGGTGACCTGGGAGCAAATCCGGGAGCAGCGAGACACGAAGTTTGCGGAAGCGGATGCGGAGCTTTTTCGTCTGATCGACGATGAGCTGATCAATGCTCAGGATCACACCGCTTCGAAGCGTGACGTCGCTACTTATCGAAAAGAGCTTCGTGACGTACCCCAGACTTTCGCACAGCCCCAGGACGTCGTCTGGCCCACCCCGCCGTTCGCCTGATTTCAGTAGCATCTATTTTCAAGGTCAATAAATATGTCTCACGAAGATATGGAAAAACGGAACATGGCCAGCTCGGTGGACACCCACTTTTCGGCCATGCCCCGGGCGTCCTGGACAGACTTCACCGTCAACAAGTCAGTGAAGGAAGGCATGCACGCAAGCGGCTGGGTGTACGTTGCCGTGTCCAAAATTGCTGCTGCCGTGGCCTCCGCGCCCCTGGTTGTCTTCAATAAGGATGGGCAGGTCGAGTGGAATCACCCGATCACCAAGCTGCTCGATAAGCCGCATCCGGAGCTGTCCCGCATCGAGCTGACTAAGCTTCTGGTCGCCTGGCTTCAGCTCGGGGGTGCCGGGTATTTTCAGAAAGTGAAGAGTTCCCGGGGCATCACAAAAGAGCTGTGGCCCGTGTCTCCAGACCGCATCGCGCCCGTCGGCTCCAAGAGCCACTCGGGACTTATTTCCGGCTATGAGATCTACGAAGCCGGACAGCGCAAGACCTCGTCTGACTACACGACCGACACCGTTATCCGGGTCTGCATGCAGGATCCGGCCGACCCCCTGCGTGGTCTCTCCCCGCTCCGTGCGGCGGCCAAGGCGGTGGACCTGGACGTCGAGCAGGCGAACTGGAACAAGTCTCTGATGCAAAACCGAGGCAACCCGGACATCGCCATCAGCGTGAAGGGTCAGCTGGACGACACACAGAAGAAGTCGATCCTGAAGTCCATTCTCAGCAAGTTCCGGGGTTCCAAGAACGCCGGCATGCCCCTGGTTTTCGGGCAGGAAGCATCGATCACGAAGCTCGGTCTGAACCAGCAGGAGATGGATTTCCTGAACTCCCGGCGCTGGAACCGGGACGAGATCCTGGGCATCTTTGGAGTACCGCCTCAGCTGGCCGGTGCGCAAGAGTCCAGCACGTACAACAACTACGCTGAGAGCAAGCGGATCTTCTGGCAAGACACCATCCTGCCGCTGATCAACCTGATCGTAGACGCCCTGAACAACTCACTGCGTAGCGAACTCCAGGATGGCTACTACATCGGTGCCGACCTCTCCAACATCGAGGCGCTCCGGGAATCCCAGGACGCCAAGATCGAGCGGGCGGACAAGCTGTTCCAGATGGGCGTGCCGATGAAGACCATCAATGAGCGCCTGGAGCTGGGCCTTCAGGAGTACCCGGGCTGGGAGATTCCGTTTGGTGGCAAAGAACTGTTGAACGACGGCGTGTTCCAGAGCACGGAGTCCCGCTCTTCAAAAAAGTCCCAAGACACGGATGTCTTGACTAGAAGAGAAGCATTCCAGAAGCAATACCAACTCGTCACTCGCGAAGCGGCCAAGAAGAATTCGGAGGCGGAAGCCGAAAGACGGGAAGCCTATGCGTCCTCGGTCATGGCCCCGCTGTTCGAAAAGATCCTGTCTACGCAGCTTGAGAGCCTAACAGCGGACGAAACGGCTCTCGGAAGCATCAGTAAGACAGATATCGTAGAGAAGCTCGTAGCGAGCGCCTCAGACGATCTGACGGAGATCGAGGCATTGCTGGCAGAAGCCGGCCGCATTTCCGCTGAAGCTGTGGTCATGCCAAAGCGTTCGGACATCCAGCTGCGCAGTGACCCCTTCGTCTACGAGCAGATCCTGACGAAGATTCAGGAAGAGACGCTGATCGCCACTGAGCTTGCGATGATCAATGCCACCTCCCTGGTAGCCGTGATGAAAGAAGTGCAGCAGTCCCGTGAAGCGAGAGAGACCGTACAGCAGCTCAAAGAGCGGTTGTCCTCAAATTACACTTTTTCCCCAGCCCGAAGCCTGGCGATTGCCCGGACCATGACCGGTACCGCATCCAGCATGGGGCAAGAGGTGGCCGCTCGGGAAGCTGGAGCCACGTTCAAGATCTGGGATACCTCGATCTTTGACTCAAGAGACTGGCACCGGGCCCGGGATGGTGAGCGCGTTGGCATCGATGAGCGCTTCTCCACTCAGGCCGGCGGCTCTCCCCGTTACCCGTGCGATCACGAGACCACAGCAGCGGATCGGGTGAACTGTCGGTGCTCCATGAGCTTCGAATAATTTTAGTAGCATTTATATACCACTGAATATTTTACGTGGTATAATAACGATATATTGCAAGTCGTTTTTATGACTCAAACGAATAAAGGTACCGAGCATGTCACTTGAGAAGCGAGCCCTGGGGTTTGTCGAAACCCGAGCCGAAGGCGAAGAAGGAATCTTCAGCGGATACGTTGTGACGTGGGATTCCGTGGACTCCTACAACACCTCGTTCAAGAAGGGCTCGTTCAAGAAGACCATCGCTGAGCGTGCGGGCAAAGTTAAATTGCTCTGGAACCACGACTTCGAAGGCATGCCACTCGGCTCCATCCTGGAACTCAAAGAAGACGACAAGGGTCTGTGGTTCCGTGCCCAGCTCTCCCTCGCCACCGAGCGCGGCAAAGAGGCTTACGAGCTGCTCAAGATCGGTGCCATCAACACCATGTCGTTCGGCTTCAAGATCCTGAAAGACGCTGGCTTCAAAGACGGCGTACGTCAGATCACCGAGGTCCAGCTGATGGAAATCTCCCCCGTAAACTTTGAGAGCAACCCGACTGCCACAATCAACGACGTCCGTGCCACCGACTTCTCCGAGACTCTGGACGAGCAGGACATGCGCTCGGGTGGCCGTCGGATCCTGTCCGCCTTCGAAGACACCATTTGGGATATCTGGTACGACGCCGAATCCCCTGAACAACTGATGCAGCTTATGGATGCCGCCTGGGGCTCTGCCCACACCGCGTATCTGGAGTGGCTGCAAAAGATGACTGAATCCGAGCCGGAACTGCGCGGTAACCCTGAAGCGAACGACCTTTCCCGGGCCTTCATTGAGTCCATGGAAGGCAAGACGCCTCTGGAATTCGCTGCACGTTCCACTCTGAATCTCGACCAGGTGGAAAGCCTGCGCCGGGGTAACACTGTCGACGAAGCCGCTGCTCAAGCACTTCCTGACAATCTGCGTTCCATTCACGCAAGTGAAAAAACCCGCATTGCAGAAGACCTGATCGCCCAGATCTCCAGTCTGTCTGTCGAGCTTCGCAGCACTGTGCTCGATGCCTTCGTCAAGCCTGAAGCGCCACAAGCGCCGGCCGCTCCGGAAGAGCCGCAGGTGGACGATGATCTGATGACGCAGCTGCGCGATGCACTGAATCAAATTGCTGCCCAATAAGTGTAGCAATTAAAAGCCCCAACTCCTTTATAGGAATATTAACGATGAACGAAGAATTGAAAGCAATGCTTGAGCAGCTGAAAGGCCTCCAGGCTGACGTGCGCTCTGCTAACGAAGCTGGCGAGAAGGTTGAAGCCTTGACTGCTCAGATCGATGAACTGCGTGGCCAGATCGACGAAATGACCGCTGCTGCTAACCGTCCGGCCGGTATCGCTCCCGCCGCTGACGTGGACGTAGAGAAGCGTGCCCAGGCATTCGACGCATACGCTCGTCAGGGCAGCATGGAAATTCGTACTCTGGATGGCTCCACCGACGCTGACGGCGCCGTATTCATGCCGGAAGACCTGGCTGCTCGCATCAAGAGCAACGCTGCTCAGATGAACGAGATCCGGAAGCACGCTTCCATCAACCGCACTGGCAACAACAGCGTCCTGGTTCCGACCCTGAGCCGTCCCAAGAGCTCCTACGGCACCGTGGCTCCGACCCCGGAAGAGCTGGCCTCTGGCTTCACCCGCCTGGAAGTTCACGACTGCAAGAGCCTGGTTGTGATCCCCGAGAACAGCCTGAGCGACTCTCAGTACGACCTGGCTGCAAAGCTGGAAGAGCTGTTCTCTGAGTCTGTGTCTGAAGAAGAAGCCCGTGCCTTCATCGCCGGCACCGGTACTGGTGAGCCCCTGGGCATCGTGTCTGCCGACACCAAGGCCAACGCCGTGACTTCCCTGGCCTCCGGCTCTCTGGGTGCGACTGACGAAGCTGTGATCGACCTGATCAACAAGGCCGTTTACAAGCTGAAGAAGAAGTACCGTCGCAACGCCAAGATCATGTGCAACAGCAACACCGAAGCGGTTCTGGCCAAGGTTCGTGACGGCAACGGCAACAAGCTGCTGACCAAAGAAGCTGGCGTTTCCTACTTCGACGGCATCGAAATCGTCACTTGCGAAGACATGGACGACATCGGCGCCAGCAAGCACCCGATCGTGGTTGGTGACCTGCGCCAGTTCGAAGTCTACGACCGCAGCGACATGACCGTTAAGCGTCTGACCGGCGGCGAGTACGACACGTCCAGCACTGTCGGCTTCCTGCTGAAAGCCCGTCATGCCGCCGGCGTGACCATGGTTGAAGCGTTCGTACCGGTGAAGTGCAAAGCCTAACCGCTGAGCACTGATCAAAACGGGGCTTGAGCACTGAGCCTGGCCCCGTTTTACCTCCCCCAAAAAGTATTTGGAGTCAAAAATGCGCGGTGGATTTAAAACGAATTTCGCAGTTGAGGAAGTGCTTGCGGTTGAAGCTCGCATCGACGCGACTGCTCCGGGTGCAGCGGTATACACCCACAATCAGCGCGGTATCGCTTTCCTCGTTCAAGTAGCGGCCGGCGGTTCTGTGAACGTCGCGGTTGAGTATTCAGACGACGGCGTGACCTGGACTGAAGACACGGACCGGGCTGTGACTGCGGGTGCGGGTCTCACTGAGATCAACATCAACAACGCGCAGTACGCGTACTACCGGGCCTCCGGCACCAACGCGGGTACCGTCACTTACGGCGTTTCCGCGATCAAAGGTCCGCACCGACTGGTAGCGATCTAAGCGTTTTCGCCGGCCCGGGATCTCCCCTTCCTTCCATAAGTCCCGAGCCGGCACCCCTTTTTGAGTTCAATTTGGAGAATTTCTGATGGCACTGTTTCGATTCGAAGCGATCCGCGACCTGATCGATCTGGAAGGTCCGGTCTCGAAAGAGGGTCCTGCGGAGCTGTCGGATTTTCCCCAAATTGCACTTCTCATGGATTCCGTACAAGCGTCTCTCGAAAGCTTCTGCGGACGTTCGTTTGAGCTGGAAACCTACACCGAGACTGGCTTCATTGACGGCCTGGAGCTGTTCCTGCCGGCCCTGCCGATCAAGAAAGTGAAGAGCTTCGAGGTGGACGGCGTGAGTGTCGATATCACGAAGCTGAAGATCACCCGCAGCGGCGTGAAGATCCCGAACTTCCCGTTGGATGCGCAGTGGAAGCTGAAGTACCAGGGTGGCTTCGACGACATCCCGGCGGACATTCAGCGTGCGGCTCTGCTTCAGACCGTGTACGAGTACAACCGGTTGCCGAACATCGGTGCTACCAGCGTCTCCACGGACGGCGGATCGGTCTCTACGCCGCAGCTGGGGCTGCTTCAGGAAGTGAAAAATTTGATTTGGAAGTATAGGAATTACGACATTTTGGGCGTTTAGATGAGATAAAAAGCGCCAAAAGTTTCCGGCAGAAACTCGGAAGAAAATGCCTCGCAACAATTTGTTTTTATTGACGTTTCCAGGCCTTCGAATTTTTAAAAAAATACCCCGAATTTTGGCGGCCAAACTCACGACATTTTTTCTTTCAAGATACTGTTTTGTATAGGTTTTTCGTTGAATTTTAATTTTTAAAAAATGAGCAGAAACCGGATCATTTTTTATACCATTTAAAACTAACCCGGAAGGATTTTGGTTCTATGTCTGTCGAGCACTCTTCTCACCCTAAGCCGCTGCACTCGACAGCTGATATGACCCATGCGATTGCCGAAGCAGTGGCTCGGGCATTCGAGAGTCAGCGCAAATCCCAGCGATCGGAAAGCTGGGAAGAGAAGCACTCGGAGCATCACGAAGCCCTGGAAGAGATGCTGCCGCATATCGGCGACCTGGTCAGTTACATCGTTGTGGTCAAAGCGCGGGAAGAGCGTAGAAAGCGGATCTACGAGAAAGTCACCGGTGCAGTTTTTGTCGGCGGGATACTGAGTTTTTGCGGCTGGGTCGGCAAGCAGCTGATCGAGAATCTAGGTAGCTGAGATGCCGTCGTATAGCGAAAAGTCGGCGTTTCGACTGTCGACCTGTCATCCGGATTTGCAGAAAGTGTTTCAGCGGGTCATTCGGGTGTTCGATCACTCTGTGCTGTGCGGACATCGCGGGAAGGACGAGCAGAACCGGTTCTTTCGCCAGGGTAAATCCAAGGTCCGGTGGCCAAACGGCAAGCACAACTCCGTGCCGAGCATGGCCGTGGATGCGGCGCCCTGGCCGATCGACTGGCACGACAGGGAAAGGTTCTCTCTGTTTGCCGGGTTTGTGATCGGAATTGCCCGGGAGATGTACGACGACGGCGAGATTGATCATCTGATCCGCTGGGGTGGTGATTGGGACTGTGATACGGAAGTAACTGACAATGGCTTCGATGATCTGCCGCACTTCGAACTTATCAACCCCTAGCCCCTCCCCTCGTCATTCCGCGTCAGCGGGCCATCTTTTTTAGCTGGAACCCGCGTGGCTCAAAGGCTCCGAAGATTTTCGAGAGAAATTGAATTCTTTATATATATGAATATCTATTTCTGCCCAAAATCTTCGGCATGAGAGTTATTCTCAACAACGTAACGATGTCCCCGCTGCGCGGGAGGTACGAGGGGGAGTGCTGTGGGAAGTGAAGTAAGAGTAGTCGGTTTGAGGGATGTGCTCGAACGCGTCCGCAATGCAGGCCCGAACGCCGCCCAGGCGACAAAGGATGCGATCCGCTCGTCTCTACTCAGTGTGCAGCGCAAGATGAGTCAGCGCACGAAGAACGGCCCGCTCTACTCTCGCACCGGCGAGTTGTCCAGGTCTTTCAATACCCGCACCTACGGCACCGACAAGATCGAATCCGTGGGTGGCCGGGTCTTCACGAACTCTGTCTACGCCCCGATCCACGAATACGGCGGCACCATTCGGGCCAAGCGGGCCTATGCCAGCCTCCCCGGCGGGCCGTTTCTCAACATCCCCTCCGATCAGAACAAAACCGCCGCTGGCGTGATGCGCCTGAGCCCCCGGGAAGCCTTCAATGCCGGCGCCTTTATCGTACCAATTAATAGTGCACGATCTAAATTTATGGTACTATTAAACAATAAACCGTTATTCTGGTTGGTAAAAAGTGTGACGATCAAACCCAGGCTGGAGTTCGTCAGCACTGCTGAAGCAGAAGTACCGACGTTATTGAGCACAATCACGAAGAACTTGGATAAAGAGCTCTGAGAATGGCACTACCCGCGACGATGCAGATACTCGACGAGATCGAGGCACGGCTGAAGCAGATCACCAAAGCCAACGGCTACAGTGTCGATCTGATGAAGCTCGAGCGTGCGCGACTAACCCCGTTTCAGAGCGGTGAGATGCCCTGCATCAACTACTGGCCCGAGTCCGATCAGCTGGTCGAAACTCTGCCGTCAAAGCATCTTCGTGAACTCTCACTCAACGTCGAATTTTACGACACCTCCGGGCGCTCTGCGGCACTCACAGACAAAGCCGCCTTGCTCGCAAACGACGCGTATACCGCACTCTGGCGCTCACCCGACCTCCCCTTGGTGTCCGACCGGCCCGATCCCAACCTGGGTGGAATCGTGGATTCCCTGGTCTTACAGAGTATTCAGCCCGCGATCGGCGAGGGTCAGAACCCTTTCTGCGGGGCTGTGATGAGCATAGCGGTGAGGTACCGGATCGATCCACACACCCTTACCGCGCTTGCATAAGTGTAGCATCTATTAATCAACGTTGAATTAAGGAAATATTTACCATGGCAAATCAATTGCTGAAGTACGAGGCGGGTCAAGAATCCGTGCCGATGGGCGCTCTGACCGATTCCGGAGACGCGAAAGTCTTCGAATCCGAAGCCCAGCTGTTCTCCAAGCGTTCAGGCTTCGCTCCTGTTGTTCGCCCGAACGGCATCTTGACCGGCGGCCAGGTGACGGCTGACGAAGGCACCAACAACTCTGTAGTTGCTGGCAACGCCACTGCCAACATCGGCGGTCAGAAAGTGACTGTGACCCAGGCCACCCTGGCGGTTGTTCGCGCTTCGACTGACACCCACATCGTCAACTCCGTCATCGTGAACGGCGCCGGCACTTACGCCGTGATCCAGGGCGCTGAAGGCACCACCTTCTCTGAGACCCGTGGCGCTGCCGGCGGTCCTGCTCTGATCCCGGACGACAGCATCGAAGTCGCTCAGGTTCGACTGTCCGGACAGGGCGCTGCCGCTGTTGCTGGTTCTGAGATTCAGTCCGTGCCCGGTCTGCACAAAGAGATGGCCCTGAGCCCGGTGTTCAAGATCAACGCCCTGAATGGCACCGTGGAATTCGCTGCTGCTCTGCCGCAGATCCACGTTGGCGGTTCTAAGGCTGTCTATGCGTCTTACGCTGAGCCGATCTTCGCTGACGTTGACCTCGCTTCTGACTTCCAGCCGTCTGAGAACAGCTACAGCCTGAGCTCCCAGGAAGTTTACGGCGGCGCCATCGCATCCGTGTCTACCTCTCTGAATGCCGCTGGCTTCACCGCTTACCTGGACGACGGCATCGCCGACCCTCTGGCCAAGCTGGAAGGTGAAGAGCTGTTCTTCGAGTTCTACCCAGATCGCTACCGCAGCAACAAGATCCTGGAACAGGGCAAGCTGGGCATGACTCGTAGCTACCCGGCCGGCGGTCGTGTACAGGGTGATTTCACTATCTCCCCTGAGAGCCGTGGCGTCTCTGTAGAGCAGTAAGGAAAAGGGCTCAAGCATGAATTTTGACACCAAAAAGTTTCAGAAGACTGTCTTTGAGCCTCGAACCCGTGAGGTGCCGGTCCCGGCCCTCGCGGAGTTTTTTGGTGACGGTGCGGACCCAGTCTTTACCGTTCGTGCGCTTGAGCACTCTGAGATCAGTCGTGTCCGTGAGTGCAATCAGCGCGACGAGATGATCAAAGCCGCCGTCAGTGCGCTGAGCGGTTCCGACGTTGAGAAAGGCAAAGCCATCAAGGAAATCCTGGGCGATGTCGACGACGTGCCGGAGCGTACCCGGGTGCGCATCGAGACACTGAAGATTGCGTGCGTTGAACCGAAGCTGGATCAGCAGACCGCTGTCCGCCTGGGCCAGTTCTTCCCGAACGTTCTGGAGCAGCTCACTGAAGTCATCTTTGAGCTGACCGACCAGGGTGGTGTCATCGCAAAAAAAAAGCGCTCGATCTCTGGCTGAACACGGACATTAAGTTCGACCTCTTCCTCTGTGCCGAGCAAGGCGGATTCCTCTATCAGCACAGACCCGACCTCTTTCCGGACGGGAGGCTCTCTGATGTGGAGCGACACCTCTGGTCCATGCATTACGAAGAACGACAGAAAAAACTCGACTCCGAACGTAAATAGGAACTTCAGGAATGGCAGCAAAAAGCACAGTAGAGATCGTTTTCGGAGCGATTGATAGAACCGGCGGCACGATCTCCCGGCTCGGAGGTCAGCTCGAGGACATGAGGGGCGCGGCCGATTCGGTTGTCTCTCCCCTTGCCAACGTCACTGACTCCATCCTCAAGCTGGATGCTGCCCTGGCTGCCATAAGCCTTGCTGCGGCGGCGTTTGCGACGAAAGAAGCGGTTGCTCTTGAAGCCTCTCTAATCGACTTGCAGAAAGTCCTGGGTGACGGCCAAAGCGCGTCTGACTACACCGACGAGCTGGTGGCCCTGTCCAATGAATTCGGCGTGGCCTCTGACGTAGCCACCCAGTCAGCGGCGGATTTCGTCCAGTCTGGCTTCACCATCGAAGAAGCCCTGGGGCTCGTGTCCGACCAGCTGATCGCGATGAACGCGGCGGAGCTGGATGCAGCCCAGGCCACCTCTATCATCATTCGATCCCTCAAGGGCTTTGGTGCCGAGGCGTCCGACGCCGGCCGTCTGATCGACATCCTGAACGGTGTCTCCAACAAGTACGGTGTGACCGTTGCCGAGCTGGGTGAAGGCTTCGCCAAGATCGCCCCTCTCGCTAACACGCTGGGCCTCTCGTTCGAGGACGTCACCAAGTACCTCACGCCGATGATCGAGGCGACACAGAGCGGCTCAGAGTCTGCGAACGCGCTCAAGACCGTGCTGTCGAAGCTGATCAAGCCGACCAAGGATCAGGCCGACCTGCTGGAGCGGGAGCTCGGCATCCAGCTGGAAGTGAACGGTCAGCGCAAGTCAGCGGCCCGGATCCTGGAAGAAGTCATCGCCAAGTCCGACCGCATGACGGAGGCTCAAAAGCAAAGCACAGCGGCGATCCTGGGTGGTGCTGAGCAGGCTTCCCGTCTCGCTATCTTGCTCAATACCTCCAGCGTACAGGCGGACGTCTACTCCGTCGCCATGGGCTCAGCTGGCTCCGCTGCTGCCGAATTCGCGGTCAAGACGGAGTCCGCGCAGTTCGCGATTAACCGACTCCAGACCGCTTTCAAGAACACCGGCAGCACGATCGGCATGGAGTACATCGAGCAGACCAAGGGCATTGCTGACGCTACCACCGGCCTTTTGCAGTCAATCCAAGAGACGTCGCAGGGAGAGAATGCCGACAAGCTCTTCAGCGTGCTGCGCTCAGCTCTGGAAGACCTGGAGGCCGACATCACGGCCATGGCGGAGAACCTGCCGGAGGCGTTTGAGAATGTGGATCTTTCGGGCCTTCTGGATGCCTTCGGGGTTGCCGGGGATGCGATTGATGAGATCTTCTCGATCGATGTGACGGATCCTGCGGCTCTCTCTGAAGCGATTCAGTTTGTGGTGGATTCGCTGGAGTCCCTGACCCGGGTCAGCACAGAGATCTTCAAAGAACTCGACAAGATGTTCGACCTGATCATCGCCGGAGTAGATGCGTTCAACCAATCTGGCGACGGCGCCAAGGAGATGGCCGGTCAGATCCTGGGCATGGCGAAGACCGCCAAGATAGCCCTGGGCGCGATGGAAGGGCTTACCGGAGCCATTGATGGCCTGGGTACCGGGCTGTCCCTGCTTGCCGGTGCGTCGGTTCTGAAGACCCTCGGCGGCCTTACTGCGTTCAACAAGATCACCCCCATCATTGCCGGCACCACGGCTGCGGTGGCCCGCCTGGCAACAAGCTTTACCCCGCTCGGTCTTGCCGTGAATGTTGCCGCCGGCGCAGTTGCTCTCGCTACGACTGACTTCGACGACCTTTGGTATTCGATTCAGAAGCTGATCGGTATCGAAACGGAGCAGGAAAAGCAGCACAAGAAGACCATGTCGGCGATTGATGAGATGGGTGAATCGATCGCTAAGTTGCGCAAGCAGTATGAGAGCGGCGCGATTGACTCTGCGACATACAACAAGGGCGTCAGCGAAGTGTCCGGAGTGACCCGGGACTGGGCCTCGAACATCAAGACCGCAGTCAGTGAGAGCGAGAAGCTCCGGGACTCATCGAAGAAAACCGGCGATGCCGCAGGAAAGCAGGCGCTTGAGATCGAGAAGACCACGAAAGCGTCTGAGAGTGCTGCTCAAGCCGGCGAGATGCTTGCAAACTCCGGCGTCAGCGTCGGCACGGCTTTCGAAGAGGCTTCGGAAAAGTTGGGCGTTGCTCGCAACGAAATTGAAGAGCTGGCTTTCAATGATCGGCTGCGTCTGATCGAAGTCGCATTCGACATTCAGTCTGAGCAAGCCCGGCAAAAGCTGGATGTGATGAAAGCAGAGCTCGGCTCTGTCAGCGATTTCTTCGACAGCACCGGCGAAACCATTGTTCAGATGTTCGATCAGATCGGCCGGCGCGATGGTTACGATCGAGAGCGCCTGGGCTTTCTCGAAGAGGAGCAAGATCGTCGAGGCAAGATTTTCCGTCAGCAGCAAGACTCCTTGGCACTGGCTAAGAGAGACCTGGAAACTCAGGGGCTTCTGACCGGCTCCGTGCAGGACTTGACCGGACTGCTCGATCTCGCCGCCCAAAATTACGGAGCGAAAGTCGGTGGGTCGATCAATTCCGCGTTCGGCGCCACGAAAAACCTGGTCAGCGAAACCGGCAATCTTGTCAGCCGGAACCTCGAAGCCACGGACTCAGTCGACGGATTGAAGCTGAAGCTAGATGAGATCTCAGCCGGGGTCTTCAAAACCGCTGTGGATCTCGACATCTCAAGAGCGAAAACCGCGCTGAGCTCGCTGGAGAACGCAGGCGAAACGGCGCTCGGCACGATCAGCAGCACCGGCAGTCTGATCACCAAGCTCGTCGACAAAATCAGCGACAAGAGCACCGGCTATTTCGATCGCAACAAGTTCTCCGAAATCCTCGACCAGGAAGTGCAAATGCGGCAAGAGTCGATCGATACTGCGAAGCGCGTTGCTGAAGCTCAAGTTTCGCAAGCGGAGTCAATGACTCGACTGAACAATGCCCGTGCCGAAGCTTTCTCAGATGGCCGTGCGCAGATTGAGATCAAAGCAGATGGCTTGGCACCTGAGCTCAGTCTTGTGCTTGAGAAGATCGTCGAGATGTCCCACATCGAAGCCCTGGCCGGCGGCCGTGAGTACCTTCTCGGCGAGATTTAATATCGCATATAAAACACTATATTGTTATAATGCAATAATATAAGCAAAGAACCATCATCATGAAAGCAGCTATCTTCACAGACAATTTCGACCCGGATGGTGATCGACTGCTCACGCTTGCCCCAGGTAAAAGCAAAATGGGGGACGTCTCCCGCCGACGAACTCGTGTGAAGACTTTAGACGGAGGGTATGCCATTGAAGACCGTGGCTACTCACCCGCCGACCGCTCAATGTCACTCGTGTTTGCAGTGAGCGAAAGCGAGCTGGACTACTTGCGCTATCTGACAGCGACGTACACCTACGCGTACATCTGCATCGAAAAGAATCTCTATTACGTGAGCATCGCCAGACTCAGTGAGGGAGTGATGCAGGCGACCCTTTTCGTCGACGTTGAAGAGGAATACTGATGTCAGCCGTAGCGTTCTACCGCGACCAGGAATTGGCCGAGCGAATTTACTCTCAGATCTTCCTCTCGGCCGACCCGAAGGTTACGTCGCTTGAAGTGATCGATGGGGTTGGCCTGCCGTCGGCAGGGGTTACGATCGATGGGACAGGAGATACGGTTTCCATCTCCTTCTCCGGTGGATCCGCATCGACTCAAGTGACCGCCGACGGCGAATACGTTCTCGATGTCTCCCCCGGGGTTTTCTGTGTTGTCAAAGTCACGGATTACGCTAATCTCGGCGCCACCTCGTCGCAGATGACCGGCGGCTTCGGCAGCGTCAAGAATGCGCTTTTCTCTGACATCACGGCTCAAGAAGCTACGGATGGTGATGTCGAAACAAAGTCGCTGTACGTCAAGAACATCGGTGATGCCATCAACGAATTCCGGCTCTATCTGACACCGAGCAATTCCGGAGAGAGCTACCGTATCGATGGCGCCGCACACAACAGCGTGGAGAGCGCAAAAGTTGTGACGAACTTTGCCGCTGGTGAAGTGCGTTCATTCAGCATTAATCGAATCGTTGATAGCAATAAAGCTCTGACAGCGACTTCTCTAACGTCTGCCGAAATCTGCTACGAAGCGCATTACGCCTCTGCTGCTGTCGCCTCAAGTAAGCAGACATTTAGTTTCTCTGTCGAGTCGAGGATCTACGAGATAGACCCGGGATTCGAGAAGCGGGTTACATATCACTGCGTCATCACGACAGAAGTCAGCGACATTGAGATTCCGTTGCAGAGCTTCAGCAGCCGCTCACGAGTCGATCTTGTCGGTTACGAAGTACCCAGCTTTTTCGTATTCGGAAAAGACGCGTCAGCTCGAGCTGAAGAGATTCAGAGCGACATCGACTCTGGAAGGATCAAGGGTGCTCCGATCTACAAACAGATAACGAATCTCAGCTTGCAGTCACCGGCATTTCATCAGCTCTCGAAGCTTGCCGAAGATCAGCTTGTTCGCATCTACAGACGTGTGCTGCTGTTTTCCGGTGCGACGAATGAAACAGAGATCTGCCGTGGGCTGATCAGTCAGATCCAAATTAACGAGAATCCCAGCAGCTCCTCGCTCCAAATAGCTGCGGTCGAGGAAATCGATGCCCCCGAAACCCAGCGAAATTCAAAGCTCCCGGCCGTCATTTCAGCGTCGGGAACCCTGGGTGGCGGGCTCACGATTCGAATGATGCCGCACGACATGCGTCCGACTGATCGCGTTTACTACCGGGCTACGAGCTACGAAGTTGAGCAGGTAGCGCTCATCGTTAACGAATCATCAAGCAGCATGGAATTGCGCTGTGGCTAGAGCAGAGATTGTTGAGAACATCGGCGGCGGTTACTACAGAATCCGGCTCATCAAGAAGCTGAAGCTGATTGCAGAGCGGCTCAGCACGCTTGAATCTAAGTCCTCTGAGCTTGCTTTGCGGATCGAAGGCGGCGGCACTGAAGAGGAAATGCGGCAGCTTCGGTCTGATCTGATCAACACTAACTCGATGATCAAAGTTCTTAAGAAAGCGAGCGCTCCTGGACAGCCGATTCTTTGCGCGTCAGCTGATGAAAACGCAACGATCCCCGTCGGCACGGTCGTGACGGTCATCGAACACGCATGTTCAGGAAACGCATCGACGTTTGTGATTGCTCCGAACGCCACGAATTTTGACAGCAAACAGCACTCAGAGATTGTGACGACACCTGAGATGTCGAAGTGGGAGTGGCTGTACGCCAGGATCGCTCAGCCTCTTGCGATCACTCAGAAGCCCAAGTTTTGGTTCGGCAAGATACTCTCGATATCGGAAGATCTGAGGTCAGCCAACGTCAGCATTTTCCCGCGCACGGTTGAGCTCAAGCCGCTTCTTCCAAAAGCCACCGAAGAGCACATATGCAACTGCCGATACCGCCTGGGTAATGACTTCGCCCGTTTCAGCGTTGGCGACGTTGTCGCAGTGGATTTTCATTTCGGGGTCGGCACTCCGACGGTTATCGGATTTTCAGAGATGCCGGAGAGCCCGGAATTCATCAACCCGGTTATCCCGACGTCTCAAGGCTTTGAGCTCGAACTATTTCTTAGCGGTGGTTCCAATAAAAATAAACAGGCCTACGGCGCCGTATTTAATGGACAACTGCGGTATTGGCGGACTGAAAATAGTCACGTTAGTGAAGAAATTGGACACAAGCTAGACACGATCCAGCAAATCGGCACGAACTACCCAATCGAATTTAATCTTGAATTGCGCAGTGCCTTTCTTGACGACAGCGCAAGAAACTACGTCCAGCCACCTGTGATTCCGAGCGGCCTGGATCCAGACGATTTTTCGAACTGGAAAATTCCAGATACCGGAATGCCGTACGAGATTGGCAAACACGCCTCTATGCCTTACGTGACACACGATCTTCGACTGGTTGAGCGCTTTTGCCGATTCGGAAGTGAAGTGGATCCGACAATCGAGGACGACTGGCGTACTGAATTCGAGTTCGGCGATCCACTTCAAAGTGTCGACTCAAGATCAAAAGATTCGGTAGTCGAATACGAAGACCTGAAACCCCACGAGTTCCCTTTTTACGTCAAAAGCCTGGAGCGTCCGATCGCTTTTCCGACGTGCATCTTGCTCGACGACCAAGAAAATCCCAGCGCGATCCGCTTCTATGACCCCGAATCTTTTGCGCTACTAATGCATCGACCGCTCCAGCTTGAGTACGAAGATGGCAACGCTATCTACACTGCCGGCTGCAATCCCTTTAGCTGTGCACACGGCAAGCGCCCGATCTACAGTGGCTCGTACGAAGAAATTTTGCGGTGGGGCATGCAAGAGCATTTTGTCATTACGAATGAGAACCACATCGCCGGCATTTATTACCCTCCGTGGGAGAGCCCTTCAGATAGTAGGTCGTCTAGTCGTGATGATAATCCGATCAGCCAAAATGGTCGTGTACTAGCAGACCGACTCTGGCGCTGGGATTATTCGACTGTCGACACGGTGATCGGCGAAGACTATGCGTACAACGTTTTGCCCGCTGAAACTGACGCTATAAATCTGATGAGTAAGGATACCGGCAGTGTTCAATTTCCGATTCTGACCGTTCCAGTGGATACCTCTTACTACGACAAGTGGGGCGGCGTATACATCCCTGATTTCCCACTAAAAAACGTTTATCCCGGGAAAATATTTGGCACCGAAAGCGGCATTCTAACAGTCAGAAATGAAGTGACTGAAGAGATCGAAGATCGCGTCGACATTCCTCAAATGGGAACCCTTTTCAATAAGCTGGGCGACTATCGAACGAAGAGGCGTGACCCAGAAACAGGCGAGTTCCGATATACATCCGACGATGAGAACCATGTCTATTTCAGCGAAAACAGAATCTCATTTAGGTTCCATTTTATCGGCACACTCCACAAACCCGTGACCCACTAACAGTAGCATTTAAGAGCAATTACCATGAATTTGAACTTAGAAGTACAACGAAAAAAATGGGCCAACCGGCGCCGCATGGCCTGGATGTCCTTCATCGCCATCCTAGTTATCGGGGTGCTGTCATTCGTTTTCCCTGCCGCCGCTGAGCAGTCATCAGGTGTCCTGGGTGCCGTGGTCGCCCTCCTGGGCGCCATCGTCCTCGGATACCTGGGGTTCAGCTCCTGGGACGACGTGAGAACGCAAGAAGGCGCATACGAGCGATGAGCTGGCTGATCGGGAAGCTCCTGGGGCCCAAGGTCCTGCTGGGAATAATTTTGAGCCTGGTCACTGCACTACTGATCATTTGTCTTCAACTGAACCTGGCAAATAGTGAAGCGGCGAATGCGTCACTGAACAACAAGACGCTTACTGAATCGGTGAACTCGAAAGAACTGGCACTGCTGCGGCTCCGTCAAGAGCGGCATGACCTGGAAGTCTTACTGATGGCCCGCGATGCGGAAGTGACGAGCGGAAGAGAGCAGCTGGAAGAACTGAGAAAGGAACTGAATGATGTGGAAAACGATGCGTGTCTTGATGCTGCTGTGCCTGACGCTGTCGCTGAGCTCTTGCGCGACGACTGAGTACGTCACCCGCACCGAGGTCGAGGTCCTGGCGCCCCCGGCGGCTCTGCTGGTCTCTCGTACCGCTCCAGAGCTGTCGTGTAAGCCGACCTACCGAGAGGTCGTGGAAAGCCTGCTGATGCACCGGGAGCTGCTGAAACAGTCGAACCTGGACAAGCTGGCAATGCAGAAGTGGATTGAGGACAATGATGGTTTCGTGATTTCGGAGTAAGAGATGGCAAAGCTGAAAGCAGTGTCACCGATCGAACGAGCCGGCCGTGAGCACGAATTCAGAATCAAGATGCTGCGCGGCGAGCTTACCGCCGGCCAAGGCTTGAGGTTCATTCGAAAAAAACTGCTAGGGCTTTCTCGAGATCAATACAGCGAATACTGTCGAATCAGCAAGGAATTGCTCAAGCGCATTGAGAAAGACGATGACAGTGTCTCACTGAGAGACATCAAGAAAGCCCTAGAGCCTCTGGGCTACAGTTTAGCGCTCGTGTCTCAAGCGGAAATACCGGAGTGTCTGATCGAAGAGTACCAGCAAGACCACCCCTCGAACCCTCCCCGCAAGGGGGACAAGCTTTTGGCGGAGCAGGCGCTGACATCGAAGTGAAACTATATTTTCCATAACCGCCAATAAATGAAAAAATCCTTTCAGAATTACCCGAAAACCACGAGGTTCTGAAAGGATCTTTTCATTCAGTGCCGTGAATCAGTACACCCAATTTGCACTGACCACCGGCGGCGGAAGACGACTCATTCGGTTCAGCTGCTGATCCATGAATCGCTTCACCGACGGCCAGTTCCTTTTCCCGATCATCTCGATCTGGCGCTCGCTCGGACCGAGCAAGACATGAAACCGGCACAATTCTTTCTCTTCAAAAGCACCCCGGCATCCCACAACCTCAGTGCTTACTACAATTTCTCGACTCTCATCACATGCTGTTAACTTCACAAATTCTCCTTGGTTTTTAGTTTTACGACAGACGCGAACGGAACTCGCTGCGCAGCCACATTTCCAGCACTTCCCATTCCTCGTGCACTTTCACAAGCGAGATGACTTCGTCTCCGCGCCCGAGGTAGATCTCATCACTGACGGTCTCGGCGGATGCCTTCTCACCGGTCTCTTCTTCGAAGACAGAGCCAGGCGTCTTGATCCGGGCGAAATCCGAGTGCTCGATCTTCATGTCACGCAAGTCCTCGCCTTGGATTTTGCTCACTTCCAGCGGCACTACGACCAGGTACTCGACGTCTTCATGACGAATCACCAGCTTGCCTTCGAGTCGCGCAGAAACCATCAGTTCGCCGGCGACTACCGTCCGTTCGATCTGAATCATCTTGATGCCATCGCACGCCATCTTGCCTTCGCTGAGCACCGAGATCGGAGCCACCTGGACTGCATTTTTCTTCTTTAGATTGCTCATTTTTTTCTCCGATTGAACATTTCATAACGTTTAATAAGTCCAATCATATATTCCGGAAATTTTCATGCCAACTTATTTTTTTCCGTTTACTTACAGATATTTAGAAAATGATACCGAACAGTATAATTCCAAATTCGTAAGCTATTAATGGAAAAGGAAAAAGTGAAAACGTAATTTTTTGAAACTTTTTTCAGGCAACTTTGAGCTGGGCGGGAAGGATGTTGCGGGCATAGAAGGCTTTGAATTTTGGATTCTTCACGAAGTCTCCGAGTTCGTCTTCAAACGTGTAGATGCAGTTGAGGCCGGCTTTGATCTGTCGCTCACACCACTCCTCGAGAGTGTACTTCGTGCCGTCCTTGCGGGCCGTGGCCCAGGTGCACTCGACGCCACGCTTGCTGAAGATGAAGAAGATCCCGATGTCGTTCTGCTCCATGATCAATCGGTACTTCTGACTTTCGGCGAAATCCCGGAACCTGCCCTTCACTTCGATCGCAATCCTGGTGCCTGGCATCACCCCATCACTGACGTACTTGGTCTTCTTCACATAAGGAAACTCGTGCCGCGTGGTGTACAGCTGAAGCTTCGCCAGCGGGCTGTCACCAGCCAGGACCCGGGCTTCCAGGGCGGAATCGATCCGGTGCCCGTTTACCTTCCCGATGCGCTGGAGATCCACGAAGTGATCGTTCAGGTACGGGTTCTTGAGCAGCTCCACAAAGTCCGCATACCCCGTATCATCAGTCACCGCTTTCATATCCTTCGCGTACTGGAGCTTCGTCTCTGTCGGGGCATTCGGGATGTCGACATCTTGATACTTCACCAGCAACTCCTTCTGCTTCACCGCCGCCTGCCGGGCCCGCTCGGAGTCCTGGACGATCGGATGGGCCTGAATCTGAGTGAGCATGTCCTGCATTTCTTGACGCGAGAGAGACTCGATATCGAGCCCGTGTAACTGTGAGAAATCGAAAGAAGGGTTGTGATCAACCGGCCAGGACATGCCACCATACCAATACCATGTATTGAGTATCTCATAATTAAAGGTATGGTATATAACGATTTATTTTTTGATCGGTCGGGATTTCAGGCTTTATAGCAGGGGATTTTTTGGGGTCAATAGAGAACCCCCCCGCCCCGCCTGGGCTGCCGGCGAGCAACAGTTTTTCCAGGTAGGACGGGTATTTTTTTAGTGGTTTTTCAGGAATTGGCCGACACCGCCGGATCGACGGGCATCTAGTGCTGCTTGGCGCTTGAGCTCTCTTGCAGCCTGCGCTTTTTCCGCTGACTCTGTAGCCGCTGGATTCGCATCAGATCCGCTGCTAACTGCTCTTTCAGCTCGCTGCGTATAGCCTTTCGGTACAACTGTGACTTGCTCATAAACGATACCCTCATTCGGCCCTTTAAGTTCCACCATCTGCCCCTCGTCTTCGTCGTACTGCATGCCCGTCAGGCGAGAGAAAGTGAGCCGCGAGCTCTTCAAGTGATAGCCTGAGATCGACTTCTGCTCGAAGCTGTAGCTGATGCCTTTCGGAAAGCCTTTGTCGTTCAGTGTCAGCATGACGCCGACACCCAGGGCTTCGCACATCTCAACGAAATCCTGGAAGCTCTGACCGCGACTTTCTTCGACCGCGATCGCAAGCTTCGCCAGTAGTCGCTCACGCCAGCTGAGACCGACCTTCTTCTCTTTCTTGATCGCTCTGAGGCCCATCTGGAAGTCGTCTTTCGGTACGTCACGACCCCAGGTCTCCCGGGGTGACGGGGATGGGTCCAGCTTGAAACGCTTCTCAAGACGACGCATGCACGACATGCCACGCTCGAAGTCGTTCTTGTCAGAAACCATGCGGTAGCTATTCCCTATCTGCACTCTGCAAGCAAAGATGTGCACGTGCTGAGAGTCTTTCTCTTCGTGAATCGCCGCTGTCCACTTCGCAGATGGCTTGTAGCCCAGGGAGAAGACGTAGTCCTCCGCGACCTCTTTCCATTGCTCGTCTGTCAGATGCTCGTTCGGGCGAAGCGAGATGATGTAGTGAGCGAACTTTTGCTTAGCACGCAGATTCTTCGCCGCCCCGAACTCAAGCTCGTCTTCCATGTCGTCGAGATCGATTCTGACGATTTTACCCTCCGGATCCCGGGTGATTGGGTCTCCGGAGAAAGTTGTCGAGCAGATGTGACGCAGGTTTTCGATCTGATGATCGTGACCTTTTCCGCGATAGATGTACGCCAGGGTCCCTCCGGCGCTTGCTCTGTTCTTCATCTTCTTGTGAATCATGATCGCACCCCACAATGCGCTCGGTTACTTTTTCGCGTGCTTCCGGATGTACTTCGAAGTCTGCGAGAGAGTCCTGAGCATGTTCTCCATCATCGCTCGATCATCTTTGCCTAGCGCAACATCGCTAAGGAAGTGCTTGATCATCGGCATCATAGTTGCCGCAAGATCGTCGATCGCGTGCAGGCCGAGGTCGCCTTTCGAGCGTGGTTTCTTGCGCAGGATCAGCTCACGCACGAAGACGGCAGGCTCACCGGTCCAGCCGTACTTGTAGATCAAGTCATCCAGCTTCTCGCGCTCGGCGGCGTTCATGCGCAGCATCAGAACTGGCTCCCGCTTCTCCGGGTCCTGCTTCTTCGGCCGGCCAGGCTTCTTTCTCTCTTTCACTTCGACGTGCTCATCCGGGGCTCGACTGTCCGCAAGAATCTCTCGAATCTCGTTCTGAACCAGCCCGAAAGCGGTCATGCCATCATCAAGAAGGTGATTTGATGGGACTTCGGCGGTGTTGTTTTTTGTCATTGTCATAGCGCTCATCCTCTTTTGTAGTAACGCTTTGTCTGTAAACCGGAGTTACTCCGTGTCTGCTGATGCAGAGTTACGCCGCACATAGCTGGCTTAGTAACTTTCCGATAATTTAATAGTATCAGACTATCATTGATTTCGTGGCAATCTGCGTAGTTTTTTTAGCATTTTTAAACAAAATGATTTTGACACCAACAATCGCTTTGAGAACAAAAGGAAATGAGGAGGGATGACCGGGAAACCAGTAATTGCCATAGGTGGCACAGGAAATGCCGTAGATGGCACATAAAATGACAAAGGTGGCACTAACTCTTTTTCCGTTACTTTTTATGCCGAATACGATGATAGCGTTGTTTACAAAATCGTTATAGTCGCTATACTTTTTGCAACCCAACCCGGAGGTCGAAATGGTTCAGCGATATTCAGAGCACGAGAAGCTGATTGCAGAAGCTGTGAAAGCGCTTAGGCACCTCAATTACGTGCAGAGCGACTCATTCGATATCGACGAGCAAGAGCGTCGTATCGTCATTGCTGACGGAGACTACACCGGTCGTCCGCCGGTCAAGAAAGAGATTCAGATCGAGCGGGCGCAGCAGAGCTACGACGAATCGCTGGCTGAGCTAAAGAAGTACGAGAAGGACCAGGGTGTCGATGCCACTCCGATCTCTGAGATCGAGCAGAAAGCGCTGTACGAAGACGAGAAGCGCGGTCGAAAGAAAGGCGGCCGGGCCCTTGCTCTTCAGAAATATATCCGCCGGATCGAGCGTAAGATCGACGACACCATGGCGGCGCCTGAGTCGGACTTTGTCCAGCCCGAGGGTGCATCTGGTCGTCCGAAAATGTCCCGGGCGGAGAAGATCAAGAACTTCGAAAACCTGGTCGACAAGGCTCGCAAAGAGCTGGAAGTCGAGTACCGCATCATGGACCCAAAAGAAGTGCTTTGGCATCAAGTGCACGACTTGAAGAGCGACCGTCGTCAGCTGCGCCTGGCCCTGCGGAACCCGGATAACAACCAGTCAGCACGGATCTGGAAGCGACTCAAGACAGAAGAGGCGATCAAGGAAGAGCTACTAAGCGTCACTGAGAAGATCGCGGCGAAAGAACATGAGATGCGCACCAGCGAGTTGAAGACTCACCGCAAAGCGGTGGACAATCTTTCAGAGCTGTCACTCGAAGAAGTCTCAGATTACAGAAAGACACTAGAGAATCTGATCAAAGAGCAGAAGAAGATCAAAGAACTGGAAGCGCAGGCGAAAGAATTGGGCATTGACGTATCGGTTCTCAAAGCGAAGTGATGTGCCCGCATGGCGGGCGTCTCAAGGTGGTTGGAGGCGGTTTTTGGGGAGAGTCGTATCGGTTCGGATGTCGGTTTCGGTTTAAGAATCTTCTAAAACACGGCGCTCTCCGCCGTAAATTAGGGAAAACGCAAACCGGGGTGAAGCATGAGCAATAAAAGCGAGTTCGAAGAGACCGTCGAAAAGGTCTTCGATGAAGTCGAGCGCACCCGAAAAACCCGGGAAGTCATCGACTCACTCGGCGGCGACGAAGACGGGCAGATCATCGAGCTAGACAGGAAGTCCGGCGGGAAGATCATTCCGAAGCCTAACACTAGAAATTCGGAGTGAACCCCTTCTCTCTCATAGCTTCCGCCCCATTGATCTCGTCGGGCGAGTAGCCTTCCCTGAGCGCTAGAATGGACTGCACCGGCATCGTTATACGTTCACCAGCCCCAACTAACTGATAAGTGCTGTTCCGCGTAATCGCGAAGAGCTCATCTCCCTCCTTTACTTCCTTGAGAACAGGGGAGGTGCAACAGTAATTGCCGGGAGACCACCGACCCGAGGGGTCTCTTTCTACGATTCCCCAAGCAATCACTCCTTCCATTGCTTTTCCCTCAAACTCAAAGTCAATGAGAAACCATTTCTTCAAAACCGTCGTTACTTGCATGTTTAACTCCAAGCTTTTCAATCGTAAGGGCAATCAGGACTACCCCATTCTGCCCCTACGGGCCCACCTACTGCTCCTTGGAGCTTTCGATGTTTAATCCACTCTATAGCCATCTCATCCATGATTTCGGCGGGAATCTCAGCAGTAAGCTGCTCGATCATTTTGCCCCCAAAGACTTCTTTCGAAACGGAGAATGAGGGCGGCGGGGTAAGATCCAGGAAGACCGACCTCGGATCGTCAGAGAGTAGCTCTTCAGTATAAAGGTGGTACTTTTCGCTGCCTGATATCGATGCTCGCGTGCTCATTCATCACCTCCAGCTACGCCAGAATCCTCATTTATCACAGCCTGCATACGCTCAACTTCGTCGTGAACTATTCCACGCAGCGAGCTGTGCAAGAATATAGTCATGAGAACGAACTTCTCTTTTACGCTCAGATCACCATATTTCAAAGCGAGTTGGGGCGGCCGATCAGGGTTGTGCTTGATAGTCTTCTGCAAGACCTCTTTACCCTGAGCAGTAAAAGCACTGTAGAGATTATTCACATCACTTTTCGTCAACTCAGAGTCGGTCTTATGAGCAAACTTATTGCGAATATTACCGAGCACAGACAGTGGCCGTATGAGATCCTCATCCATCCCGAGCGCGGCAGCCAGAAGGACCTTCTCTGAAAACTCTAGCTTTATTTTGTCGAGATATTTGTGCTCTTCGACATTAAGCAGTAGGACATGATCCAGCTGCTCTTCGACTTTGATGTGAGAACGAACGACCAACGCAAGCTCATCGTCTGTGAGAAAAGCCTGCATTAACTTGCTAGTTTCTTCTTCTTTAGAGATCAACAGCTAAACTCCCTTTCCAACGATAGTACCCGCCCCTCCAGGCTGTCGTTTTACTACCCGAAGACTCTCGCAACAGCTTCTTTTCTGTGATCGTGAGTGAGGTGAGCATAGATCAGTGTAGTGCTGATGTCTTCGTGCCCGAGCAATTCCCGAATCGTATTGAGATCAACACCCGCCAAGGCCAACCTGGACGCGAAGGTATGCCGGAAGTCGTAAGGCCGGAAGTCCTCGATTTGCGCATTCTCAATGACACGAGTGATCGCCCTAGGCAGACGCTCCATCGGCTTGCCGGTCTTGCCCGGGAAAACCAGGCCTTTCTTCTTAGACCCCGGGCTCCGCTGCCACCGTTCAAACGCCTCAACGGCCTTGTTTGACAGAGGAATGTGCCGAGTCTGACCGCTCTTAGCGCCGGCACCCACAACTGTCAGGGTCTTGTGTCCGAGGTCCACGTTCTTCCAGTCCAGCTCCAACAATTCCTCCGGCCGGCACCCGGTGTGGATCGCAATCAGAATGAGCGGGTACACGTGATCACTGAACTGATCCTCACGGATCTCCGGCTTCAACGGCTTCTTCCGGTCTTTCAGGAAGCGGTTGTAGCTCGACCTACCCTCCCGGGCCTTCGCCTCACGTCCTTCCAGCAACTCCATCAGACGCGCATCCTCTTCTTTAGAGAGGAAACGGACTTTGGTGCGCATATCCACCTTCAGCTGCTTGAACTTCTTCAGCGGACTCTCTTTCAGCACACCAACGCGAACTGCATGAGACAGCACAGCCATGAGCGCAGCGATATCCCGATTCACCGTCTTCTCAGAGATCCCTTTACCCAGGCGCTTCTGCCGGAACTCCAAGACCTTTCTTTCAGTGATCTCAGTCATGGGCTTTGAATACCAGCCCCCGAAATGCAGCTTGAGCCGATCCAGGTCCTCGTCTGCCCTCTTCCGCTCAGCTTCCCGCCACGGCCTATAGATGTCATCGATAAAAGTGCCCAGCTTCTGCGACTTTTCCGCTATAGACTTTTGACGTGCCTCCTTCTTGACCTGGTTGAGGTTCTTCCCGGCCGCCACCTCGCCAGCCCTACGCCTCGCCTCCTCACGAGCGTCAGCGAGAGACACCGCATCACAAAGCCCGATCTTGTACTTGCTGCGCTTACCATCCTCTCCCGTATAGACCAGGTAGTAAGACTTCAGCCCAGTCACTCCGACTCTTACCAAGAACCCGGGGACAACCGTATCCCTCACTTCGTATCTCTTGTCTGTGGGAGCAAGGGAATTAATCAGCCTGTCTGTCAGTTTCTCCTTCACGCCATTCTCCTGGGGTTCCACCCCTTCTTTCTTTGACATCAACCTTAAACCGCACCGGGGTCCGCAGACTGGCCCGAATCTACATAATACCTGATATTTTTGATCGGGGGTCCGCCGGGGGTCCGGATATCGGGGGTCCCTATGGGGTCCGGAAATGCTCATTTGGGACCAAACTGCCTTTTGTTTACAACCATTCGCCCCGCAGTCATGAGCACGCTATTGAATCGATGGGAACCGGCTCGCTTGGGACTATGATTGCGCACAAAGAGAATCAGTTTATTGATTACAAAGAGAAAAAAGAGATAGACTACACATTCAGAGTTGAGATTTGAGTGCTGTGAACCACCGAATTTTGAGGGGACTCTGAAGTTGAATTCGAAATGGCAAGGTAGCTCAGTTGGTTAGAGCACAGCACTCATAATGCTGGGGTCGGCGGTTCGACTCCGCCCCTTGCTACCAGACTTCGAAAAGGGCCACGATGCAGATCGTGGCCCTTTTTTTGTTCTGCCCCCCTCAATCCAGGTCGTTCCGGTACCGGCACGTGCGAATCGCGCGGCGAAGGCTCGCGGTCAACTGGCTGTCGCCGTGGGCATGGGACACATACAAAGACAGATTGACCCAGGCCGCGGTCCGTTCGAAGTAATCGCCCTGGTAGCCGTCCATGTACTTGTCCACCAGCACCCAGGGCAACACCACCACATCGGCCCGCCCCAGTTTCAGCATTTCCACCGCCTGGCCCCAATGAGAGACGTGAATGACTCTGGGATTCTGGCCCTGCAGCAGCTGATCGCCAACAAAGCGCCGGACGAAGGCGTAGGTCAGGCCCTCGGTGCTGCCCAGGGGTGGCAGATCCTTCAACAACAGGTAGACGTACTCGGTCTGGAACAACAGGCCGCCAAAATCGGCGTACTCGTCCCGATCCGAGGTTTGCACCAGCGGCAGGCCTGCGGCGATCCCGCCTTTTTTCAGCTGGTACAGCATTTGGGCCAGGGGCATTTCCACGAACTGAAAATCCCCGTCGACCCGTTCGAAGACACAACGGTAATAGGACGCAAACCGGCCAACGAGCCGGCCCTCGTCCACCGCAATCTCGCGCTTGATGCCCTCGAACACGGCCACGATCTTCGGCGCCGACGGTGCCGATAACGCTGGCCAGGGGGCCATCTGCAGCAGGGCAAGGAACAGCAAGGGGGTGAGTGAGCGCAATCGTTCCATGATCGGTCTCCGAGGCACCAGATACTCATCCATGATTGGTGCTTTGTGTCCAAGTGTGGTGACTTTACCGCATCGACGAACCCGTCGCCGATACTGGACTATAGCGTACAATCCCTATCTTGCTACCCGATTTTCAAACAGGCATGATGCCACCGGCTGCCAGGCATTGCGCCGGGTCCAGCCACTGGGGACGCCCCCACCCTTCCCTGGACATGAACGCGGGACGACCCGCCGTCGTATCTTCCTTTGTTATGCGAACCACCAAAGATAGAATCCGTCAGGCCGTTCTGTTCGAATCCATCGGCCTTCTGCTCTCCATCCCCCTGGCCGCCTTTGCCTTCGGCTTCGACCTGGGCAAGACCGGGGTCCTGGGTGTGGCCGGCGCCACCATGGCGACGGTCTGGAACTACCTCTACAACCTGCTGTTCGACCACGGCCTGAAACGGCTGACCGGCTCGACCCGCAAGTCCCTGGCGTTGCGCTGCCTGCACGCCCTGGGCTTCGAATTCGGACTGATGCTGGCGTTTTTGCCGGTGATCGCCTGGTGGATGAGCATTGGTCTGCTCGAGGCGCTGCTGGTCGATGTCGCCTTCGTGGTGTTCTACCTGGTGTACGCCTTTGCCTTTACCTGGTGTTACGACACCGTGTTTCCGGACCCGGATGCCCGCCAGCCGGCGCCCTCCGGGCAGTCCCAGCAGGCTCGTTAACCCCTGTCCCGGCGCACCCGGCGCCGGGTACACACAAATTACACAAGCTTTAACAATTCATCGGGCGGCAATGCCGTACTATGACGACCTGACATCCTCACACCGGTTTTACCGATCATGCCGTCTCGACACGCCGAGTCCCTGTTTCTGGTGGTTCTAGTGGTACCAGCGAGTTTGCTGGCTGCGGGCACCAACCTGAAGGCCATTGCCATTTCCCTGGCTCTGTTTGCCGTGTGCCTGCTGGTGTTCTTCTACCCGTCGATCAGCGACTACCTCAGGCGCCAGCGCCAGCAGCGCAACGACTGACACCCCGCTCAGAACCCCAGGTAGCGGTGGCCCAGCTCCTGCTGAAACGGCCCGATGTACTTCTCATTAATCTCGTACACCACACCCTCGGCCCAGGCCTCGTCGTAGCAGGCGTCGAAGGCTTCCGCCAGCTCGCGCTTCCGGAACACCATCTTGTACGGGGCCGGGGTGAAGATCGGGGCGAAGCGCAGCGCCGGCGTGCCTTTCAGGTTCAAGGTGCGGATTTCCGAGGTCAGGATCTGGCGATTGACCTCGGAGACAATCAGGCCATCGGCCAGGATGGCATCGACGCGCCCCAGCAACAGCAGGTGGGAGTGGATTCGCTGGTTGGCGATCTCGAACAGGTTGCCCAGTTCAGGCTCCAGTTCGTCCAGCTCCAACAGCTGGATGCCATTTTTGAAGGTGACCAGGTCAAGTCCCCGGAGATCGTCGAGGTCATCCAGCGAGCCGATCCGGTTGGCGTCGTACACCGCCCCATTTTGGTACCAGATGTAGGCCGCGGTAGACGCCCCGGCCAGCTCCTGGCCCAGCGGTACGGTCATGACCGCGTCGGCTTTGTCTGACTCCCGATAGGTCACCAGGTGCCGTCCGAAGGGCTGGATGGTGAACTCCGCCTGGTAGCCACAGCGCGCCAGGACCTGACGCACGGTCTCGGCGTCCCGACCCGAACCGCCGACCTCGGAAGCCCCCGGCAGATCCGGCGCCAGGATGCGCAACGGCTCCGCCCGGCCAAGCTCTGAGCCAAGCAGCAGCAACACACCAAACCAGGCCAACACCGGCTTACTGGGTAGAGTCATCGATCCTGCTCAATGGACACTGGTCTTCGACAGCACGTTCAACACAAACACCCCGGACACGATCAGCACCATGCCAACAATACCCCAGGCATCCAGCTTCTGGCCAAACACCAGCCAGCCGGCGGCCGCCACCAGGACAATCCCTAGGCCCGCCCAGATAGCATACGCAGTGCCAACCGGGATGGTTCGCAACGCCAGGCCGAGCAGGTAGAACGCCACGCCGTAGCCGACCACCACGACCACGGACGGCCAGAGCCGGGTAAAACCCTCGCTGGCTTTGAGTGACGACGTTGCCACCACTTCGGCGACAATGGCCATGGCCAGAAACACCCAATTCGTCATACTTAGCAACCTCCGTTTCTCGGCGGCCTATTGTGCTTGCCGGCTGGCAGAAAATGAACCGTAGAAACCGAGAGCGGTGATCCGCCCTGCCCCTTCTCGGAACCGCCAGAATGTCCTAAGCTCCGGTTTTGCCTCAAGGAGCCGCCCATGTCCCGGACCACCGTCGCTGGCCTCGACCTCGAACGCCTGGAACGCATCGCCCATCACATCGATGCCAACTACCTGAAACCCGGCAAGCTGCCGGGGGCCGTGACACTGGTGGCCCGGCAGGGGCAGGTGGTCTGGACCCACGCCCAGGGTCTGATGGACGTGGAACGGCAGAAACCAGCGCGCCGGGACACCCTGTTCCGGATCTACTCCATGACCAAGCCGGTGACCTCCATCGCGATGATGCAGCTGTACGAGCAGGGCCGGTTCCAGCTGGACGACCCGGTCCAGAAGTACATCCCGGCCTGGAAGGACCTGAAGGTGTACAAATCCGGCCATTGGCCGACGTTTGAGACCGAGCCACCCAGCCGCACCATGACCATCCGGGACCTGCTTACCCACACGGCCGGCCTGACCTACGGCTGGCTCGACCGCACCCAGGTGGATGCCGCCTACCGTCAGCTCAAACTGGACGGCGGTGGCAGCCTGACCCTGGACAAGCTGGTGGAACGTCTGGCCGAGCTGCCCCTGGAATTCTCGCCGGGGTCGGCCTGGAACTACTCGGTCGCCACCGACGTGGTTGGCTACCTGGTCCAGCGCCTGTCCGACCAGCCTCTGGACGACTATTTCCGGGACCACATCTTCGACCCGCTCGGCATGGACGACACCGGGTTCCAGGTGCCCGCCGCCAAGCTCGACCGCTTCGCCGCCTGCTACCTGCACCAGCCCGGCGACACCATGAAGTTGCAGGACGATCCCGAACGCTCCCGGTACCTACGCAACCCGAACTTCCTGTCCGGCGGCGGCGGCCTGGTGTCGACCGTGGACGATTACCACCGGTTTGCCCAGGC
Source organism: Marinobacter qingdaonensis (assembly GCF_034555935.1). Classification (NCBI taxonomy): domain Bacteria; kingdom Pseudomonadati; phylum Pseudomonadota; class Gammaproteobacteria; order Pseudomonadales; family Marinobacteraceae; genus Marinobacter; species Marinobacter qingdaonensis. Next base: position 563,376 of record NZ_JAYDCJ010000001.1, read on the forward strand.
CCTGTGCCAGGGCGGTGCCTACCAGGGCCAGCGCATCATCGGGCGCAAGACCCTGGAATACATGCGCTGCAACCACCTGCCCGGGAACCAGGACCTTCCCGCCCTGTCGATTGGCGCCTTCAGCGAGACCCCGTACGCGGGCAACGGCTTTGGCCTGGGGTTCTCGGTGCGCACCGAGGTGGCCGGGGCCGGCACCATCGGCTCGGTGGGCGAGTTTGGCTGGGGCGGACTGGCCAGCACCTACTTTGTGGTGGATCCGGTGGAGGAACTGGTGGTCGTTTTCATGACCCAGCTGATGCCGTCCTCCGCCTACCCGATCCGCCAGGAACTGCGGGCGCTGGTGCACGGCGCCCTGGTCTGATCCCGGGCGCCGCCAGTCGGGCGCTATCTGGTCCGGGACTCTGTGGCATACTCGGACAACGCCAGCACGACAACCAACAACAGCAACAAACCAATGTAAGGACGTAGCAATGAAACTTGAAACACTGGCTCTGCACGCGGGTTTCGACGGCGACCCAACCACCCACGCCGCCACCACGCCCATTTACCAGACCACCTCCTACACCTTCGACGACACCCAGCACGGCGCCGACCTGTTTGACCTCAAGGTACAGGGCAACATCTACACCCGCATCATGAACCCCACCAACGCGGTGCTGGAGGAGCGCATGGCCCAGCTCGAAGGGGGCATTGGCGCCCTGGCCCTGGCCTCGGGCATGGCCGCCATCACCTACGCGCTGCAGACCATCTGCAAGGTCGGCAACAACATCGTCAGCACCAGCCAGCTCTACGGCGGCACCTACAACCTGTTCGCCCACTCCCTGCCCAACCAGGGCATCGACTGCCGGATGGTGCCCCACGACGACTTCGCCGCGGTCGAGCAGGCCATCGACGACAACACCCGGGCCCTGTTCTGCGAATCCATCGGCAACCCGGCCGGCAACGTGGTCGACATTGAGCGCTGGGCCGAGATTGCCCACCGCCACGGCATTCCGCTGATTGTCGACAACACGGTGGCCACGCCGTTCCTGTGCCGACCGTTTGACCATGGCGCCGACATCGTCGTGCACTCACTGACCAAGTACATCGGCGGCCATGGCACCACCGTGGCCGGCATCGTCGTGGATTCCGGCAAGTTCGACTGGAAGGCCAGCGCCGACAAGTTCCCGATGCTGAATGAACCGGACCCGTCCTATCACGGCGTGGTCTACACCGACGCCCTGGGCCCGGCGGCCTTCATTGGTCGCTGTCGGGTCGTGCCCCTGCGCAACACCGGCGCAGCGCTGGCGCCCTTCAACGCGTTCCTGATCATGCAGGGCCTGGAGACCCTGTCCCTGCGCATGGAGCGCCACTGCCAGAACGCGGAGCAGGTCGCCAACTTCCTGCAACAGCACCCGTCCGTGGAATGGGTCAACTACGCCGCCCTCGCCGACAGCCCTTACAAGGCCACCTGCGAGAAGATCTGCGGCGGCAAGGCATCGGGCATCCTGAGCTTCGGCATCAAGGGTGGGCGCGAGGCCGGCGCCCGGTTCATCGACGCCCTGCAACTGATCTACCGCCTGGTCAACATCGGCGACGCCAAGTCCCTGGCCTGTCACCCGGCCACCACCACCCACCGCCAGCTGAGCCCGGACGAGCTCAAGAGCGCCGGTGTCAGTGAGGACCTGGTGCGGCTGTCGATCGGCATCGAGCACGTCGATGACCTGATCGCCGACATCCGCCAGGCCCTGGACGCCGCCCAGGCCTGATCATCCGTTGCCCCCTCCCGCCGGGTACGACCAATGTCGTGCCCGGCATGCCCGTGATTGCCCGTACCTGCCTTGTAACTGCCTGTCGCCGCCATTACTCTTTACTGTCTGGCTATTCCCTTTTTTACGAGAGTCCGGTTGCTATGAGCGACAGCGCAAAATCCCGCATCACCAGTGGTTCCAAATTCCGTAACGAGCACGGCTTTTCCGCCATCAAGGATGGCATCAAGCGCAGCTCGAGCGGGACGTCGGAAGCCAAGCCGGTCGAGCGCAAGCCCAAATGGCTCCGGGCCAAGATGCCCGGCGGCGAGCGCTATGAGGCGGTGCGCAAGAATGTGTCGGAGCACCGGCTGAGCACCGTGTGCCAGGAGTCCCACTGCCCGAACATCGGCGAGTGCTGGGCCGCTGGCACTGCCACCATCATGGTGATGGGCTCGGTCTGCACCCGGGCCTGCAAGTTCTGCGCGGTCGACACCGGCAACCCCAAGGGCTGGCTTGATCACGAAGAACCGGAAAACACCGCCAAGTCGGTGGAACTCATGGGGCTGCGCTACATCGTGCTGACCTCGGTGGACCGGGACGACCTGGACGACGGCGGTGCCGGCCATTACGCCGCCTGCGTGTCGGCGATCAAGCAGCGCACACCGGATGTGGCGGTGGAAGCCCTGACCCCGGACTTTGACGCGGTCATGCCCCACGTGGAAAAGGTGGTGGATTCCGGCCTGGACGTGTTTGCCCAGAACGTGGAAACCGTCAAACGCCTGACCTCACGGGTACGGGACCCACGGGCCGGCTACGAAAAGACCCTGAGCGTACTGGCCCACGCCAAGCAGCACCGGCCGGACGTACTCACCAAGACCAGCCTGATGCTGGGCCTGGGCGAGACCGAGGAGGAAATCCTCGAGACCATGGACGACCTGCGTGCCATCGGCGTCGACATCCTGACCCTGGGCCAGTACCTGCGCCCAACCCCGAACCACCTGCCGGTGGAGCGTTACGTCACCCCGGAAGAATTCAACCGGTTCCGGGAAATCGGCCTGGAGAAGGGCTTCATGGAAGTCCCGTCCGGTCCAATGGTGCGCTCCAGCTACCGGGCCGACAAGGTGTTCGACCAGAACAACCTCGGCTTGGCCGTGCCGGAGGTGCCCCAGGCCACCAACGCCATGCAGATTCCGGTCAAAGCCGTCGACTAAGGTCGCACGACCGGGCCAAAGCGCCGGTTCATGGTCACAGTTATGATGGGTTTGTGGCACACTCTGCACTCGTTTCCCGCAGAGTAGTTGCTTCATGGACCGGTTTCGCGCCCTCTACGATCGTCTGATCCTCCCCAACCCCGCCTGGGTTCTCGTTGTGTTCGGCCTGCTGCTGGCCCTGGCCGCGGTGAAATTTGGCCAGTTCCGGCTCGATGCCTCGGCCGAATCCCTGGTTCTGGAGAACGACCGGTCCCTGGAACAGTACCGCGCGGTGAACCGGCGCTTCACCACCTCGGACGACTTCCTGATCGTCACCTACAGCCCCCGGGACGAGCTGTTCTCCGAACCGGGACTGGCGGATCTGCGGGCCCTGCGGGACGAACTGCAGGCGCTTGAGGCGGTCGGCTCCACCAACAGCATCCTGAACGTGCCGCTGCTGCACAGCGAGGCGCTGACCCTGGACACGGTCGATACCGAGATCAAGACCCTGGACCAAGACGAGGTGCCGCCGGACACCGCCCGCCAGGCGCTGCTGGACAACCCGCTCTACCCCAACCTGCTGATCAGCGAAGACGCCCGTACCACCGCCATCCAGGTCAACCTGCCGACACCGGAGCGCTATTTCGAGCTGCTCGGCGAGCGCAACCGGCTACGGGACAAGGCGGCCGCAGGCGAGGCCTCAGACGCCGAACTGGCGCAACTGGAGACCGCCAGCGATGCCTTTATCCGCTACACCGAGCGGCTGGGCGAGGAGCGGGACGCAACCATCGATACCGTGCGCGCCATCCTGGAGCAGTACCGGGACCGGGCCGAGATTCACCTGGGCGGGGTGCCGATGATCGTGTCGGACATGATCCGGTTTATCCAGAACGACCTGTCGACCTTCGGCCTCGGGGTGCTGGTGTTCCTGGTGCTGACCCTGGCGATCATCTTCCGGCAGTGGCGCTGGGTGCTGATTCCCATGCTCTGCTGCGGCTTCACGGTGTGGATGATGGTCGGTTTCCTGGGCTGGGCCAAGTGGCCGGTGACCGTGATCTCGGCCAATTTTGTGGCCCTGCTGCTGATCATGACCCTGTCCCTGACCATCCACCTGATCGTGCGCTACCGGGAGTTCCAGCATGACCAGCCGGACGCCGAGCCGAGGGCGATCCTGAGCCAGACCCTCATGGCCATGATCAAGCCCTGTTTCTACATGGCGATCACCACCATGGTCGCCTTCGGCTCGCTGACCTTCAGCGGCATTCGTCCGGTCATCGACTTCGGCTGGATGATGACCCTGGGGCTGACCGTGGCCTTCCTGATCACCTTCCTGGTGTTCCCCTGCCTGATTGCCCTGCTGCCACCGCCGCTGGACGCCCGGGTCACGTCCGACCGGGTCCCCTTCACCGATGCCTTCGCCCGCTTTACCGAGCGCTTTGGCACCACGGTGCTGGTGGCCTCGGCGATTATCGCGGTGCTGTGCGCGGTGGGAGTCAGCCGGCTGACCGTGGAAAACAGCTTCATCGATTACTTCAAAGACTCCACCGAAATCCACCAGGGCATGATCACCATCGACGACCGGCTCGGCGGCACCACGCCGTTGGACGTGGTGATCACCGACGATCCGGCGCCGGAAAGCGCTACCGGCGACAGCGACCCCTTCGCCAGCGGCTGCGACCCCTTCCTGGACGACTGCGGCGAGGCCGAAACCTATCGGGACACCTGGTACACCTACCAGAAGATGCGCAAACTCGGGCAGGTGCACGCCTATCTGGACAGCCTGCCGGAAACCGGCAAGGTGCTGTCCATCGACACCACCCTGGATATCCTGGCGCAGATCAACCAGGGCGAACGCCTGGATGCCCTGGAACTGGCCTTTGTGCCGGCCGCGGTTCCGGACGACCTGCAGGACGTGCTGCTGACCCCCTACATCTCCGAGGAACACGACCAGGCCCGGTTCAGCGTGCGGATCCTGGAAACCATGCCGGAACTGCGGCGTGAGGCCCTGCTGAACCGCATCCACGAGCACCTGACCACGGAACTGGGCTACGAGCCCGACCAGGTGCTGTTTACCGGCATGACGGTGATGTACAACAACATGCTGCAAAGCCTGTTCGACTCACAGATCAAGACCATTGGCGTGGTCTTCCTCGCCATCATGGCCATGTTCCTGCTGCTGTTCCGCTCGCTCAAGCTGGCGCTTATTGGCATTGCGCCCAACGTGATCGCCGCCGGCTCGGTGCTGGGCCTGATGGGTTGGCTCGGCATTCCCCTGGATATGATGACCATCACCGTGGCCGCCATCACCGTGGGCATCGCGGTGGACGACACCATTCACTACATCCACCGGTTCAAGACCGAGTTCAGCAAAGACCGGGATTATCTGGCGACCATGCACCGGTGCCACCGCAGCATCGGCCAGGCCATGTTCTACACCTCCCTGACCATCGTGGCCGGCTTCTCGATCCTGGTGCTGTCCAACTTCATCCCCACCATCTACTTCGGCCTGTTCACCGGGTTCGCCATGTTCATGGCCCTGCTCGGCGCCCTTACCCTGCTGCCCCGGCTGATCGTGATGATCAAACCTTTCGGGCCGACCGACACCGACTGACCGGAATCCTCCGGGCACAAAAAAAGGCCGCATCCTGGGATGCGGCCTTTTGCGTTCAGCGTGCCTTGCGGGCCGGTTTAACCGCCCTGCTGCTGTTGCATCATCTGACGCTGCTGCTGCATTTGCTGCTGCATCTGCTGCATGCGCTGGTCCAGGGTCTCACGCTGCTCCTCGGTGAACACGCTGTCGACCTTGGCCTGCATCAGGGTGGACAGTGCCGCGATCTCACCGGTCACCTCGCCCAGCTCCTCGGCGTTGTCCCGGATGGAGTCCTCGTCATAGTCCGGCTTGATCTCGGCCTGCATCTGCTGCTGCAGGGCGCGGGCTTCCTGGCGCAGTTCGCCAATCTCGCCCTGCATGTCATCGATGATGCCGCGAATTTCGCTTTGCTGGTCGTCGGACAGACCCACCATCTGGGCCAGCTGATCGACCTGGTCCGGCTGACCGCCAGCGGCCTGCTGGGCCAGGGCCGGAGTGGACAGGGTCAGTGCCACAAGTGCAGAACCAAAGACTTTTGCGAGCTTCATAAACTTCTCCGTTAACGGGGTGGCCACAACGTAAAAACCACCGGAATGCATCAATATGATTCGTCAGGTGTTACACCCTAAAACACCTACGCCCCGGTTTGCATCCCGATGGCCCCGGTTTTTGTACATATTTCTCACTACGCCGCCGCTCAAACCGCCACACGCGCGGGCTCAAACAAATGTGAAAATTTGGTCATTCCCCTTCATAATGGCGCCGTTCAACCACCAGCGGAGTACACGAGATGGCAATCAACTGGTTTCCGGGGCACATGCACAAGGCCCGCAAGGAGATCAAACAGGTCATGCCCCAGATGGACCTGATCATCGAGGTGCTGGACGCGCGCATTCCGTTCAGCAGCGAAAACCCGCTGGTACCGTCCCTGCGTGGCGACAAGCCGCTGATCAAGGTGCTGAACAAGCGCGACCTGGCCGACCCGGACATCACCGAGCAATGGCAGGCGTGGCTGGAACGGGAACGGGGCGTGCGCACCATTACCCTGACCCACAACCAGCGCAGCGAAGCCCTGGGCATCCTCAAGCTGGCCGAGGAAATGACTCCGGACCACGACCGCCAGAAACGGGCGTTGCGGGTGATGATCCTGGGCATTCCCAACGTCGGCAAATCCACCATCATCAACACCCTGGCGGGTCGCCCGGCGGCCAAAACCGGCAACGAGCCGGCCGTGACCCGGGCCCAGCAGGCGATCAAGCTGCCCAACAACGTCCTGCTGTACGACACCCCCGGCTTCCTCTGGCCCAAGCTGTCCCCGGAGGCCTGCGGCTACCGGCTGGCAGTGACCGGCGCCATCCGCAGCTCGGTCCTGGACTTTGAGGACGTCGCGCTGTTTGAGGCCGACTACCTGCGTCAGGCCTACCCGGAACTGGTGGCCGCCCGCTACGGCTTCGACCCGCTGCCCCCCGACGGTCTGGGGGTGATGGATGGCATCGCCGAAAAGCGCCGGTTTTTCAGCCGGGGTGGCATCCCCGACCTGCACAAGGTCTCGGAAATCCTGCTGAACGAATTCCGCGCCGGCACCCTGGGCCGGATTTCTTTGGAAACCCCGGAGATGGTGGAGCGGGAAGCCCAGGAAGCGGCTCGCGCCGCCGAAGAGAAAGCCGCCCGGGACGAAGCGCGGGGCAAGACTAGGAAGAAAGGCCGCAGCGGCAAATCCTGAACCGGCCACCACTGGCGTAGTCCGAGGGCAAGGCATCGAACATGCCGCGCGCGGTGCGCACGAAGTGCGGCTGGTCGTAGAACCCGGCCTCCATGGCCAAGCGCGACAGGGACTTGCCCGGCTCCCAGTGCGCCAGCACCTGGTTCATCTTCAGTTGCAGCAGGAACCGACGCAGGGTGACGCCGGTCTGCTGGCGAAACAGGTGACTGAGTCGGGACGCCGACAGTCCCACCGCCGCGCCCAGCTCCCCCACGTCGATTTTGTCCGGCAGCGCCGAGCGCAGCCAGGCACACACCTGTTCGACCCTGGGGTCGATGGCCGTCGGGGTGGTACCGACCTGCTCGATGGCCTCGGTCAGCGCCGAGGCTACGGTCGCGCAATCAGACTCCGGACCCAGCGCCAGGGTTTCCGAGGCAGTCCCCAGGTCCACCGAGTCGGCGCCAGCCAGCAGTGGCAGCAGCGAACGCCACAGGGCGCTGTCCGGATCCAGCTGCGCGCCCCACATCCGGGTGCTGCCGGGGTCCAGGGACTGCTCCACTTCCGGCGCCACCAAGGCCGCCCGGGTCGAGCGCCACTGGCCATTTACCTGAAGTTGGAAGGGGCCATCGAGTCCGACCAGCCAGGACGCGCTGGTGTGGCGATGGGGACGATTGGGCACGAGTTGCCCGACCACCTGCCAGTGATCGGGCCAGAGGAACAGGGTGCCGTTGGAGAACTGCTGCATATCCGGGCTGGCTCGCAAGTCTGGACGATGGCCAAAGCATACCCCAGTTCGGCGCTTTCACCAGCCCCGGCTTCGATCATTCGGCGCCATCAACCCGGTCCGTCGGGCCGGGCCGGCGCGGTTAGCTCAGTGGCCCTGGATGTGACCGCCGGACTGGTTCTTGTCGTGGCTGTTCAGGGCGTATGGCACCGGAATACCCAGCTTGGCGGCAAACTCGATGCTGACGAAGATGGGCCCGATCAGCAGGAACACCAGGTCTTCGACAAACGACGGCTTCTTGCCTTCGATCTTGTGGCCGTAGACCTGCAGCGCCCAGGCGGCGATCCACACCACCAGACTGGTCCAGAACAGGGACCAGCCGGCCGCCAGCACGGACTGGATGATCCAGGCGGAAACCGCAAACCAGCCCGCCATGAGCACGAACACGCCCAGCGACAGGCGCAGATACACCACCCCGGACACGGCCGCCAGCACCGTGGCCCCATTCAGCCATTCAGCGGCGGCGCCGGTCAGGCCGAGCCAGCTGCCGATCGGGATCAGCCACAGCAGCCCGAGGGTGGAGAAGACGATGGCCGGCACACAGACAATGTGCACCCACTGGTTAAAGGAATTCTGGTGGCTCTCGCCGTAGTCGCCCAGAAACTGAGGCAATGAACGCATGGTGTTGCTCCCTTGTTGTTGTCCGAAGTTGAGGCCAGTCTAGCAAGCCCGGGGCTGGCAACCTTGTACGTAACGGCTATCGCCCGCGTCCTGACCCTGCCCTCGTCATTGACCCGTATCCCTGTCCCTTACCAAGGTCACATATCCCGGTTCGGGCAAAGCCCTTACACTGTGTGACAGTGACATTGCTCGAACGGTTCGGCCCCAGCAGCGGGCCACAGAGGAGGAAAGTATGAGACGCGTCGTCGTCACCGGCATGGGCATCGTGTCCTGCCTTGGCAATTCCCTGGATGAGGTACTGGACAGCCTGAAAAACGGGAAATCCGGCATCCGTTTCAACGACACCTACAAGGAAATGGGCTTTCGCAGCCAGGTTTCCGGCACACCGGATGTCGACACCTCGGTCATCGACCGCAAGATCCGCCGGTTCATGGGGCCTTCGGCCATGTACAGCTACCTGTCCATGGAGCAGGCCATTGCCCAGGCGGGCCTGACCGAGGAGCAGATCTCGAACGACCGCACCGGGCTGATCGCCGGGTCCGGCGGCGCCTCCTGCTCCAGCCAGGTTGAGGCCACCGACATCATGCGCGAGAAAGGCGTCAAGCGCATTGGTCCGTACATGGTGCCGCGCATCATGACCAGCACGGTATCGGCGTGCCTGGCCACCGCCTACAAGATCCGTGGCGTGAACTACTCCATGTCCTCGGCCTGCGCCACCAGCGCCCACTGCATTGGCCATGCCATGGAGCAGATCCAGTCGGGCAAGCAGGACATCGTGTTCGCCGGCGGCGGTGAAGAGGAGGACTGGAGCCTGACCATGATGTTCGACGCCATGGGCGCCCTGTCCACCAAGTACAACGACGCCCCGGCCACCGCCTCACGGCCCTTCGACACCGGTCGCGATGGCTTCATCATCGCCGGTGGCGGCGGCATGATGGTGCTGGAGGAACTGGAGCACGCCAGAAAACGCGGTGCCAACATCATCGCCGAGCTGACTGGTTACGGCGCCACCTCGGACGGCTACGACATGGTCGCGCCCTCCGGCGAAGGCGCCCAGCGGTGCATGGAACAGGCCATGGCCACCATCCGGGGCAAGGTGCAGTACATCAACGCCCACGGCACCAGCACCCCGGTGGGCGATGTCGCGGAAATGGGCGCGGTGCGCAAAACCTTCGGCAGCGACGTCCCGGCGATTTCCTCCACCAAGTCCCTGTCCGGCCACTCCCTGGGCGCGGCGGGCGTGCACGAAGCCATCTACTCACTGCTGATGCTGCAGAACGGGTTCATGGCCGGCACCGCCAACCTGACCCAGGTGGACGAGAAGATCAGCGACCTGCCCCTGGTCGGCCCGGCCTCCAAACCGGCGGACCTGACCACGGTCATGTCCAACAGCTTTGGCTTTGGTGGCACCAACGCCTCGCTGGTGTTCGAGAAGCTCTGAGAGTAGCCACCACCAGGCTTTTCCCGCAGCGCTCAGTCCTCTGGGCGCGCGCTCCCTATCTGTCGCGGACCCTCTCTGGTCCGCGATTTTTTAGGGCCTCTCAAGACACCGCAGGATTGGCAAAAACGGGGTTCCGTACTAAGGTACGAGAATTGATCCGGATCAATTCAGACGAAACCCCGTTTATGACTCAAGCCATCCCCTACCGTCAGGTTCCCCCAGCTCTCAAAGCCTCGTGCCATCAATGCAGCCTGAGCAATCTTTGCTTGCCCCTGGCGCTTGAGGACAACGACTTGGATCGGCTTGAGGACATCGTCCGGCAGGGTCGGGTCTTCGACCGAGGCGAGCACATCTTCGATCAGAGCACGCCCTTCCGCTCCTGTTTTGCGGTGCGCAGCGGCGCCGTGAAAACGTCGATCGTGACCGAATCGGGGGAGGAGCAGGTCACCGGATTTTATCTGCCGGGCGAGCTGATCGGGCTCGACAGCATGAGCGACAACCACTACGCCTGCACCGCCCGGGCGCTGGAGCGCACCAACGTGTGCGAGTTTCCGGTGGATAAACTGGAAGAGCTGACGGTCAAGCTGCCGGATCTGCAGCACCACCTGTATTACCTGATGAGCCAGGAAATCCGCAACAGCCACCAGCTGGCCCTGCTGCTGAGCAAGAACACCGCCGAGGAGCGCATCGCCGCCCTGCTGCTGTCCCTGTCGAGCCGGTTCCAGCGCCGGCGCCTGTCCGGCACCCGGTTCAGCCTGCCGATGCCCCGCAACGACATCGCCAACTTTCTCGGTCTGGCGGTGGAAACGGTCAGCCGGGTGTTCACCCGCTTTCAGCAACAGGGGCTGATCAAGGCCCGGGGCCGGGAGGTGGAGTTGCAGGACCTGGAGGCGCTGCAGAAGATCACCCGGGAATTCACCCGCCAACGCTGCCAGTAACCGACGCTCCAGGCGTCGCGCTATTCCGCCGGTGCCTTGGCGTCCCGGCCGTTGGGCGCTTTCAACATGGCAATCTCATCGACCAGACCGGAGCGCCAGGGCTGCTGCTTGATGCCAAAGGTGTTGCGGATCTTGGTGCAGATCAGGGTGGTGTTGAGCGGCTCCAGCTGGCCCCAGGACGGCACCTCGTCCACCACCCGAATGCCTTCCGGAATGCCCGGCAGACCGGCGATCGCCAACCCCAGTTCGTACAGATTGATCTCTTCCGCGCCGGCGTATTGGTAGGTGCCCCAGACTTCCGCGCCGCAATCGATCTGCATGATCACCGCGGTGATGACCCGGGCCAGGTCCCGAACCGCCACCGGCTGACCACGACAGCGCCCGGGCAGGGACAGGGTCTGGCTGGCCGCGGTGCTGGCCTGGACCTTGCGGATGAAGCGCGACAGGCTCCAGCCCGTGCGCAGGATGATGTGCCGGGGCAGCAGCGTGCGCAACGCCTGCTCGCACTCCCACTGCCAGTTGCCCAGCTCGTTGAACGGTTGACCGGGGTTGGAGGTGATGTAGCCGGTCTGCTTGCGGCCATCGAATACGTAGCACGATGACAACTGAAACAATGCCATGCCACGATCCCGGGCGTACTCGGCAATGGCCACCGGCAGGCAGAACGCGGCCTTGTGGGTGCTCTCGGGGTCCTGCTGCGCCACCTCCGGGTCGGACAGCCAGAGCGCATTGACGATCAGGTCGGTGTCCTCGGGAATCCAGTTCTCCAGGGCATTGAGATTGGCACTGGCCGGATCGCTGACCAGCAGTGGGCTGACCTGCAAGGGGGTATCCCGCAGACGTTCCAGGACCAGCTTACCGAGCGGACCATAATCGTGGACTACAAGCACATGCACGAGGAGTCGTTGCCTCCAGACTTTCACTGATATGACGGAATTCCCGACCGGTCAGGCCAATGGCAGCCCCACACCGGTCCCTACAATAACAGCCAACACCAACCATCGGCAGTTTTCTTTTCGCCTTTGCCATCAACTGCCTATAACAACAGGATTCGACATGCTGAAGCAACAGAGCCACATTGTGGCGCCGATTCCCGACGAACTGCGCTCCCGCGCCCTGAGTACCGTGACCGAGCTGCGCAACCGCGGCAAGGCCGACAAACAGGCCATCGACCAATTGTTCGAACTGATTGTAGAAATGACCGACTCGGGCCTGGATTTCTTTTTTCTGGAGCCCCTGCGCCGCCTGAACGCCAGCAGCATGTTGATGGGCATGGCCCGGGTGGGCATCAGCAGCATGCTCAAGGGCAGCAAGATGGTGGTCCACAAGGTCCTGAAAAAACTGGACGATCGGAGCCTGGCGGCCATCCTCGACTTCATCGAGGAAATCATTCACGAGCCCGAAACCGCCTGATTCCGGGCCGGATCTCCTGCGCTACCGGTATTCCCGCGGCACCCGCGCGGTGATACCGGTCAGCAGCTCATAACCGATGGTGCCGGCACAGCGGGCCACCTCATCCACCGCCACCGTCTCGCCCCAGAGTTCAACCACGTCGCCCTCTCGGGCGTCCGGGACGTTGCTCAAATCCACCGCCAGCATGTCCATGGACACCCGCCCGATCAGGCGAATGCGCCGGCCATTGATGGCCGCGGGCGTGTCCGTGCCCGCGTGCCGGGGGTAGCCGTCACCGTAACCGATGGCGACCATGCCCATGCGCAAACGCCGGTCGGCGACGAAGCCGGCACCGTATCCCACCGACTCGCCCGCCTCGATGGTGCGCACCGACATCAGCGGCGCCTGCAGCGACATCACCGGCTTCAGGCCGAGCTCCGGGCCGATCTTGCCGAGCAGCGGCGAGCCGCCGTACAGCATGATGCCGGGCCGGCTCCAATCGAACAGGGGCTGGCCGGGAATGAAGTGCGCGGCCGAATTGCCAACGCTTTTCATCAGCTCCGGCCAGGGCGCCGTCGCCTCGACAAAGCAGGCGGTCTGCTCCTCGGTCATGGCGCTGTCGTTGTCGTCGGCGCAGGCGAAGTGGGTGACGAACCCGAGCAAACCGGGCCGGGCCCCGAGGCGGTCAAGCCGGGCCATAACGTCGGCCAGCTCGTCGGGATGAAAACCGAGCCGGTTCATGCCGGTGTTGACCTTGAGCCAGAAGGTGGGGCGGGCCTCGCCCTGCTCCAGCCAGTCCAGTTGCTGATGGCCGTGCAGCACCGGCTCGAAGCCCCGCTGCAGACACAGGTCCAGATCACCCGCGCTGTGCACGCCCTGCAACAGCACCACCGGCTGCAGCAGTCCGGCGGCGCGAATGGCCAGGGCTTCTTCCAGGCAGGCGACCGCGTATTTGGGGGCGTCGGAGAGCGCCTGAGCCACCTGGGCAATGCCGTGCCCGTAACCGTCGGCCTTGACCACGGCCATGGCCAGGGCCGGCGCGGCCCGTTCCGACGCTTGCCGGTAGTTGTGGCGCAGGGCCTCGAGATCAATGCGGGCAAGGGTCGGACGAGGCATCAGTAATCGTCACCGTAGTCGCCGTGGGCCAGGTCTTCGAATTTGGTGTACTTACCAATGAACGCCAGCCGTATCGTGCCGATCGGCCCGTTACGCTGCTTGCCGATGATGATTTCAGCGATGCCCTTGTCCGGGGTGTCCTCGTTGTAGACCTCGTCCCGGTACACGAACATGATGACGTCGGCGTCCTGCTCGATGGCCCCGGATTCCCGCAGGTCCGAGTTGACCGGGCGCTTGTTGGGCCGCTGCTCCAGACTCCGGTTGAGCTGAGACAGCGCTACCACCGGGCAACTGAGTTCCTTGGCGATGCCCTTCAGGGAACGCGAGATTTCCGAGATCTCCGCGGTCCGGCCCTCGGTGTTGCCGGGCACCCGCATCAGCTGCAGGTAGTCGACCATGATCAGGCCGATCTTGCCGTCGTTTTCCCGGGCAATCCGGCGCGCCCGGGAGCGCATTTCGGTGGGACTCAGGCCCGGGGTGTCGTCGATGTACAGGGGTTTGTCCTTGAGCAGGCTCACGGCGGAGGTCAGGCGCGGCCAGTCGTCCTCCTCGAGCTTGCCGCCCCGGACCTTGGTCTGGTCGATGCGGCCCAGGGAGGACAACATCCGCATGGCCAGGGCGTCGGCGGGCATCTCCATACTGAACACCAGGACCGGGGTACCGGTGCTGATCAGGGCGTTCTCGACGATGTTCATGGCGAAGGTGGTCTTACCCATGGACGGGCGACCGGCCACGATGATCAGGTCGGACGGCTGCATACCGGAGGTGCGGTCGTCCAGGTCCCGGAACCCGGTGGTCAGACCCGTGGTCTGCTCGCCGGACTCAAACAGCTCTTCAATTCGGCTCAGGGTCTTGGTCAGGATCGGATTGATGGCCTGGGGGCCGCCGCCTTCCTTGACCCGGGACTCGGCGATCTGGAACACGCTGCGCTCGGCCTCGTCCAGGATCTCGTTGCTGTTGCGGCCCTGGGGGTTGAACGCGGAGTCGGAGATCTTGCCCGACACCTCCACCAACTGACGCAGCACCGAGCGCTCCCGCACGATGTCGGCGTAGGCCTTGATGTTGGCTGCGCCGGGGGTCTTTTCCGCCAGCTCGGCGAGATAGGCCAGGCCGCCGGCGTCTTCGATGTCGCCGGCGCGCTCCAGGAACTCGGCGAGGGTGACCACGTCCAGTGGCTCGCTCTCACTGGCCAGGCGCTCGACCGCGCCAAAAATCAGCCGATGGTCCTGGCGGTAGAAATCGGCGGCGGAGATGATCTCGGAGATTTCATCGAACCGGCGGTTGTCCAGCATGAGACCACCCAGCACCGCCTGCTCAGCCTCCAGGGAATGGGGCGGCACTTTGATGCGGCTGGTTTCAAGGTCGGTGTTTGCGGGTTTGATATTGGGCTTGGCCATAACAACGTCTTCTGCTGGATACCACGAACCGCTAAGAATACCAGAAAGCAACGGGCCCGAAACCGTCTCCGGTTCGGGCCCGTTCAATCAAGCGGGGGTCGGGTAACCGCCCCCTGTCGATGCTACAGATCAGTCTGCAACAACGGCCAGCTTGACAGTCACTTCAACGTCAGAGTGCAGCTGCAGCTCGATGTCGTACTCGCCGGTCACGCGGAGCGGACCTTCCGGCAGACGAACTTCGCTCTTCTCGACCTCGGTACCGGCGGCGCTGATCGCGTCGGCGATGTCGCGAACACCGATGGAGCCGAACAGCTTGCCTTCTTCACCAGCCTTGGAGCTGATGGTGAAGGACTGACCTTCCAGCGCTTCAGCGCGGCTCTGGGCAGCGGCCAGCTTCTCGGCAGCCGCTTTTTCCAGCTCGGCGCGACGCTCTTCGAACGCCTTCAGGTTTGCTTCAGTGGCAGGTACTGCCTTGCCGTACGGAAGCAGGAAATTACGACCGTAACCGGCCTTTACCTTTACCTTGTCACCCAGGGAGCCAAGGTTTGCAACTTTCTCGAGCAGAATAACTTCCATCTCGTTAACCTCTTCGTGCTTTATTCAGCCGGCCCGGCGGGTTTCATACGCCCCCGGATATCCAGCCAGCTATCCACAAAAGCCAAAACCACCAACAGAATCATCAGGCTTGGGCCCAGCAGCGCCAGTGCAACGTAGAACAACACCAGCCACTGCCCACTCAGTTTCTTGAGACCGACGATGCCATGGACCAGGGCCACGCTCGCCAGGAACAGGGGCGTACCCGCCACCCATGCCAGCAACATGGCGTTCAACCCGAGCATCGGGCCCAGCACCATGGTGACTGCACACACCACCGCAACGGCGGGTGACAGCCTCAGGGCATGGAACTCCTTGCGGAATCCGCCGGGGTTATAGAGCCCCGCCTGCCACGCCCTGGCCAGCATCGTCATGCCCACGCCGATGGCCAGGTAGGAACCGGCCATGCTCGCGTTCATCGTGTCCCGGATGACCTGTTCCAGGTCGGACCCGAGGGTCTGGGCCACGTCGGCATTGTACTGTTCGTAAAAACTGACCCCGGCCTGGACCAGATCGTCCAGCAATCCCGGGTAGATCACGGGCAACATCAGCCCGGTCACTATCGCCAGAAAGCTCCCTCCGAGAAGGGCCCTTTCCCAGGACAGCGTTGCTCTCAGGATCGACGCCATCAGCATCACCTGCAGCAAAACCGCCAGCGCGGTCGGGTCCTGCCCGAACCAGCTCCAGCCGAGTGCCGGGAGCAATGCCCAGAGGCCGACGTTCAACCCCTGACTGATGCCGAGCCTGAGAATCACCAGGCCGACAACCGCTGCGCCAATCCAGAACAGCAAGGGCACCGCAGTCGTGACTGCTGCTACCCCGCCGGCCTGCAGGGGACCGCGCATTACATACTGTGCCAGTGCACGCATGGTCCCAAGTCCTGTGTCTCTGTTACTTAGTTATCGTGGCTGTCCGAGTACGGCAGCAGTGCCAGGTAGCGGGCACGCTTGATCGCGGTAGCCAGCTGACGCTGATAACGTGCTTTGGTGCCGGTGATGCGGCTGGGCACGATTTTGCCGGTTTCAGTGATGTAACCTTTCAGGGTGTCCAGATCCTTGTAATCGATCTCTTTGACACCTTCTGCCGTGAAGCGGCAGAACTTACGACGTCTGAAAAAACGAGCCATAACTTAACTCCTCAACTCCGGTTAATTACTCTTCTTCGTCCTGGGTCTCAGCCTTGCGACGGTCGTCGGACTCGGCTGAACGGCGCGGACGGTCATCTCCACCAGAACGACGGTCCTCGCGGGACTCGGCGGCTTTCATCGGAGACAGATCGGTAACGGCCTCGTCGCGACGCAGGATCATTTCGCGGATGATGGCATCGTTGAACCGGAAGTTGTGAGTCAGCTCGTCCATAGCGGCCTGTGAACATTCGATGTTCATCAGCACGTAGTGAGCCTTGTGAATCTTGTTGATCGGGTAAGCCAGGTGACGACGGCCCCAATCTTCCAGGCGATGTACCTGACCGCCATCTTCAGTGATGACGCTGGTATAACGCTCGATCATCGCGGGCACCTGCTCGCTCTGATCCGGGTGTACCATGAACACGATTTCGTAGTGACGCATGAGTTCTCCCTACGGTTTATACAGCTTTCTTTCGCCCATCGGGTACGACCCGCGTGGCCGAACGTGAAAGCAAGGAGGTGACAGCTTCGGCTGCCGGTTTCATTTTTTGCTTTATCAATAAGGCTTTACGAAAAAGGCTTGATCAAAAGCGAGGTTTCGGATGGCCACTTTCAGGCAATACAAAACCACCCCTTGGAAAAGGGGTGACGTATTCTAGGCATCCAGCGGGTTCTGTGCAAGGGTTAACCAAGGCGCTGGCGCAAGGCTTCGTACAGACAGACCCCGGTTGCCACCGACACGTTCAGGCTGTCGACGTGGCCGAGCATGGGGATGTTGATCAGCTGGTCGCAGTGCTCCCGGGTCAGGCGCCGCATGCCCTTGCCCTCGGCGCCCATGACCAGAGCCACCGGGCCCTTGAAGTCGGCCTGGAACAGGGTCGCCTTGGCCTCACCGGCGGTGCCGATCAGCCAGACTCCCTGATCCTTCAAGGTGCGCAGGAAACGCGCCAGATTGGTGACCCGCACAAACGGCACCGTCTCGGCCGCGCCGCAGGCGACCTTGCGCGCCACCGGGGTCAATGACGCCGACTTGTCCTTGGGCACAATCACCGCCTGCACCCCGACCGCGTCG
Organism: Marinobacter qingdaonensis; assembly: GCF_034555935.1. Taxonomy (NCBI): domain Bacteria; kingdom Pseudomonadati; phylum Pseudomonadota; class Gammaproteobacteria; order Pseudomonadales; family Marinobacteraceae; genus Marinobacter; species Marinobacter qingdaonensis. The sequence continues at coordinate 581,069 of NZ_JAYDCJ010000001.1, forward strand.
GCGGTGCGCATGCAGGCGCCCAGGTTATGGGGATCGGTGACGCCGTCCAGCACCAGCAGGAAGGGCGCGGCGTCCTGGCCGGCCAGCTGCGCCAGCAGATCGTCCTCGGTCCACTCCCGGCTTTCGCTGACCGCGGCGACTATGCCCTGATGCACACCGGCGACCCGCTCATCCAGCTCCTTGCGATGAACCACCTGCCAGCGCACCCCCAGGTCATTGAGGGCATCGGTGATCACCTTGACCCGCTTGTCCTGCCGTCCGGTCTGGATCCAGACCCGCTGCAACCGCTCCGGCTCGCGCTTGAGGACCGCCTCGACCGCGTGCCAACCAAATACATACTCTCCGGACACTGAACCTGCTTCCTGTTACTTGCGGGATTTGCGTTTTTTCGGGGCCTTGCCGCCCTTGCCAGGCTTCTGGTCCTGCTCCAGGGCGAGCTTGGCGGCCTGGGCCACCAGCTCGTCCCGGGCCGACATGGGCTCGTCCTTGGGGCTGGCCGGTTTCTTGTCCGTGGCTGGCCGTTTGCGCGGCCGCTTCAGCTCACCGCCGCCGGAATCCTTGGCTTTCTTGCCGGCCTTGGCCGGCTTGTCCCGGCCCGCGGCCTTGCCCTTGCCGGAATTGCGTCGCCCCTTGCCCCGGTCATCGGCCTTCTTCGGCACCTCGAGGGCATCCCGGTCCGCCTGCCGGTGCACCGGGTCGCTGATCAGCTCCAGGTCAATCTTGCGATCTTCCATGCCAACCCGCACGACCTTGACCCGGACTTCGTCCCCCAGCCGGAAACTCATGGCTGTGCGCTCACCGATCAGCCGGTGCTTGACCGCATCGTGGTGGAAATAGTCGCCACTGAGAGTGGATACGTGCACCAGACCTTCAATATAGACGCCCGACAACTCGACAAAGAACCCGAAAGGCACCACCGCGGCGATGACCCCATCGTAGTCTTCGCCCACGTGGTCGCGCAGGTACTCGCACTTGAGCCAGGCCATGACGTCGCGGGTGGCGTCGTCGGCGCGCCGCTCCGCCATGGAGGTGTGCTCGCCAAGCTGCTCCATCCGGGCCATGTCGTAGGGATAGACGGCCAGCTCGGCATCGGTCTTCGGCGGTTTGACCACATCCTTGGCGTCGTTGGTGCCGTGGATGATCGACTTAATCGCTCGATGGGCGATCAGATCCGGGTAACGCCGGATGGGTGAGGTAAAGTGGGCATAGCCGGCGAAGCCCAGGCCAAAGTGACCGCCCTCTTCCGGGCTGTAAACAGCCTGACTGAGCGAGCGCAGCATCACCGTCTGAATCACGTTGGCGTCCGAGCGCTCGGAGATTTCCGACAGCAGGGCCTGGTAGTCGGCGGAAGTGGGGCTGTCTCCACCGCCCAGCTGCAGCCCCAGTTCCCCCAGGAACAGCCGGACCGCATTCAGCCGCTCCTCGGAGGGGCCGTCATGCACCCGGTACAGTGCCGGCAGCTTGTACTTTTTCAGGAAGCGCGCGGTGGCCACGTTGGCGCACAGCATGCACTCCTCGATGATCTTGTGGGCGTCGTTGCGGGTGACCGGCACGATCTCCTCGATCTTGCGCTGGGCATCGAACACGATCTTGGTTTCGGTGGTCTCGAAATCGATGGCACCGCGCTCGGTGCGCGCCTCGCGCAGCAACTGATACAGGCCATACAGGTTGTGCAACTGCGGCAGCACATGGGCGTACTGCTCGGACAGGCGACTGCCCTGGGGCGATTCGGGCCGCTCCAGGATGTCGCTGACCTTGTTGTAGGTCAGCCGGGCGTGGCTGTACATCACCGCCTGATAGAACTTGTACCCGCTGATCCGGCCGGCGGCGCTGATGGTCATGTCCGCCACCATGCACAGCCGGTCCACCCCCGGGTTCAGGGAGCAGAGCCCGTTCGACAGTTTCTCGGGCAGCATCGGCACCACGTGGTCCGGGAAATACACCGAGGTACTGCGGTTGACCGCCTCCTCATCCAGCGGCGTGCCCGGACGTACATAATGGGACACGTCGGCGATGGCCACCACCAGCCGGTAGCCGCCGCGGGGTCGGGGTTCGCAGTAGACCGCGTCGTCGAAATCGCGGGCGGTCTCGTCGTCGATGGTCACCAGCCGGAGGTTGCGGATGTCGACCCGGTTTTCCTTGTCCTTTTCCGCGACCTGCTCGGGAATGCCGGCTACCTGCTCGCCCACCGCCGGCGGCCAGCTGTGGGGAATGTCGTAGGAGCGGATGGCAACATCAATCTCCATGCCCGGCGCCATGTGCTCGCCCAGCACTTCCACCACCTTGCCCAACGGCTGGGTGCGGATACTGGGCTGACGAACGATGTCCACCACCACGTACTGACCGTGACGGGCTTCACCCACGTTCTCGGCCGGCACCAGCACCTCGTGGTTGATGCGGGCGTTTTCCGGCACCACGAAATTGATGCCGCTCTCCTGGAAGAACCGCCCCACGGTCTGGCTGGTCCGGTGCTCCAGCACCTCGACAATCACCCCTTCCCGGCGGCCGCGCTCGTCGACCCGGTCGACCCGGGCCGCAACCCGGTCACCGTGGAAAACCTGGCGCATCTGACGGGCGGTCAGGAACAGGTCGCTGCCACCATCGTCCGGAATCAGGAAACCAAAGCCGTCCTTATGGCCCACCACTTTGCCGGTGACCAGGTCGGCCTCCTCTATAGGCAGGTAGGCGCCCCGACGGTTGCAGATCAATTGGCCGTCCCGACACATGGCGATCAGCCGACGCCGCAGCGCCTCGATACCTTCCGGCGAGGTCTGGTCGAGTTCGGCACACAGGGTCTCGTGGGTGGCGGGCGCACCGCGCTCCTTCAGATGAGCGAGGATGAATTCCCGACTCTGGATGGGGTTGTCGTATTTCTGGGCCTCACGATTGGCGTGAGGATCCCGGGAGCTGTTCTTCCTGGAAGCCATTCGGATCCTTGCTGTCATTCTGCGCCCATGGGGCGCGGATGAATTCATTTGAGGTGCAGTATAACGTTGGGAGAGCACAGCTGCCTAACAAGGGCGGGGGAATAGGCATAAATACCTGCCAAACTTTTTTTTCAGAAAATGTTTGACAGCTCCTGCCGGAATTATTAAAGTACGCGCCATCGGTTGAGGGACACACCTAACCGACGGCAGAAACGTCTAGTTTTCAACAAGCTAACGACGCAACTGCAAATCACCTGCCGAGGTGGTGAAATTGGTAGACACGCTAGCTTCAGGTGCTAGTGGGGGCAACCCCGTGGAGGTTCAAGTCCTCTCCTCGGCACCATTTCTTCCCCCAAGAAATGGCAGAATCAGTAAACTTCCCAACACTCAATGATTGCTTCGCTCCGAGTCCAGTCGCATATTCGTAATATCGCGTGAGTCCGACGAAAGACCTGCAAAAAATTGTGCTGTTAAAGAAGCCGGCCTTGATGGCTCCGAGTGAGAATCCACAGACACTCACCCGGAACAACCAACACACCTGATTGCATTACCAATTCTTGAAAGGCACGTTCTTGACCCGCTCCACGACCGGTCGACGGAACCAATCGGTTTTTTGCGCACCCCCCGACAGGACGTACTCCAGATAATCCGGATACGCCAGCCCCATATCGACGGCGGCCAGTGGCGGCGCAAAATCGTCGGGAATGACCAGCGCGAACGGGTAATTATTCTCATCTTTGAAGACCGTGAGACTGTTCTGCGCGTTACGCGAGTACCCCAACACTGGCGATTTGCCCATCAGGTGCACTTCGTATTCGGTGTCGTACACATACAGATAAGGATCGAATGGCGCCTCCTCTATATCTGCAAAAGGCACCGGCAGGTCGAACACCACGGAGAAATCAAAGCGGGGTCCCTCCACGACGGCTTGCTCGTGAAACGTGTTCACATAGGTGGAGCTGCCATCCGAAAATTCGCCAGCAATGTTCTCAGCAAGCAGAAGATCTAGCTCACCGCTCACCCATTGCTGTTTCGGGAAACCAAGCTTTGGGGTCAGGCTGCTCGCCTCGTAAAAATTGTAGGTCGCCAACCCGGATGCCCACGTTGGCAAGGCGATACGAAGACGCCAATCGTGATTGTAGGCAGCACCCCGGGCAACCAGATACCCCGACCCGGTAATCCGGCTGACCTCGCTATTGGCGTTTGTGTCCATGGCTACACGATAAGCGACCACCAGATCATTGAAGTCATAATCGCCCTGCTTGGGAAACAGGTCTTCATAAGAGGCCACATAATAGCCGTCGTTCGAGGGGTAGTAGGTCCAGTTCACCAGGGCCTCGCCGGAGGCATTCAGTGTCAATGGCGCCAGCGCCCGACCGGGGGCAAGCGCATCCAGGTAGGTAGCGTCTGCGCTCGACAGCAGAGCAATTTCCTCATCGGCTCCGGCGAAATCATAGAAGGCTTCAGGGTCCGTCAATTTACGGTCCACGACCAGAAAGCGCACGGTAAACGTGGCACCCATCAAGTCTGTCAGATCACGGGCGACCGGCACGCGAAGCGTTCCGTCAAAAGACGATCCATTCATTTCACTCAAAATGTCCGAGCTGGTTCGGTTCGATTGGCTGTCGCCAACGATCGTACTGTAGAGCGCCCGATTCGTATTACCTTTCTTTAAGAGCAACGAGTAGGTCACTGTGGAGAGATCGGTAATAACGACTGTTTCAGTCGCGTAGATCAACCTCAATTCCACTGACTCGATGGCAACCCCCTGACTCTCTGAGTTCTCACTGCCATCGTTTGGCTCGTTCAGTGAGACCGAAAAAACGAGAGCGCCGTTGTTGTCCCGTCGGAAAGCTTCCAAGGTTGCTCCGTTCGATACTTTCTCTTTGAGGGCGGGCGAAAACAGATCGATGGTGCCAACACCGTCGTTTTGGATTTTGTCCTGAAACTTGAACGACAACACACTGGCCAGGGCCTGACCACTGCCAAGCATCAGAACCACACTGGCGAACAGACACATCAGACGTTTCATAGTAAAAACTCCTCGGTAAATACCTGTCCGCCTTCGGACACACTGAAGATCTCGACAATGAGCGCAGCACTGGATGTAGGAAGGGAAAAGGAAAAGGACGTTGAGTCTCCCACCCGGAATGAGGAGAGGCGGTAGACATTGTCTGCGCCGTCCGATGCCTTGAGGACGTAATTGTCCGACATCGACAGACCAGCCAGCCGATCAGCGTCCAGAACCACTGCCACTGTTTTAAAGTTGCCAAACTGGAAAGCCTCTGGCGCTTTGTTTTCAGCCAGTGCCGTGGACGTCGGCGCAGCGACAACCGCATCCTCCGTTTGCGGAGTGGAGCTGCCAGATGCACTGACGGAGCTGGAACCGCCAGAACCACCGCAACCGGCAAGCAGCAGCAATGCGAGGGTCGACGCAAGAGCGTGGAAGATTGTTTTTTTATCCGGAGCCAGGTTGGCCGGGTTGATCTGCATAACTACCTCCAATCGACAGCAAATGACTGTTAATTGGGGCATTGCAGCGTTCGGGCCAACTCTTCAAGCAATTGTTTTATATGTTTTTTTGTTTTACTTGCGGACGACTGTCGCAGGAGGATTCGCATTCTGCTAATCACCCTTCCCAGAGTAAAAAAAGCCCAACCGGGGTTGGGCCAAAGGCGTTGGATACAAACGGGATCAGGCGGCAACGCTTTTCGACGCAGGGCCCTCATAAAATTGATCGAAAGCGGCTTTATCCACGGGGCGACCGGTCAAGAATCCCTGAACCGAATCGCAGCCAAGAAGCTTCAGGCAATCCAACTGCTCGGGCGTTTCTACACCTTCGGCAATCACATGCAGGCCAACTTCGTGTCCGACGGTAATAATGGCTTTGGCAATCGCCAGTGCCGTATTGTCGTGGGTAATGTTTTGAACAAAACTCCGGTCGATTTTCAGGCAATCGACAGGCAAGTTTTTCAAGTAACTGAGCGATGAGTAGCCAGTGCCAAAGTCATCCACCGATACCCTGACTCCCGTCGCCCGAAGTGCCTCCAGGTTGAACACAGCACGGCTGCCAGCATCCACCATCACAGCCTCTGTCACTTCCAGTTCCACCAGCGACTGGTCGATCTCACGCTCGGCAATGGCGTCATGCAACTCTCGGGTAAATTCACCGGTGTTCAGGTGGCTACCAGAAATATTGATCGATACCGGCACACTCGGGCGCCCCTGGTTACGCCAGTCGACCATCTGATCCAGCACCTCCTGAATCACAAACTGACTCAATGGAACGATCAGACCGCAACGCTCGGCGGCCGGAATGAAGACTGCCGGTGATACCGGCCCCAGCTCCTTGCAATTCCAGCGAATCAGCGCTTCCATACCAACCAGCGTCATGCTGGTGAGTGAAAACTTGGGCTGATAGTGCATCTCCAGCCGGCCGCGGAGCACATCACGACGCAGCAGCCGTTCGATTTCGTAATCTCGCTGGATGTCCAGCCTGACATCCTCGTTGTAGACACTGACTGGCACTCCGGCCGCCTCATTCATATTGGCAGCACAGGCGGTCGCGGCGATAAACCCATCGGCAACGGGCACTGACTTCATCGTGTCGGTCACGCCCGCCTTCCAGGTCAGAGAAAAGGTATAGCCATTCACCTCGTAGGGTCGATTCAGCGCGGCATAAACACAGGATGCCATCTCGGCGCTCACGTTCTCATCCGTGATGCCAAAGAGCGCAATCATGAATTCCGAGTCGCCAATCCGAGCAAGGGCAGGCCGTTTTCCGCGATCCTGAAGAGGCCCCTGGTTGGCTACCACGTCCCGCATCCGATTGGCGATCAGAGCCGCCAGGTCATTCAGTCCAGCACGGCCGATTCGAGACTCATAGCTCGAAAAATTACTGGCGATAAAGCGCAGCAAACCAGTGTGTCCGACGTTCTCAACATCGTGCTCGAACTGAGCATTCAGCTCCCGGGTAATGAAATTGAGGTTTCCAAGCTGTGTACAGGCATCCCGATAAACCAACTCGTACATTTTCTTGTCAGCCAGCCAGCTTTCGGTCAAATCGTTGAACAAACAGAAACGCTCGCCATCGACACCGAGAACAAACCTGCCCTGAATCAGCATGTCGTGCTGCTGCGTAGACCGGATGAAGAACGGCTCACCGCCGGCCATGGTCTCCGATGCCTTCCAGCCTTCCTGCGCTTCCAGCTTCGCCGAGCCCGACAACACATCGAACAACGACAGCCCCGGGAGCAACACAGAGGAAAAGGCCTGATCGATTCGCTCCAGATGATGCCGATCAATGATGATGCCATTCGGATCCAGCGTCAGGGCTGCCTCCGATGATGACTTCAGCATACGGGTGACCTGATCAGCGCGGGCTTTTTCCCGGTTTTCGCTTTCCCGAGCGCGAATCAGTGACTTCAGGCGTTGAATGGTAATTCGCCAGTTCAACGGCTTGGGTGCAAAATCGGTAGCGCCACACTCGAAGGCGTGTTCAATCGAGTCATCGTCATCCTGGCCCGTGGCGAGAATGATTGGCACGGGGTCATCTTTCAAAAACTTGCGCATGGCTTTACAGGTATCAAAGCCATTGAGACCGGGCATACGCGCATCGAGCAACACAGCGTCAAAAACCCGGGTTTGTAGCCACCGAATAGCGCTGCTGCCATCTGATACTTCGGTGACCACAAACCCCGCTTTTTCCAGCGCTGCTCGAGCGACGATGCGAACGGCAATGTCGTCATCCACAACAAGAAGATGATGGGCGGATGATGAGTAAACGGGTGTTTCGGTCTCAGTGTTGCTTTTCATGGCAGCGCCCCTTCTCCGGCAGTGCGTAAAAAATCAGGAATCCCCTTTTCTATCCCTCACTTTGCATCAGGCATGCCAGAATTGAATTATTATTTTTTTCAGTGGGTTGCATTCTTTCTCATGGAGAAACAAAGCGTTTTCGCAAATTGCATCGCAATGTGAGGGCGTCGTTTTTGCAGTTCGACAACCCGCGATCTCGCAGCCCCAAAAAAAGGCCGCAAAAGCGGCCTTTAAACGATAAAGCTCGGTCTCAGGGGCTAAGCGCTAAACCGCCTCCCACTGCTGTTTCTTGCGATAAATCGTGGAAGCGCTGATCTCGAGGAACGCGGCTGCCCTGGGTACATTGCCACCACAACGGTCTATCGCCCGTTCAATGATTTCTTTCTCCTCAACCCACAACGGCCGAATGTCGCCATTAGCCTCTGGCGGTTGCGGCGCCACTGCGCCATTGAGCGGCTGGCGGTCGATTTGACTCGGGGTCCTCTCCATTGCGTAGGCATGGCTTGATTTCGCGACGGCTCGACCGCCCGAACGGACGGAATCAGGCAACATATCCGGCCGAACCAGCTCGCCATCGTTCAGCACAACGATATTCCGAATGACATTGCCAAGTTCCCGGACATTCCCCGGCCAGCTGTAATCCAGCAGGATGCGTTTTACCTCTTCGCTGAAACCGCGAAAGCGCTTGTTCTCTTCAACCGTGCACTGCTTGAGCATCCGCTCACCGATCAGCAGGCTGTCATTGCCGCGCTGACGGAGCGGTGGCATCTCCAGAGGAATAACGTGAAGCCGGTAATACAGGTCTTCCCGGAACCGCCCGGCTCTGACCTCTTCCAATGGATCGCGGTTGGTGGCACAGATGAAGCGAACGTCCACCTTGACCTCCCGATTGGCACCGACCGGCTGAAACGTTCCCGACTGGATGAAGCGCAGCAGCTTGCTCTGCAGATCCATGGGCATTTCGCCAATCTCATCCAAAAACAGCGTGCCGCCAGAGGCCCGGGCTGCTGCACCTTCACGGCTGCCGGTCGCGCCGGTAAACGCACCCTTCACATGGCCAAAGATTTCGCTTTCCAGCAGATCCTTGGGGATGGCCGCACAGTTCAGGGCGATGAAGGGTTTGTCCCGACGCAGGCTTTCGGCGTGCAGCGCCGATGCACAGAGTTCCTTGCCGGTTCCGCTCTCACCAGTGATAAACACGGTGGCATTGCTCTTCGATGCGCTTTCGATGATGCGATACACATTCTGCATAGGCAGCGATGCCCCGACCATCTCGTGAAAGGCATCGCGCTGGAACGATTTCTCGTACTCCGTGACAATCTCTTTCAGCTGTTCCTTTTTGAGAATATTTTCCAGCGTGACCAGAAGACGAGCTTTTTCAAAAGGCTTGGACAGGAAATCGCTGGCGCCTCGCTGCATGGAGTCGACGACCACATCAACCGAACCATGGGCGGTCATAACCACCACCGGCAACGGATCTTCCGTTCTCTGGATTTCGTCGAGAATGTCCAGGCCTGTCATATCCGGCAGGCGGACGTCTGTCAGTACCAGGTCGAACCGTTGTGACGCCAGTTTTTCAAGCGCTTCAGAACCTGTCCCAGCTGTCACCACCGAATAATCGGCCTCCAGATAGCTGCGGTAGACCAGCGCATTGGAGGCACTGTCTTCCACCAGGAGAACACGAGGACTGGATTGATAATCAGGCATGTTCGGGAGCGTCCTTATTCAGAGGCGATTTTTTCTTCCAATGCAGTCATTTTCTGACTGTAGGCCTTTTCGGTTTCCTCGGCTACAGTGGCCAGTGTAGCTACCAGTCCCGCCAGCAAGTCCGTCTGATGCTCTGCCGCCGCATATTCCAGCGATTTCGCCACTGCCGATAGCCGGGCCCCACCGTAGGTACCGGAGCAACTTTTGAGCGCGTGCGCCTGCTCTCTCAGCTCGCCAATGTCCCCTTCGGCAAAGGCGGCTTCGACGGCTGACCAACGGTTTTTTATCTCGCGGATAAATATAGACAACATCATGGGAATGGTCTCCCAGGAAGTGTCGGTCGCAAGCTGAGCAAGCGCTGGCTCGTTCAGCACTTCCTCATTTTCGAACGCCGCTGTACTTGTCATTGTTGTGTCCTCGTTGTTCTGTCTGCGTTGAGCAACCGCTGAGATCAATGTAGTCACCTGAAACGGTTTACTGACAAAGTCATCCATGCCGGCTTCCCTACACCGATCAATTTCGGATGTTTCAGCGTTTGCGGTCAGTGCGATGATCTTGGTTCTAGCGTTTGGCCCATGCCCCTTGCGGATGATCTCGGTGGCTTGCAGGCCATTCATCTTCGGCATTCGCACATCCATCAAAATCGCATGGTATGGCTGCTTGCCTGCCATCGCGACCGCCTGTTCGCCATCCTCAGCATGGTCCAGGCGGTAACCGTGACGCTGCAGAACCGCGGCCGCCACCAGCCGATTGGCTTCAACGTCATCCACCAGCAGGAGACGATGTTCTGCTTCATCGGGTGACAACGGCTGTTCCGGAGGTGCCGCTGCCATGTGCAAGCCCTCGTCGCTGCGCGCACCCAGTGTCGACGACTGGCTGGCCGGTTCGAAAATGGCAGCAATCAGGTTTTCGGCAAACAGGGTACCGCCGCCGAGCGACTCCACATTCCGCTCATCACTCGCTTCGCCCAACTTCAAGATGCGCCAGTCACCCACTTCCGGCACCGGCAACTCAGCGAGGCTTGGAGTATCGACCAACAGGATGCGTTCGTCGGCAACCGAGGACTGACTCAGCCATGACATCTGATGGTTGACGCCGTCAGTGTTCGCCACGACGTTTAGGCCTGTGTGCTCTGCCCACTCGGCGAGGGCGAAGGCAAGGCCCCGGTCAGAAACCACCATGGCAACATCAACGGCCCTCTGGGCAGGCGCCGCCAATTCGTTCTTTTGCTTCCCCTCGGGCTGTGCGGCTTTCACCGTGAAGGAAAAGCACGAACCCTCTCTCTCAGTGCTCACCACTGACACGCTACCACCCATCAACTGAACCAGTTGCCGGGCAATGGTCAGGCCCAGTCCAGTGCCACCATATCCGGTGTCTCTTGCAGCATCTACCTGCTCGAACTCACCGAAAACGGCATCGATCATGCTTTCCGGGATACCCGGGCCGGTGTCATGAACGTCAACCTGCCACATTGTCTCCCCATCCACCTCAATCTGGCGCGGCGCAACGGTAATCGATCCGCTCTGGGTAAACTTGAACGCGTTGTCGACCAGAATGGTCAATACCTGGCGAACCCGGTCGGGGTCGGCACACACCCTCAGCGGCGAGAAGGCATCCGCCAGAAACGCCAGCGTCAGATCGGGCTTGCTCGGGCGAGTCATGATGGCGGCAAAGACCTCACGCACGATCGGTCCCAGGCTAAAGATCTCTTCGCGCACTTCGATCTGCCCGGCCTCGATGCGAGAAAAATCCAGTACATCATTAATCACGTGCAACAAGGCATTGCCCGATCCACGGGCGATACCGATCATCTTTTGCATGTCAGGCGACAGGTCCTGCCCCTGGCCGAGAACCTCAAGCGCCCCCAGAACCGCATTCAGCGGCGAACGGATTTCATGGGACATGTGAGACAGAAAACGCGATTTGGCCAGCGACGCTTCCTCGGCAGTCGACTTGGCCTCAATCAACGCCGCTTCACTGGCTTTGCGCTCGGTGATATCTCGCAGAGTCGCGGTGACGACAACATCGTTTTCAAGGTAGGTGGCCATCAATGCCAACTCAATCGGGAACTGATGCCCTCTGCGATGCAAAGCTACAGCTTCGATACGCTTGCCAATCAGCGGGCCCTCTCCAGTCTCAAGGAATTTCTGCATTCCCGCAGCATGGGCTGACCGGTATTGTTCCGGAATCAACATCGTGGCCATATCCCGGCCCATGGCCTCTTCTCGGGTCCAGCCCAGCATTTCAACGGCCGACTTGCTGTACTCAATGATCCGCCCCTCGGAGTCGATACTGAGTAGTGCGTCCAGGCTGGAGTCAACGATGGAAGATCTGAGCTCCTGGGCTTGCTGGGTCTGACGCTGAAGAAGCTGCATCTCTTTACGCTGGTCATCCAGTCTCTGATTTTTTTCTTCCAGGCTGGCAATCGTGTCTTTCAGGCGTTGTTCACGCTCGCCAAGCGCGTGACTCATTTGATCAAACGCCTGCATCGTCTGGCCGAGTTCATCCCCTTTGCCGGCCGACGAAAGCCTGAGCCACTGTCCCTTCTGGGCGGCCTCGGCTGCTTTTCTGAGCTGAGTGATTCGCCGGGTCAACAGCGTCGCCAACAGCCACGAACACAGCGCGACCAGCACCAATTCAAGCCCCGCAATGACCAGAAAGCGTTGCCGGGCCTCGGCGACCAGGGCGTTCAATGAATCGACCGAGATGCCGAGTTCAATTTGCCCGAAAGAATATCCGCTCTCCACAATGCCGGTTCTGGTGTCATACACCCCATCATCGACCGACTGAAAATCCGAGTCGGCGGAAAACGTGCTCTCCGGCAGATTCCCGGCCGCAGCCAGATAACCGCTGTCGTCGGTGATCTGCACATAGACCACCTCCTCAAGCTGCACCACCTGACCGGCCACCTCCTCCAGTGTTGCCAGGTCCATGCTGATCACGGCATCTTTCACCACCGACTCGATCAAATTCACCGTGTCGCCGGCTCGTTTCGACAAGGCCTGCTGATTGGAAACGGTCAGGTAGTTCACTGCCTGCCAGATCAGAATCGCCAGAAAAAACGTTTCCAGCAGGGCGATGCCTACGATGGTTTTCCATTTAATCGACACAACCATCACTCCTCAAAACGGATAACAGCCATTGGCCTATTGTGCCGAGATGTTGAGCCGACGTACGTCGTCCCAGTCAGCATTGGCAGCCGCTTCAAAGCCCTTCATGCGCAAAGGCTCCAGTATTTGCAACCCCGCCTCACTGTCCTCCAGGCCTGTGAGAGCGCCAAGCAGGGTGCGACGCGTTTCTTCATTGACGCGTGGGTGCACGGCAATCGCGTGAGGGGTATATCCTGGCGATCGCCACAACACCCTCAGTTCTTCCCGCACACCAGCCTCAAGGGCGTTCAGGGTGCGCTGGATGCCCCCCCCGGCCACAAAACGACCGGAGGCAACGCTGCGATAAACCGAATCGTGGGAAGAAACAAAATGGGCCGTATAGCCCGCAGCCTCTGTTTCGAGATGGGAGCGTGTTACCAAGGTTGCCGCGAACGCTCGTGGTGCTGGGAATGCGAGCGCTTGTCCGGCCAGATCCGAGAGCGAAGTGATTCCGCTCTCTCGCCGCACGACGATGATCCCCCTGATTCGATGGTCCCGAGCCCGAGCCAGTGCCTGATACCCAGGATTTTCGTTGAACAGGGTGAAGTGGTAAGGGTTCATGTATGCAATATCGTATTCGCCCCGGGCCAATCGCTCTTCGAACGTCGGAATGTCTGGCGCCGTGGCAAAGTCAACGGTCAATCCTGAGCGGTCACTGATGTTTTTGAGCATGGGTACCCAGGCGCGGGCCAGCTTGGAGGCCGCCTGCTGCGGCACGACACCAAAGGTGAGCGTATTTGTCCCGTTGCTTTCTGCGGTTCCCTGAGCACTGACGACGTGCGGCGCCAGTAGAAACAGCACCAGGATTCCCATCAAGGTTTTTTGCCTTGGCATGGCCTGAAGCCTGCGCATCACCGTCTCTCCTGTTTCGGGCCGCCCGACCACCGAGCGACTCCATAAAGACAGCAATTGCCGCGCCATCTTTACGGGGCGCGTAAATCCTCGCTTTTCGCCAACCATTGGCAGGCTGAGCCCCAAATTGCAGAGACCCACCTCACTTTGCAATGCATTTTGCAAAGCGTTGTGAGAATGATTGGCGAAGCAAAGGGCCCTGTGTCCGGCCAGGCAGTTGGCACTGCTTTTGCTGATTGACAGAAGACAGGCCCAGAAACGGTTAATGGAATCGCGCCATGCATAAAGCCTTTGTTCACTCCCCCAAACCCAGAACCAACCAGACAGAACCCATTCGTATTCTGGTGGTTGATGACTCGCTGGCCGAACGCTCCGTCGTCATGAGCATGCTGACCAAACTGGAATACGAAGTCTTTGAGGCGTGCAATGGTGTGCAGGCGCTGAAAGTGATGGACGAACAACCCATCGATCTCATTCTCAGCGACTGGCGGATGCCGGAACTCAATGGTCTGGATCTATGCGTGGCCGTGAAAAAACGGGGAGAGAATGCGCCCTACTTCATAATGGTGACGGGGCAGAACAATCCCTGCGATCTTGTCGCCGGCATGGACTCGGGGGCCGACGACTTCATAACCAAGCCTTTCGTAATGGAGGAAATGCGGGTTCGGCTGGAAGCGGGCGAGCGGATTGTACAGCTGCGCAAATCCCTGGACAGCCGAAACAAGGCGCTTAAAGGTCTGCTTGAACGGGAAACCCACGCCAAACAGGCGATGCTTAAGGACCTGAAAGCCGCGGAGATGCTTCAGCGCGCCATGTTGCCCGAGAAGAACCGCAGGGTGGGCCAGATTGAGCTTGCTCACTTCTACCAGCCTGCGATGGGAGTGGCGGGCGACATCTACAATGTATTGCACCTCGATGAGAACCACGTGGCCTTTTACCTCATCGACGTGGCCGGCCATGGAATCCGATCAGCCATGCTGTCGTTCTATGCGTCACAGTTGCTGTCGGCAACAGGCGCGTCCCACTCGTTGTGCTTCGACGAAGACGGGGCGATTTCGAGGCCCTCGGCAGTCGCTGCCAGGCTGAATCAGACGTTTACCGGTAACGCGGATCAGCGCGATTATCTGACCATGATCTACGGCGTACTGAACACTCAGACAGGGCAGTGCGCTCTCTGCCAGGCCGGCCATCCACCGCCAATGCACATTCCGTCTGGCGAGCAGCGACCAAGGTATCTGGGCAAAGGCGGCTTTGCTGTCGGCATGCTGGAGGACGCCACTTACGAAGACATGAACCTCACACTGTCCCCGGGGGACCGCCTCCTGCTGACATCCGACGGCCTGTACGAGTGCCGTCTTAAAACTCAAAAGGAAGTCACACCGAACCACATGATCGGGTTGATGGCACACCTCCGCCAGTTCCCGACGCATGATGTCCAGAAACAGCTGGATACCATGTTCCATGCAATGGCGACCCGCCGACCGGTCGAAGACGACCTGTCGATTCTGATGATCCATTGGTCCCGGCCAGAACAGAGGGCGCACTGCGACTCACAGGACTGACGCTGATGGCATCCGTGATTGTTAGGTTTCAAGCCAAAGAGGCCAATATCGAGAAGGCTATCGAGCAGTTGGAGCTTTACCTGGAAACGCTGGACGTGTCGCCAGAGCACCAGTTTCAGATCCAGACCTGCTGCCGGGAAGCGCTCAACAATATCGTCGAACACGGAACCCAGGGGCAGCAAGAGTCGCCTTTGATGTTCTCACTCTCCCTATGGCTCGAAAAACACCCCAACCGGCGCAGGGCCCGGGTTCAGATCACCGATAACGGCGCAGCGTATGAGCCTCCAACTGCGTCGCCCAAGCCGGACGAACTCTCGCTGTCAGGCCGAGGCTGGTCAATCCTGCAGCAGTGGTCAGACGAACTCAGCCTGACCCGGAAACAGGGTTTGAATTATCTGACAATAACCAAGCGCCTTGACTAACAAGCAACCTGAGACGCAGGCCGGGATCCCCGGCAAACGATTCGCCAATCGCTTTGCATTTTGCAAATCGAATTCAGGTGCAGCCGCTACCTCTCCTCCAAATAATTCATAACTCACTGTATTCACTTACTTTAAAGACTTGGCACACCAATTGATAAGGATCTTGTGAACCAGCTCACACGATGGCTTCACAAGAGAGGTATGCCATGCAAGCAGCGACTCAAACCCTAGCTCCTGACGTTCTGGTCGTTGATCTGCCAGACAAACTCGTCATGGCAAATTCGCAAGCCCAGGCCGACGCTGTAACCCGACAGATCGACCAGGGCCACCACCGCGTCGTTTTCAACCTGGCCCCCGTTAAATTCATTGATTCAAGCGGTCTTGCAGTCCTCGTCGCTGCACTGAAAAAGCTGCGTCCACTGAACGGCAAAGTGGCTCTGGCCTCCCCCGGCGCCAACGTGCTTTCCCTGATCGAACTCACCCGACTGCACGAGATCTTCGAGATCTTCTCCGATCTTGAAACGGCCGTCGCTGAACTCACCAACGACAAGAATTGATGACCATGCTGCGCTCGCTGCTGACTCAATCCGGTGTTCTGCCAGTGGTCTTCCTGCTCGGCTGTGCCTCCCCCGGGATGGACACCTCAGAGGGAAACCGGGTGGTTCACGATCAGCACTGGTCAGCAGACCTGAACGGACCACGCAGCGAGCGCCCGTATTACATTGCGCCGACCGCCGCCTATACCGCCTATGAGCATGCCGCTCTGAGCGCGAGCCCTCGAACAGCCCGGTTGGACGCCAGCAGCGCATTCGGACGGACACCGGCCCCGCGGCTTTCTCCCGGGGATCGGGTTCGGATTGCCCTGCCACCAAAAGCGGTGTTTGAGGGCGTTTTCCAACACTCTGACGACGCCTTTAGCGGTATTTTCGAAATCAGCTTCGATGGCACGCTGCATCTGCCGTATGTGCCTGCGATCGAAGCGGCTGGTAGCACGCTTGCCGAGCTGGAAATGCGAATCAACCAGACACTGGAGACCAACGGCTATTTCCGCCCCGGCATGGCCCGACTGCATCTGTCGATCCAGGAGTGGGCACCGATTCAGGTGTCTGTCTCCGGAGCGGTGTTCAATCCGGGACTGATCGGAGTCAACGCCCGAACCCCGGACGGATCGGGCGATCAACTTCAGCTCCAGGGTGGCAGTACGGCGCTTAATCGTCTGTTGACCGCAGCGCTGAGAGGCGCCGGCGGTGTCACTCCCAACGCCAATGTTGAAACCATTGAAATCGTCCGCGACGGACAGGTTTTAACGGCTGACCTGACCGGAGCCCTCGATGGCTCTCACCTCCAGGATGTCGCTCTGGTTCACGGCGATCAAATCAGGGTGCCGGGCCGAGCCCTGCCAGATCGCAGGATGGTCCGGCCCACAGCGATCACCCCGCCCGGCATCCGCGTGTTTATCTCGAATCTGACGGTGCCCGCCCTGAACAACGCCAGCTCTGCCGTAGAGAGGCATGCGACCAGCCTGCCCTATGGCTCTCGGTTGCATACAGCCGTGGTCTCGGGTAACTGCGCCGGCGGCATCGTCTCCACCAACAGCGACCGGTATGCCGTTCTGGTCACCAACGATCCGGTGTCAAAGCGCCCGGTTACCATCGAACGCCGCGTGGAGCAGTTGATCCAGGCCCCCAACCAGACCGCCTACAACCCGTTTCTCATGCCGAATGACAGCATTGTCTGCTACGACTCCCGCGTGACCAATCTCAGGGACATCGGACGCGCCATCGGCGACATTCTCAACCCGTTCGGATGGTTCTTCTGATGACCTCTGCGGCAGGACCGTCCGAACCGGGATCTACGCCCGGTACAGGCCTGATCCGTCGCCTGGTCGTTGAAGGTAGCAGCCTGCCGCCCAGAGCCCGTGCCCGACTCTACTTGATCATCTTCGGCACCATCCTGCTGCTGGTCTGGGGGCCGATCAGTCTGATGCTGGCCTTGAAGCCCGACACGTACACCAGTGAGTGGACGCTGATCCTGCCCGGCACCGGTAACGGTCTGGCCCTGAACCTGGACAGCATCGGTCAGGCGGCGGCCAACTCGGCATCGCCCTACACCAACAGCTCGGTCGACCCGGTGGTGAACTACAAGGCCATCGCTCAGAGCAGCTCTGTACTTGCTCAAGCAGCGAGGGCTCTGGACATGACCCTGACGGAGTTCGGCCAGCCAAAAATCAAGCTTGTTGATCAGACCGCGCTGATGGAATTTCGCATCACGGGCCGGACATCCGAGCAGGCCTACCAGAAAGCCATCGCGCTTAACCAAGCTTTGAAGCATCGACTCGACCAGCTCAGGGACGACGAAGCCGAGCAGCAGGCCGCTGCCAGCCTGGCCATGCTCGAACAGTTCAACAGCAAACTGGAGCAAGCCCAACAGCAGAAGCTGTCCTACCAGATCAATGCGGACATTATCTCGCTGAACCAGTTCGAAGAATTGATTGAGACCCTGGAAGCCCGTAAACAGCATCAGCAGACGATGGCCAAGCGCCAGCAGGCACTGCTGCAACGGATCGAAACCCTGAAAACGGGGCTGGCTGTGAGTGAGTCGGAATTGGCCTACGCGCTCGCTCTGCGCAGCGACTCGGCGTTCCAGCAGATGGTCAGCCAGCACGCGGCGGTACATACCCAGATCTCCACCATCGACGGCGTCTGGGGTCACAACCACCCACAACTGAACCAGCTGAATGTGGCGCACGACACGGTGGAAGCGGAACTGATCCGTCGCGGTCGTTACGTCACCCAGAACGAACGTCTGACGGCCCGCCAACTGGTTCAGCTCGGCACTCATTCAGAGCACGACCATGCGTTGATCGAACTGCTGGAGCTCACCGCAGAAAGGGACGGTCTGGTGGCCGAGATTCGGATGGAGGCCGAACAGATCGACCAACTCCAGCGACGCATTGAGACCGGCGCCGCCCAGGCCATTCGTCTGGAGGACCTGAACCGCAAGCAGCAGGTATCCACCGCCGTCTTTTCTACCGCCTTGGCCAAGCAGGACATCGGCAATGCAGATCGGTTCTCCTCCTACCCGCTGGTCCAGATGCTGACAGCGCCCAGTCAACCCGAAACACCCGATCGCATGATGAAAACGCTGGCTCTTCTGGGCGGCATTGCAGCCACGCTGGGCACCGCCTTCGGTCTCGGCTTGCTTTGGATAAGAAAATCATGGCTCCGGAAAGTACTGAAGAACGCCTAGTCTGGACCGCTCTGGTCTGGACCTATCCCCTGTATTTTCTGGGGGCACTGTACCTGTCCGGACCGGTTGTGGGCTGGTTGCTGTTCTTGCTGTTTCTCGGACGCTTCGCTCGTGGCGAACAGCAACAGCGGATTCCGCTGGCCGTATGGCTTTGGTGCGCCGGCATGCTGGTGATGCTGATCAGCCTGGTGATTGGCCACGTGCTGAACCACCTGGGCACGGTCCAGCTCATCAAATCCTCGATCGGCTGGGCCAAGGGCTGGGCGCTTCTGGCGATTTTCATCCTGGCAGGCACGCAACACATTCGCCCAGAGATTCTGGTTCGCGGGGCGATGCATGTGTGCCTGCACACACTGATGTTGCTGCCTCTGTTTATCGGCGCCTGGCTATTGCGCCTGCCGGAAACCGCTTACGTGTCGCCCATCAAAATGATCGGCGGCCCCGGCCCCGAATTTTTCGCCGTGTCGCTCTATGAAATCGATCCGGGCAGTGGGTTGCCTCGCTGGCGCCTGTTCACACCCTGGGCGCCGGCACTGGGCTTTGTTGCCAACGTCTTTTTCCTGCTCAGCCGTCTCGAGACCGACCGTTTCTGGCGCAGAAGCGGCGTCACCGCGAGCGTGATGATGATTCTGATGTCCCAGTCACGCCTGGCTCTGCTGGCGCTGATCTTCATGGTGGGCCTGCTGTGGGCATGGCGGCGCCTGAGTGCCCCCGCCATCGCCTTCTGCACCGCTGCAGGCGCTTTCGTTTTTGCTTTCGCCGGAGGCTGGATTCTGGAAACGCTGGCCTCTTCCTACGATGCCATCAAGGCGGCCCGTGCCGATTCCACTCGGGTCAGAGAAACGCTGGCGCGCATTGCATTGCAGCGCTGGGAGAACGAGGCCCCCGTCTGGGGTCACGGTGTCGTCGAACGCGGCCCTCATCTGGTGGAGTACATGCCCATTGGCAGCCACCACAGCTGGTATGGGCTGCTGTTCGTCAAGGGCGTGGTGGGCTTGCTGGCTCTGGCAATTCCTATGGCCTGCTCTGTGTGCGCGCTGATCCGAGCCGGTGCCGCGCTGCCCTGCCGGGTGGCTGCCTGCTGTGCGCTACTGCTGTTTGCCTATACCTTCGGTGAAAACCTGGAGATCCTCGCCTACCTGATCTGGCCTGGCCTGATCATGATCGGCGTCGGCCACCGTCTGGCCGCAGAAAACAGGACCAAAGCGGCCCCGAACCTTCCACAACTCGCTCGACCCTGTCGACAGGAGACCCTCCATGGCGAAGCCTGATAAACCACGCGTAACCGTCGTCGTACCCCGTTATTGGCCAGCAACCGGCGGCTCAGAACTACACGCCCACCTGTTGGTGAACGGCCTGTGCGAGCAGGGCTGGGGCGTGAACGTGATCACTCAGGTGTTGACCAACACCGAGAACTGCGAACTGGCCGCCACCTTTGCCTCCTCCCAGACGTTTGCAGACGGTGAGGCAGAGGTGACAGTGACGGCGCCCGAAGGCTGGAGAAAGCACATTCTGACCACCCTCGCCGAATCCCACCAATCGTCGGCCCTGGCCCGGCGCGGCTACGACAGCCTGATGCGTCCCTTTGCCACCGCCAACATCGTTGAGCGGGCCCGGGGATCTCAGCTCATCCATTTCATCTACAACGGCATGACAAGCGTCGCCGAAGCAGCCCTGGACGCCGCCCGCGCGCTCAACATTCCATTTGTGCTCACGCCCCTCGCCAACACCGAATTGCCACCGGGCACCGGTTGGGCGTCCCGACGAATGTCGCGAGTTCTGAAAGCGGCTGACAGCATCATCGCCCTGACCGAAGTCGAACGCACCTGGCTGATCGCCCGGGGAGCTCCTGAGGCCGCGACCACGGTCTGTCCGATGGGCCCGGTGATCACTTCCCCCTCTCCGGTGCACGAGTTCCGCCAACGTCACGCACTGGCAGACCACCCTGTGGTGCTGTTTCTGGCTCGACATGACGAAGCCAAAGGCTACCAACTGCTGGCAGAAGCCCGCCATGAAATATGGGCAAGACATCCGGACACCCGACTACTGTTCGTTGGCCCCCAGACCGCCCGCTCGCAGGCGTTTTTTGACCGTATCCACGACCCTCGCCTGCTTCTTTTGGACAACTTGTCCCAGCCCGACAAGAACGCAGCCTTGCAGGCCTGCTCATTGCTTTGCGTGCCCTCCAGCCGCGAGTCACTTGGGTCCGTCTATCTGGAAGCCTGGCACTATCAAAAACCCGTGGTGGCACTGGCCATTCCGGTGTTACAGAGCCTGATGTGTCATCAGGTCGATAGCCTCTTGTGCCAGCCCAACCACAGTGACATTGCCAATGCCATCAATTCTCTTCTCGACGCCCCGGACCAATGTGAAGCCATGGGGCTTGCCGGCCACCTGAAACAACAGGCCAGGTTTCGCTGGCCAGTCATCGTCGAGACACATCAAGCACTTTTCAAAGTGCTGTGCGAACAGACCTCGAGTTCGTTCCGCCACACGGGATCTAGAGATCTTTCTGTTAACAACTCCGACTGTGGAGTCCACTCATGAAGAAGGTACCAACCATGCCGTCCATCAGCGTAGTGATGCCCGTTTACAACGTCGCAGAGTTTGTTGCCGTTGCGATTCGTTCCGTCCTCGATCAAACCATGGCCGATTTCGAGATGATCATCGTGGATGACTGCTCTCCAGATAACAGCATCGAGATCTGCGAGTCGTTCCAGGATCCACGTATACGCATTGTTCGTCATCAGCAGAACCGGGGCCTGGCCGGCGCCCGCAACACCGGTATTCACGCTGCCCGAGCGCCGCTGATTGCGTTCCTCGATTCCGACGATTTCTGGCACCCGGAGAAGCTGGATAAGCATCTCCAGCACCTGAACCAACGTGCCTCTGTTGGCATTTCGTTCAGCCGCTCAGCCTTTGTGGACCGCTGGGGCATGCCGCTGCGCTGCTATCAGATGCCTTTGCTCAGTGGCATCACGCCAGACCACCTGTTCTGTCGTAACCCCGTTGGTAATGGCTCTGCCCCCGTGGTGCGCCGTGAGGTTTTTGACGCCATTGGTTACCAGGCCGAGTTCCGAGGAGAGCCGGAAATCCGTTATTTTGACTCGGAACTTCGACGGTCTGAGGACATCGAGTGCTGGCTAAGGATCTCACTGCAAACCAACTGGAGCATTGAAGGCATTCCCGAACCGCTCACGTTCTATCGTCTGAATGAGGGTGGCCTGTCATCGAACCTCCACAAACAGCTCGAGTCCTGGGAAGAGGTCGTGGAGAAAACCCGCCGGTATTCACCCCAGTTTGTCGAGCGGCATTACCGGACGGCCCGCGCCTATCAGTTGCGTTATCTCTCCCGCCAGGCAATCCGTCTCGGGGACGGCGAAACCGCGATGCGTTTTTTGCAACGAGCCTTCGCAGCCGACAAACGCATGCTCACCCAGGAACCGGCGAGGACCCTCTGCACGGCCGGCGCCGCTTTTTTATTGAAGCTGTTGCCGCGTGGTTATCGACTGGTCGAATGGCAGGCTCTGCAGATTATTGGTCTCCTGCAAAAACGCCGCATCCAGCGGGACATTAAAACCGTTTGATGTGCGGGGCAGAGTGATTCGCATTTTGCGACGCACTCTGCTCAGGAGTCTGCCGATTCCACGTTGTTACCGGATGACCTGCGCCCTGAAGCCGCATGTCCAGGGCGCTTTCTGCACTTGGCACGAAGATTGGAAAGGTCTCTGTGAGATTCACATGAGATCGGGGCTGACGTTATGCACCAGACGATTCCAAACACCATCGAGCCGGCCGGGGCACTGATATTCAGCGGCACGACGCCCCAACGACAAACACCGACACCGATGGACAAAGTGTTGGGAATTCACTTCGCCAACGTTAGCTTCCCTGAGGCCATGAGCCTTCTTGGCGCAACACTGAAAAGCAGTGACTCCAGCAACCTGTTTTTCATTAACGCCCACTGCCTGAACGTCTCGTTTGAAGACCCTGTTTATCGCGACGTTCTGAAACAGACGCCGCTGATTTTCCCGGATGGCTCCGGCATCCGTCGTGGTTGTCAACTGCAGGGCATCCCCCTGCAAGCCAACCTGAACGGGACCGACCTGTTTCCCGAGCTTTGTCGACTGCTGGCCGAGGAACAAAAATCGCTGTATCTGCTTGGCGCAACACCTGGCACCGTAGAAAAAGTCGCTGCCTGGGCCACCCGCGAGTTTCCGGGGCTCAGAATTGCCGGAACGCAGCACGGCTACTTTGCCAAAGACGATGAGGCCGCCGTCATTGACGCCATCAATACCAGTGGTGCCGATGTCCTCTGTGTTGCCATGGGGGTGCCACTGCAGGAAAAATGGCTGCATCGTCATAGCGGTGGCCTGAATACCCGGCTAAACCTCGCGGTCGGCGGGCTGTTCGACTTTTACGCCGGCAACGTTTCCCGCGCCCCCCTGTATTTCCGCCAGAAGGGCATTGAATGGGTCTGGCGCCTGATTCAGGAGCCGGGTCGGATGTGGCGCCGTTATCTTCTTGGCAATCCGATCTACGCAATGCGGCTGCGCTACGAGGCGAAAACCCGGGCACTGATCAGTGCCTTCCCCGAACGCCTCAACAACCGTTTTCAGAGGGCGCGGTTGTCTGCGCGGGCCGCCCTGCGACGACTGGCCCATCGCTGGTCTACCTCACTGGGCAGCGCCTCCAAGCGTTCCAGCGACATTGTGCTTTCAGTGGCCGCTCTGACGGCTCTGCTCCCGGTGTTTCTCATCGTCGCGATCGCCATCAAACTGGATTCACCCGGTCCGATTTTCTATCGGCAACAACGTGCTGGTCTCCGCGGTCGAGCCTTTTCGATGTGGAAATTACGCTCCATGTGCGTGAACGCTGAACATCTGCGCGAGCAGTTGGAGGCCCAGAACGAGATTGCCGATGGCGTTACCTTCAAGATCCGCAACGATCCGCGGGTCACACGCGTGGGGCGTTTTATCCGCAAATACTCGATCGATGAACTGCCACAGCTGTTCAACGTCCTGCGAGGTGACATGTCCATTGTGGGGCCAAGACCGGGTCTGTTCAGCGAACTGACCAAATACGAGCTGTCGCAGCGTCAGCGCCTGGACATCAAGCCCGGCCTCACCAGTGAATGGGTGGTCGCCGGTCGTAACAATCTTTCCTTTGCCGAGCAGGCTGAACTGGACATCCAGTACCGCAACCAGCGAACCCTGTGGCGGGATTTTGTCCTGATGCTTAAAACCGTGCCTGCGCTCATTCGCGGCAGCGGTGCCAGCTGACTTTCCGGAGATGCTTATGAAATCTGCCATCGTTTTTGCTGATCGCGACGGTCGCGAGCTGGAACCGCTCAATGACCGCTACTGCCCCGCCATGCTGCCTGTTCTGGGCAAACCGCTGCTTGAGCATGCTCTTGAGCACTGTCTAGGCCTAGGTGTCGAAACCGTCTTTGTAGTCATCAATGCCCATGCCGCTTCGGTACGCGCTTACTTCGAGTCTGGTGCCCGCTGGAGCCTGAACATTCACTATGTTCTCAGTCGTCAGGATGAGCCCTCCAATCGGGTACGACAGCGGATCGGGCGCTCGCTGAAAGGCCCCTTTGTCGCAATGCGCGGCGATATCTGGCATGGCCTGACCCCGGATTTTCCCTGTAACGACGTAGGCCTGCCGGCACCCCACAGCCGGCTTGGCTATATCGCCGGCCAGTCCAGCGACGAGAGGTTGGAAGCGTTGGGCTGGCAGTCCATTTGCAGCACCCACATTCCAGCTTCACAACCACAGGCGGTGCATCGGCCGTGCACGGTGCGCTCCCTGGCCGACTATCATTCGCTTTCCCTGGCAACCCTGGAAGCGGTTTTCGCAGACGCAGAGCGAGAGCAAGGCGCACCGGCCTCCCGGTTGATGCTTGGTGCCCAAACCCGGGTCAACCACGTCAGTCTGGATGAGGGTACGGCCTATATCGCAGAACACAGCCGGGTAGATATTGGTGCCCAGCTAACGGGCGCTGTGTCAGTGGGGCGGCATTGCCTGATCGACCGGGGTACTCATATTGCCAATTCGGTTCTGATGGACCATACCTACGTGGGCGCCGGTCTGACCGTCAGGAATGCCATTGTCGATCAGGACCGCATCATTCGGGTGGATCTGGATGCCACCATGACCATTGCCGACTCGTTTCTGCTCTGGCCAAACAAACTACCTGTCGAAGGTAGCTGGATGAGCAGGATACTGGAGCGACTGATGGCACTGCTTCTAATCCCACTGGGCGCACTGATCGATGGCCTTTACTGGTCCAGCAAACGCGGTAAGCCCAGCAATAATTACCGGGACCGCCTTCCACTGAGCGTGCAACTCTGGGCCGCTGCAAAAGGCCGGATAGCGCTTTTCGGCCGCGACGAGCACACTGGCCAACTCCTGCAGAAATCGTCAGAAACGCTGCCCTGGCGGGAACGCTACGAGACACTGCCACTCGGAGCCATCAGTCTGGCCAGGATGCAATTGCCAGATCGCGCTGAGCTTGCCCTGATCATGCTGACCGAACTGGAATTGAGTCGTCCAAGGACCATTGGCTATCTATACCTGAACCTGGTCAGATGCTGCTGGTCAGGGTTAATGGCGTTGAGTCCATTGTCCGCTTTTACGTCCCGCTCCACGAACATCGCCTGAGGAATTGAGATGAACACGCCCGACCTGCCCATCAACGAGGTATCCAGACTGGAGGCGCTCCACAAACTCCGCATTCTGGACACCGATCCGGAGGAGCGGTTCGACCGCATCACGCGACTGGCTCAGCGCCTGTTCGACGTTCCGATCGTCGCTATCAGCCTGGTTGATAAAGACCGGCAGTGGTTCAAGTCCAGGATCGGACTAGAGGCGAGGGAAACTGAGCGCTGCGTATCCTTCTGCGGGCATACCCTGCTCAGCGAAAAACCGCTGGTCGTACCGGACGCCCACACCGACGAGCGTTTTGCAGATAACCCTCTAGTCACAGGCGAGCCGTATATCCGGTTCTACGCTGGTCACCCGATCCATGCAGCGGATGGGCAGCGCATCGGCTCCTTGTGCATCATTGACACCCAACCCCGCGAACTGACCCAGGGACAGATCGTGACGCTTGCCGAGCTTGCCAACCTGGTCGATTACGAGTTGATCAAGCCGGCTGCAGAGGCAAATGAAGATGGACACGGCAATCACGCCTTTACGCACTTTCTGGAGAGGGTCGGAAAGGTTGTTTCCTCACGACAGAAAGCTTTCCTGATTGCCTCCGTGGTGTTTCTGCTAGTGTGCGCGTTTGGTTGGAGCTGGAAAGGCGCCACGCGGGATGCCATCGCTGCCGTTGATGAGGCCAGCGTCGTAGAGCGATTGTCCAACCTGCGCGGTCGTCTGGAGACCGAGCTGAACGCGAGACTCCACCTGACCAGAGGTCTGGCCGGATTTGTCCGGGCTGATCAGAACAATGTGGACCCGGATCGATTCCAGGCCTTCGCCGACGATCTCGGTCACGAAATGACAGCGGTACGAAGCTTACAGCTCGCACCTGATGGCGTGGTGCAATACGTGTGGCCAGTGAGCAAAAACCAGAAAGCCATCGGCCACGATCTGTTAGGCGATCCCAATCGTCGTATCGCCGCGCAGAAAGCGATCGACAGTCAGCGTATGTGGCTCTCCGGCCCGCTAGAACTGATCCAAGGCGGCACGGCTCTCATTGCTCGTGAGCCGATCTTTGTTCCTGTTGACGGTGAGCGCGAGGAGCAGTTCTGGGGCTTCGCCACCATCCTGGTAGACATGCCGGAACTGCTCGCAGCGGTGGAGCTGGACACGGAAGAGGCGCGCAGTCGTTTTGCCATTCGCAGTGTTCATGAGTCCGACAACAAGGTGTTCTACGGCAACCCTGAAGCCTTCGAGATCGCCGATAACATCGCCTCGGTTGCTCTTCCCGGCGGACAGTGGGAAATCGCCCTCACTCACGACTCTGAGGGGAAATCGTTCCCGGCGCTTCTCATCATGTTGCTGATACTGATATCCGCTCTCGGTGCGGCAGTCTTCATTTACGTTTTGCTTCGACTGCCAAGCCAGTATCAGAGGGCGGTTGCGTCTGCTAGAACGGCATTGGAAAAAGCCAACTCGCTGTTCCGCGAGGCTATCGAATCACTTCCCGATGGCTTCGCGGTGTTTGACCGTGAGGACAGATTGCTGACCTGCAACCAGCGTTTTCGGGATTTCTTTGAAACCTCTCAGTTGGCCAGTCTCAGCGGCATCAAGTTCGAAACGCTGCTGCGTATGACCGTCAACATGGGCATTGTCGAACTGGAAGACAATTCCGAAGCCGGCAAGGCGGAATTTATTCGCCAGCGACTCGAGCAGCACCGAAATCCGGGCAGCGGCGGCAGTGAGACCAAGTTGACCTCCGGGCGTTGGGTACGGTCCGTGGAAAGCAAAATTCCCAGCGGCGGCTCTGTGGTGTCATACACCGACATCACCGAACTGAAAACCAAGGAACAGGAAATACAACTTGCCAGGGAAAAGGCAGAAACCGCGAACACAACCAAGAGCGCCTTCTTAGCCACCGTCAGCCATGAGTTGCGCACTCCAATGAATGCCATTCTGGGGGTCATGAACCTTGTCCAGTCCAATAGCGATCTCTCCGACGAGAATAAACACCTGATGGAGACGGCCCAAAATTCGGCTGAACGTTTACTGCAACTGCTCAATGAATTGCTCGACATCTCCAAGATGGAGGCGGGCAAGCTGGAACTGGAGATGTCCCGATTCTCACTGGAAACCGTGATCCATCGCGTGGTGACCCTGGCTAAAACCCGGGCCGAAGAAAAACACCTGGTGCTGGATTACTGTATTGCGAAAGAGGCCAGTCTGTTTGTCGAGGGCGACCCGGGACGAATCCAGCAGATTCTTCTCAACCTGCTCGGCAATGCCATCAAGTTCACCAATGCTGGTCGGGTGGCTCTCAACGTTTCACTGGACGATCGCGACGCCAATACCGCCAGAATCCGTTTTATCGTGACCGATACCGGTGAAGGGTTCCCCGAAGAACAGGCAGGCCGACTGTTCAAACCCTTCTCCCAGCTTGATTCTTCGGCCTCTCGGAAGTACGAGGGCACCGGTCTTGGTCTTGCTATCTGTCATCGCTTGGTCACCTTGATGGGAGGCGACATCAGCGCTTCTTCGGTACCGGGGGAAGGCGCGACGTTTGAATTTGTCATACCCATGGCCATCAAACAGGACGAAGACGAGACACAGGCGACCCAAACGCCCCCGCGCTACCAACTGCCCAGCGATTGCGGCAAAGAGGCCGTCCGCGTCCTTCTGGCCGAGGACTCACCGGCCAACCAGGTGGTTTTCAAGGCCATGCTGCAAAAAACCGGCTATCAGGTGGACATCGTGGGCAATGGTAAAGAGGCCGTTGAAGCGACTGAAAAATTCCCCTACGACGTTATTCTAATGGACATCTTCATGCCGGAACTGGACGGTATCGAGGCTACCAAGGAGATACGTGCCAATGGGCGCCAGGAAAACATCCCCATCATCGCGCTGACGGCAAACGCCATGCAAGGCGACAAGGAGCGATTCCTGGCAGCAGGCATGGACGATTACCTGCCAAAGCCGGTTAACCGGGCGGATCTGCTCAAGAAGCTTGAACGCTGGACTCTGGCCGACCTCCCCGGCAAGTGATTACTCGCCAGTCTGCTCCGGCAACTCGCGTTGCAAAATGCAATGCGAGTTGCCAGCAAAGGGACCGAAAGACCTCACTCAAATCCAATATCAGAAAAAAAACTTCATAAGAATTTGTTTTTATTATTATTTTCACCCTCCCACTGACAAGCGGAGTTGGCACGGTTTCTGAGTTATTTCTTGAAAGCCAACAACGGGCATTAATCCATGCGCTTCAATAACCTTGCCACTCGCTTCAAACAGCGACTGACCAAAAACCAGGATCGTAGACTACTGGCCAACATCGGCTGGTTGACCGTTGGGATGATGACGAATCGTGTCCTGCGCCTGCTCATCACCATTGTGGTGGCACGCACTCTGTCTCAAGCGGATTACGGTCTGATTGCCCTCATTTTCACCGCCCATGAAATGATTGGCCTATTTCTTCAGCGCTGCACCTCGGTGAAGCTGATTCAGGCAGCCGAAAACGAACTGCCCCATCTGTGCGAGGCGACCTCGTCACTGAATTGGGTCCTGGGCGCGAGCCTGTTCCTGATCCAGTGCGCAACCGGTTGGCTATTAAGCCAGGCTTATCAGGCGCCGGAACTGTTTTTGCCCCTGTGTGCGCTAGGGCTCACATACCTGCAGTTACCCACCGCGATGGTACAGGCCGCACTGAATTTTCGGGCGGGTAAATTGCGCCTGATGGCCAAAATTGATGTAGGCCAGACCCTGGTTGACACATTGGGCATCTTGGCGCTGATTGTTGCAGGCGCTGGGATATGGGCGCTGGTCATCCCAAAGATTTTCACTCCACTGATCTGGATTATTGGCAACCGCAGGGTCTGTGGTTGGCGCCCGCCCGCGGTTTGGAGCTTCAATGGCTGGAGAACCATTGTGTCATACAGCAGTAGCCTGCTACTGATCGATGCCATGCAGGTGCTGCGGCAAAACGCAGATTATTTGCTGATCGGCTACTTTCTGGGTGTCGAAGCCCTCGGGCTCTATTTTTTTGCGTTTAACGCCGGCCTGGGTATCGCTACCTCGTTCTCCACTGCGATCAGCAGTGCACTTCTGCCACACCTCTGCGAGTCCGCCGAGCAGCAAGACATTCTGCGGGCGCGCTACCGGCGAGGGCTCAAGCTGACAGTGATACTTGTCGGTGGTCTGATGCTCGTGCAAACCAGCCTGGCACCGTTCTATGTGCCGGTGGTTTTTGGTCAGGACTGGGTTGAGCGAGGGAGCGTTGAACTGATCGTGCTGCTGTGTCTGGTGGCACTGCCCAAGAGCTTGATGGACGCGAGCAGTCAGTACCTGCGCGCGGAGGATCGGCCAGACACCGATCTTCAACTGCAAACGGTGCTCACGGTGTTGCTACTCGCAGGCTTCGGCGTGGCGGTCACTTTGGGCCTGAAAGCCGTGGCCGTGGCGACGGTGGTTTGCTACTACCTTTTCGCCGCCATCGTGATCAGCCGTTGTCTGCGCCTCACCAGGAAAGCGACTTCGGTCAGCGGCCCGCACACCAAGCCAGAAACTTCGCTTTCATCCTCGAACCACACTCGGCCTCAGCTGCCTGCACAGGCCAATGCCTGACCCCATGCCTTCGAATTATTTTGATGATGCTTTCGCATCGCCCGGCAATCACTGAATGTTCCCGATTGAAGTTCCGCGAAGCGCTGACAGTGGGAGCGCAACCTGCGTTTCGATAAGGGTTGTGGTAGCGCTGCCCTACTCCGATTGGCAATGACTCACACCAGCGGGCCATCCTCACGCTCCGCGTAACGCGGCAGTCCATCGGTGAACTCGTACCACTCGGCCGCCGAGGCGGCAAAAATGTGATACGCCGGCCGGGCATCGATTGCCGTGGTCAGGGTGCCGATGCGCAGACGCAACAGCTCCGGCTTCGAGTCCAACCGACTGTACAGGGGACTGCCGCACTCGCGGCAGAAGGCCCGCTGCTTTCCCGGTTTCGATTCAAACTCCTTCACCAGCGCCCGCCCGGCCACAAACCGGAAATGGGCGGCCTCGACGGGACTGTTGGTGGCGTGGGCCGAGCCCTGGGCACGGCGACACTGCGAGCAATGACACATGACGATCGGTCCGAGGGTGCCGTCGTATTCGTACTGGACCCCACCACACAGACAGCTGCCCTTAAGCATCGTTTCGGCCTCCTGGTATCGCGAGCTACACAAGTAACGCTGGCTTGATGACGCTATAGCCTAGCCCATCGCTGCCGCCTACTGCAGCAATCCGACCAGATACCCGGACAACGACTGGTACCGGTACTCCACCCGGGCGAAGGCGCTCGACGGCAGGTCCCCGAACTCTCGGCCACAGGCCTGGCTGCCGCTGTACGTCTTCAGATAGGCCTCACGGATGAGGTTCGGCTGGCCGTCAATGAAACCGGCGCCACCCAGGGCCGGATACAGCATCAACCATTCGAACGCGCCGTCGGAGTCCACGTTGTCCAGGCCGGCCGTGGCCAGGTCCAGGACGCCATAACGCAGCGGGCGGGACGTGCTCAGGCTGTCCTCTTCCCCCGGATAGCTGAATTCCCGGGCATCCAATTCCAGCGCCAGATCGACCAAGCCGGCGGGCAGCGGGGCATCGCTTGTGACGGTGAATGGCTGACGGGCGCTGACCGCCAGGGGCGCGTCTTTCGCCTCATCCATCAGGGCGCAGCCCTGGACTGTGGCATCGAAGACCAGGGACGCAACCGCACTGCCCTGCTCGCTCAGGCGGTAGCCCGGGAACTGATCGGCGGCGTTGCTGGTGTCCGGCACCAGGGTCCGGGTCAGCGTACCGCCGCCGGGCTGCGGCAGCTGCGCCACCAGCTCGGCCAACGCGCCCTCGGCCAGGGTCCAGCTGTAGGTGATTTCCGGGGTGCCGCCCAACTCGCTGGAGCCGGCGTAGACGTCGTTGTGCTGGTGACAGCTGGTGGTGGTCTCAAACCGGATCTGGCGGTTATCCCAATCGAATTCGAGACGCTCGTCCACGCCCTCAACGTCGTAATGGATCCGACTCTGGGATGACAGCGCGGCCGCCGGCAGCCATTGGGTCGGCAGTTCGGCCATGTAGCCATTCACGGAAATCAGCCGGGCCAGCTCCGGCATGGACGGCGCCAGACAGCCGTCGGCCGACACCGATTTCAGGCGCCCGGCTTCGGTGTAGTCGAAGGTCAGCTCGGCGGACAGATCCAGATCGGACAGGTTGGACGGCAGGGTCTGGGATCGCTCGGGCTGGGCATAGACTCGCTGGCTGGTGAGCAGGGTTGGATCACTCAGTTCCAGGGGCACGGTGGGCAGGGCCAGCGACTGAATGTCGACGTTGCGGTAGCGCCCGGACGCGGCGTCGTCGACCAGGGCGACCACGGTGTTGGCCTGGCGCACCAGAGAAATCCCCAGCAGTCTGACACCCTGGGGACTGAGATAGCGTTCGGTGCCGTCGCTGCCGCTGCGGCCCAGCAGATCGTTGTAGCCGTCAGGGATCTGACTGGCCATGAAGCGCACCAGCGCTCGGGCGTACGCGTGGGCCCGGTCATCCCCGGCCATGACGTAGTCGCGCACCAGGTTCAGCTCGCTCAGACTCTCGGCAAGGTCGTCGCCGGTGCCCGCCGGCAGCCCTACCAGACTGCGGTACCGGGCCAGCGTGGTCAGCGGGGTCACGTTCCGCACCCCGGGCGCCGCCGACATCAGGTAGGCCCGGGCGACCGGCACGTCCCCGGACGGGGTTTCTTCCAGGGTCTTGCCCGGCAGGGCCAGGGCGATGAGCGGGAAGTCCCTGGGATCGAGATCCGGGCCCACCGACGCAGGCACCGCCAGCTCGGCGGTGTCCAGGGCAAAGTTGCCGCCCGCACCGGTCATTGCCGTGGGCTCACCGGAAGCCAGCTCCACGGACGCCCCGTTGTCCAGGGTAACGGTCAGGGGGCCCGGCGTGTACTGGCCGTCACCGTCCATATCCAGCCAGACCCGGGCGTTGACCAGGTAACCGTCGATGACTTTGCCGGTGTAGGAGGCGGATTCACCGTAGGCGACGCCGTCAAAGTCCCGGCCGTCGACCGGCATGGTGTCGGATTCCTCACCGCAACCGGCGAGACCAAGGGCAAACAGGGAGGCAGAGAGGCTCAGCAGGGGTTTCATCGCGGCAACCGATTATCCTTGTTGGAGGTTGTGCCGCTACTTTAGGGGATGTGGAAACGGGAGACCTTGATAGGTTTGGCAATTTGTAAACTTTGGTAACCGGGCGGCCCGGCGGTAGGTCCGCCGGGCCGCCCAAGGCTCAGAACGAGCGCGCCACGATTTCCTTCATGATTTCGTTGGTGCCGGCGTAAATGCGCTGGACCCGGGAATCGGCCCAGGCGCGGGCGATGGGGTACTCCCACATGTAGCCGTAGCCACCGTGGAGCTGAACACACTCGTCCATCACCTTGCACTGCAGGTCGGTGGTGTGCTGCTTGAGCATGGCCGCGGTCGGCACGTCCAGTTTCTTGTCCAGATGCAGCTCCAGGCAGCGGTCGGTGAACACCCGGGCGGCGGTGATTTCCGCTTTCATTTCGGCCATCTTGAACCGGGTGTTCTGGAACGCGATCACCGGCTTGTCGAACGCCTTGCGTTCCTTGACGTAATCCAGGGTCCATTGCCAGGCGGCCTCGGCCGCGGCCACCGCCGTCAGTGCCACCTGCAGGCGTTCCGCCGGCAACTCCTGCATCAGCTGGAAGAAGCCCTGGCCTTCCAGGCTTCCCAGCAGATTGCCGGCCGGCACTTTCACGTCCTGGAAGAAGAGTTCCGAGGTGTCCTGGGCCTTCATGCCCACCTTGTTGAGGTTCTGACCCTTCTCGAAACCGTCCCAGGCCGACTCCACCAGCAGCAGGCTGGTGCCCTTGGCGCCTTCCTTGGGGTCGGTCTTGGCCACCACGATCACCAGGTCGGCCAACTGACCGTTGGTGATGAAGGTCTTGGAGCCGTTCAGCAGGTAATGGTCGCCCTGCTTCACGGCACTGGTCTTGACCCCCTGCAGGTCGGAACCGGCACCCGGCTCGGTCATGGCGATGGCGCCGATCATTTCGCCGGAGACCAGCTTGGGCAGATAATGCTGCTTCTGCTCTTCCGACCCGTAGTTCAGGATGTAGGGCGCCACGATGTCGGAATGCAGGCCCCAGCCAATGCCGCTCAAGCCGGACCGGGCCAGCTCCTCCATGACCACGGCACTGTAGCGGAAATCGGCGCCCACGCCGCCGTACTCCTCGGGCAAGGTGGGGCACAGGAACCCGAGTTCGCCGGCTTTGCGCCAGACCTCGCGGCTGACCTGGCCATCCTTTTCCCATTGCTCGTGGTAGGGCGCCGCCTCCTGCTCCAGGAACTTACGGACAGAATCGCGGAAGCCGTCGAGATCGGCGTCGAACAGAGTGCGTGGAATCATGATGAACCTCGGTGAGAGACCAGTGTTGTGTTTATCGTCTCTCAAGTCTCGGCCGGCGGGCGTCTGCGCTCAATGATGAAAACCATCAATCGGGCTGACCAAAATGATCGTCGGTCGCCGGCGGCTCAGTCCGGCAGCTTGGCCTGGACCCGACCCTCGCCCCAACGGGGCATCAGGTCCTGGTCGATACCCAGGTGGTCCAGCAGGCGGGCGACGATAAAATCCACCAGGTCTTCCACCGAGGCCGGCTTGTGATAGAAACCGGGACTGGCGGGCATGATCACCGCGCCCATGCGGGTGAGTTTCAGCATGTTTTCCAGATGGACTTCCGAGAACGGGGCTTCCCGGGGTACCAGAATGAGTTGCCTGCGCTCCTTCAGGGCCACGTCGCCGGCCCGTTCAATCAGGTTGTTGCTGGCACCCGTGGCCAGGGCCGACAGGGTGCCGGTGCTGCACGGACACACCACCAGCGGCGCTTTTTCCCCCGAGCCCGACGCCGGCGGTGCGAACCAGTCTTCCCGCCCGAACACCAACACCTGCCCCGGCTGCGCCTGGGCCCAGTCGGTCAGGGCGTCCTGCATGGCCGCCGGTGAACCCGGCAGTTTCAGATCGGTCTCGGTCGCCATGACCACCTGCGCGGCCCGACTGACCATGACCTGCACCCGGCAACCGGCGGCCACCAGGCACTGCAGCAGGCGGAGGCCATACTGGGCACCGGACGCGCCGGTGAACGCCAGGTTGATGGTGCGGGAATAGGATGCAGGTTCGCTCATGTTGGGGTCCTTGGGTCGGAAAGCATCAGGGGCTGGCTGAGCCAGGGCTGAATCGATCAGGGCTGAATACGTTCCAGTTCCGCGACGAGTTTACCGTGAATACCACCAAACCCGCCGTTGCTCATGATGACAATGTGGCAGGGGCTGGGCAGCTCGTCCAATGCCTGCCCTATCAGCGCTTCCACCGACGCCTCCACCCGGTGCTGGCCGGCGGTTCCGTTGGTGGCCTGCCAGCCGGCCACCAGCTCGGGCAACCAGTCCATGCCGTTGAGGTTGGCCCAGAGCACCCGGTCGGCGGCCGCAGCACTGGGCAGCAGGGTCTGCTGATGCACCCCCTGCTTCATGGTGTTCGAGCGCGGCTCGATCAGCGCCAGGATCGGCTCGTCACCGACCTGCGCCCGCAGCCCCTCCAGGGTGGTGGCGATGGCCGTGGGGTGATGGGCGAAATCGTCGTAGACCCGCACGCCACCGATGTCCGCCAGCAGTTCCATCCGTCGTTTCACCCCGGAGAACCGGCACAAAGCCGCCACCGCGTGGTCCGGGGTCACCCCGACGTGGCGGGCGGCGGCAATGGCCGCCAGGGCATTGCGGACATTGTGCAGGCCGGTCTGGGCCCAGGTCAGTGTCGCCACCGGTTGTTCGTGATGAATCACCATGAACCGGCTGCCGTCCTCGGCCAGCAGTTCGGCGCGCCAGTCCGCGGTACGGGGGATCTCACTGCCCACGGCGGTATCCTGCACCGGGCTCCAGCAGCCCAGCTCCAGGGCCTTGTCCAGGTGCCCGTCCAGGGCCGGCCGGATGATCAGGCCCTGGGAGGGGACGGTGCGCACCAGGTGGTGGAACTGACGCTCGATGGCCTCGACGTTGTCGAAGATGTCGGCATGGTCGAATTCCAGGTTGTTCAGAATCAGGGTGTTGGGGCGGTAATGGACAAACTTGGAACGCTTGTCGAAAAAGGCGCTGTCGTATTCGTCCGCCTCGATCACGAAGAAGTCGCTGGTCCCCAGCCGCGCCGACACCGGGAAATCCTTGGGCACGCCGCCGACCAGGTAGCCCGGGTCGAAGCCGGCCTGATCCAGAATCCACAGCAGCATGGAGGTGGTGGTGGTCTTGCCGTGGGTGCCGGCGACCGCCAGCACCCAGCGATGGCGCAGCACCTCCCGGGACAGCCACTCCGGACCGGACATGTAATCGATCTTGCGGTTCAGCACCGCTTCGACCTCGGCGTTGCCCCGGGACATGGCGTTGCCGATCAGCACCAGATCGGGCTTGGGCTCCAGGTGCTCGGCCCGGTAACCTTCCATCAGTTGAATGCCCTGGGCCTCAAGCTGGGTACTCATGGGCGGGTAGACGCCTTGGTCGGAGCCGGTCACGGTGTGGCCCAGTTCCCGCGCCAAAACCGCCAGGCTGCCCATAAAGGTGCCACAGATTCCCAGGATGTGAATGTGCATTCCGTTACTGCCCTCTGCCATTGAAACCCGACAAGCCTCCCGTATCCGTCCGGGCCCGTCAAGAGCGGCACCATCCGCAAACCTGCTCATGAAAATCCCCGGCGTTTGGCGTATCATCTGCGCCATTGTCGAACCAGCAGGAGGCTCTTTCCCGAGATGGCCATTAAGAACGCGTTCTATGCTCAATCCGGCGGTGTAACCGCTGTCATCAATGCCAGTGCCAGCGGGGTCATCCAGACCGCCCGCAAGCACCCCGATAAGATCGGCAAGGTCTATGCCGGCCGCAACGGCATCATCGGGGCGCTGCAGGAAGAATTGATCGACACCAGCGTCGAAAGCGACGAGGCCATCCAGGCTCTGATCCACACCCCGGGCGGTGCCTTCGGTTCCTGCCGGCACAAGCTCAAGAACATCTCCGAGAACCGCCGCGAGTACGAGCGCCTGATCGAGGTGTTCCGGGCCCACGACATCGGCTACTTCTTCTACAACGGCGGGGGCGACTCCCAGGACACCGCCTACAAGGTGTCCCAGATTGGCGAGAAGATGGGTTACCCGATAACCTGCATCGGCGTGCCCAAGACCGTCGACAACGACCTGCCGTTCACCGACTGCTGCCCCGGTTTTGGCTCGGTCGCCAAGTACATCGCCACCTCCACTCTGGAAGCCAGTCTGGACATCAAGTCCATGTGCGAAACCTCCACCAAGGTGTTCATCCTGGAAGTCATGGGTCGCCATGCCGGCTGGATTGCTGCCGCCGGCGGCCTGGCGGGCCAGGGCGAGGGCGAGCCGCCGCACATCATCCTGTTCCCGGAAATCCCGTTCGACCGGGACGCCTTCCTGGCCCGGGTCGATCACTGCGTCAAGGAATACGGCTACTGCGTGGTGGTGGCGTCCGAAGGCGCCCAGTACGAAGACGGCCGCTTCCTGGCCGATGCCGGTGCCAAGGACGCGTTTGGCCACACCCAGCTGGGCGGCGTGGCGCCGGCCCTGGCCAACATGGTCAGGCAGGCCCTGGGGCACAAATACCACTGGGCCGTGGCCGACTACCTGCAGCGCAGCGCCCGGCACATCGCCTCCGCCACCGACGTCAAGCAGGCCTACGCCGTGGGCGAAGCGGCGGTGGAAATGGCCATTGACGGCAAGCAGGCATTGATGCCGACCATTGTCCGCGAGCAGGCCAAGCCCTATCGCTGGAAGATTGGCGAGGCGCCCCTGAGCGAAGTCGCCAACCAGGAAAAGAAGATGCCGATCCACTTCATCACCGACGACGGTTTCGGCATTACCCAGGATTGCCGCGACTACCTCGAGCCCCTGATCGAGGGCGAGAGCTTCCCACCGTTCGACAACGGCCTGCCGCGGGTCGCCAAGCTGAAAAACCAGCTGGTCGAGAAGAAGCTGAAGACGCCGTTCCAGCTGTGATCGGCTAGGCACAAAAAACGCCCGGATGCGACAGCGTCCGGGCGTTTTTTTTGGCGCCGGCCCGAGATTAGCGGGCCGCCACCTCCTGGCTGCGGGCGAAGTCGAAGAATTCGTCGCAGCCGCCGATGTACTGCTCGCCCACCAGAATCTGCGGCACCGTGTGTACCGGACGCCCGATTTTAGCGGCGATGTCGGCCTTGCTCAGGCCCTCGGTCATCATGTCGACCCAGGTGTAGGGCCAGCCGTTAGCCTCGCACAGGCTCTTGGCGCGTAGGCAAAAGCCGCAGCTGGCGCGGCCGTAAATTGTAACCCGATCCATTCAGACCTCCTGCCTCTCGGCATGATCGGTGAGTAACTTGCTTGGCAAACTTGCTGACCATGGTCGCACGGTCACCGCGAATTGAAAATTGATGCTGTGAATCGGCGTCATAGGCCGGGACCATTTCCGCGGCCCCTATTCCGCCCGTCTCCGACCCATACCCGGCCCATACCCGGCCCGCCTCAGGTTTTCAGGCGCCCCAGCTCCCGCTCCAGCACCGTTACCTGCTCGTCGAGACTGGTGCCGCTGCCCTTGACCCGGGTTGCCAGCTGACGCAGGTCACTGGCGGCATCGCCGATCTGGGTCAGGTTCCGGTTGATCTCTTCACTGACCGAGCTCTGTTCCTCGGCCGCCGTGGCCACGTGGGTGACGTGTTCAACGATGGTGCCGATGCGCTCCACCACCGTGGCCAGCGAGTGCGCGGCCTCCTGGGTGCCATCGACCGCGGCCGAGGCCCGGCCGACGCCGCTTTCGATCACCGAGACCGCGCCGTCGACGTCGGCTTTCAAGCCCTCGATCATCTCGCTGATGTCATCCGTGGACTGGCGGGTGCGCAACGCCAGGGTGCGCACCTCGTCCGCCACCACCGCGAAGCCGCGGCCCTGCTCGCCGGCCCGGGCCGCCTCGATGGCGGCGTTGAGGGCCAGCAGGTTGGTCTGTTCCGCGACCCCGCGGATGACTTCCAGGATCCGGTTGATGTCTTCGCTGCGGCTAGCGACCTGGCTGATGGCGGCGCTGGCTTGGCTCATGTCCCCCGACACCGCATTGACGCCGTTGACCGCCGACAACAGGGTGTCCTGGGTGAAGCTGATGCCATCCTGGGCCATGCGGGCGTTGTCTGCGGCGTCACTGGCAAAGCCGGCCACTTCCCCGGCGGCGGCCGACATCTGGTTCATGGCTGCGACCACGCTGTCGATGTCCTGGTGCTGACGCGAGGTCTGCTCGTCGGTTTCCGCGGCGATGCGGCCGACCCCGCGGGCCTGTTCACTGACCCGGGCATTGACCTGCTTGAGGTCGTTGATCATGTCCCGCAACCGGGCCAGGAAGGTGTTGAAGCCGTCGGCCAGGTCGATCAGTTCGGCGTGGGTGTCGATGGCCAGCTCCCGGGTCAGGTCGCCCTCGGCACTGGCGAGGTTCTGCATCCGGTCCCGGATTTCAGTCAGCGGCCGGGTCACCGAGCGCACCAGTACCACCAGGGCCAGGCTGGCCAGCACCACCACCAGGATGCCCACCATCATCTGGTCCCGGGCCGTGGCCGCTACTTCCTCCGAGAGCATGCCGGTGATCTCGCCCACACCCGCCAGGGCCGCGTCCCTGGGCAGCTCGATCAGCAGCGACCACTGGCTGCCGGCCAGCTCAATATCCACCGGGTAGGACACCGCCAGGGTCTCGCCATCGTCGTACCGGCCGTCCCCCTGGTGCAATTGGACGAACTCGTCGGCCAATTCGGGCAGGGCTTCGGCCAAGGGCCGCCCCAGATGCGCCTGGTAGTGACTGGACGCGGCGATCAGTCCGGTCCGGCTGAGCAGGGTGACCCGGGACTGGCCGTCGAACAGGGTGCGGCTGACCTCGGCGATGGTCTGCTGCAGGGTGCTCAGGTTCAGGTCGGTGCCGGTCACGCCGGCAAACTCGCCGTCGTCCAGGATCGGCACTACCAGACTGGTCATCAGCTCGGTGTAGCCCTCCTCGATCTCATACTCGTACGGCTCCATGATGCACGGTGCCCGGGACTCCAGGGAGCACAGGTACCATTCGCCATCACGGATGCCAAATTCGTTGCGGGTCTCCAGGTACTTGAACGACGGATCCTGGGTGGCGTTGAACACCACGTCCCCGTCCGGGCCCCGGTAGTAGTAGATTTCCAGGGTCCCCTCGTCGCTGCTGTGCTCTTCCACGCCCCCGGTGAAGTAGCGGTCCTGGCCGTCGTAGGCGTCCGGCTCGAAGTGGGCGTAGATGGAACTCAGGCTGGCCTGGTCCTCGAGGATGGCGCCGATGGTTTCCTGCATGTCCCGGCGGCTGATGCGCCCGGAACTGTCGGCCTGGATGTTGCGGGTCACCACGTTGCGCACCACCTCGGGCGTGCGGTAGGCGGTGGCGAACTGGCCGCTAACCAGCTCGCCGTATTTGCCGGCGGTTGCGCTCAGCTGGTCCATGACAATACTCTGCACCGTATCCCTGGATTCGGACGTCAGTCGCTGCTCCATGCTGCCGAGCGACATTTGCGCGGTCACCACGATGCTGATGCCCATGACCAGCAGCAGCGCAATCACCAGCGCGTAGAGTTTGAATTGAAGGGAGAGCTGTCTCATTTTAGGGGGAACCTGTTGACGGGTGTTGCGGGTTTCGAATTCTGACACAAGGAGAACCGGTTGGCCTACCTGACCCTGTTTCTGACGGCCTTTGCCGCCGCCACCCTACTGCCCGCCTATTCGGAAATTCTGCTGGGCACGCTGGTGGCCCAGGGGCTGTCGTACTGGTGGCTGTGGTTTGCGGCGACCCTGGGGAACACCCTGGGCTCCGTGGTCAATGGTGTTATCGGCCGGCAGGTCGATCGCTTTAAAGACAGGAAGTGGTTTCCGATCAGCGAGCAGCAACTGCACCGGGCCCGCAACCGGTTCAACCGCTACGGTCAGTGGTCGCTGCTGCTGGGCTGGCTGCCCCTGGGCGGAGATGCGCTGACCCTGGTGGGCGGCATCATGCGGGTGCCCTGGCTGAATTTCGTGATCCTGGTGGGAATCGGCAAGGGCCTGCGCTACGCCTTCGTGCTCTGGCTGGTCGCCGAGGCGTCCTCGCCGTAGAGGTATTTGCGCAGCAGGGGTTCACCGTTGAATTCCGAGTGCAGCACCGCGATGAAGGTGTACACCCCGATCAGCTTGCGGTTGAGGAACACAAACTCCTTCGGCGGCACGCGGAAATAGCGGCTGATCGCCGAACGTGCGGCCTGGCGGGCAACCCGGGACGGCAGGTCGCTCTGCTTCCAGCGGTACTCGCCGTCGGCGTTGACGGCGTACTCCGGCCAGGTGCCGTGGTCCGGCGCCAGGGGTTCCAGCACCGACATGCACACCGCGCCGAAGGTCTTGAGCACCTCCGGGGGCCAGTCCCGGCTCATGAAGCGCAACTGGACCCCGCCATCAATCACCGCCTCCAGATCGTTCTCATAGGAAGCCCGGATCATCTGCCGGACCGGATCCAGGAACTCGTCGGTGTAGGACTGCACGGCACCAAAATCCAGCAGCACGATGCGATCGTAGCCGGGATCCTCGCCTTCCTCACCGGCGATGCGGATGCGGTAGTTGCCGAAGTTGGGGTCGGTCTGGATCTCACCCCAGACAAACAGCTCCCGGAAGAACAGTTCCAGGGCGGCCTCACCGAGGGCGCTCCGGCGCTCCAGGGGCAGTTCCCGAACCGGGCCGGAGCTGACCGAATGGCCGTGTTCGTAGGTGGAGGCAATGACGTGTGCGGTGGAAAA
The DNA here is from genome assembly GCF_034555935.1 of Marinobacter qingdaonensis. Taxonomy (NCBI): domain Bacteria; kingdom Pseudomonadati; phylum Pseudomonadota; class Gammaproteobacteria; order Pseudomonadales; family Marinobacteraceae; genus Marinobacter; species Marinobacter qingdaonensis. Next base: position 622,270 of record NZ_JAYDCJ010000001.1, read on the forward strand.
CTCCTGCAGCACCCGGGGCACGATGAAGCGCGGGTCCGACGCCAGCATGGTCCGGAACTTTTCGGTGGTGCGGGCTTCGAGGCGGTAGTCCACCTCCCGATGCATCATCTCCCGGACCTCTTCCAGCCAGTCGTTAAACTCCGGTCCGAAACTGACCAGACGGGCGATTTTCAGCAGCTGGGCGACGGCATTGAGGTCGCTGTCCACGGCGTCGGCGACCCCGGGGTACTGGACCTTGAGCACCAGCTCCAGACCATCGCTGCGCCGGACCGCCCGGTGCACCTGGCCCAGGGAGGCGGCACCGATGGGCTCCGGATCCACCTCCAGTTCGGCCAGTCGATCCGCCCCCAACTCCCGTTTCAGCACCCGCTCGATGCTCGACCATTCCAGGGCGGTGGTCTGGTCCTCCAGGGTGTGCAGGGCTTCGGTCACCTCCTCGGGCAGGAAGTGCTCGCCATACAGCGCCATCACCTGACCGATCTTCACCACACTGCCTTTCAGTTGCCCCAGTTCCTCGACCAGAAACTGGGCCTGGCTGGACAGCATGGCGCGGTGTTTTTTCTCGCGCTTCTCGCGGTTGGTGAACCAGTTGGTCGCCATGTGCGAGGCCATCCGGGTACCGGCGTACAGTCCAGCGCGGGTGAGACTCAATCGGCGCTCGAAACTGCCGGTTTTGATGCGGGAAACCGATTTTCCTGAACGTCTGGTTGCCATGAAGGACCTATGCGGATCGAAAATGTCACCGTGACCGACGGTTCCGGGCATTATACGGATACTGTATCGACCTGACCCAACCGATGCGACCCACCAACCCTGGCGGCCGGGCCAATGCATCCGCCAGCCCGCCCGACGCGGCGCTGTTACACAGTTTACGATTTTACACAGTGTTCGGCCCAAAACCGGTCTAGTATGGGGCTCAGAGTCGCCCTGACCCGCTTCACAACAATAAGACCCGCACATGCCCGATGGTTCCTACTCAACCACCGACCCCAGGCTGTCCCAGTTTCGTGTGAAAGGGGAAATCCCGGTTCCGGTCCTGATCAACTGGCTGACGGTGTTTGCCATGCCGTTGCTGCTGTTTTTCGGCTGGCGCTCGTCTGTTCTGGGCGACCCCATTACGCCTACGATTCTGATCGCCACGGCCACGCTGCTGGCCCTCAACGCAGGCCTGTACGGGGTGTTGCGGCGGGAAACTCTCCATCGCCGAGGGTTCATCACCCTGATTACCGCCCTGTTCACCTATCTGGCGGTGGGCGCGGTGGAAGGGGGCTCGGCGGTACTCTGGCTGTTCGCCTACCCCCCGATCATCTTCTACATCAGCAACGCCCGGGTCGGCGTACGCGCCTGTGCCGGGGGCTATGCCGCCCTGGCCCTGCTGTTCAGCCCGATCGGCGATTGGGTCATAGATTCGCCCTACAGCTCCAGTTTCCGCCTGACCATGCTGGCGGCGCTCGGCTTCGAGATGGTGACCTGCTACATCCTTGACCAGAGTCGGCGCCGCAGCAAGCTGAGCCTGATGCGACTGGCCAACGAGTTCGAATACGCCGCCAAGCACGACGCCCTGACCGGCCTGGCCAATCGGCGCGAAGCCCTGGCCCAGCTGGAAGGGGAGCAGCACCGGTACCTGCGCAACGGACGCCCGTTTTCCGTGCTGCTGATGGACGTGGACCTGTTCAAGACCATCAACGACACCCACGGTCATCACGTCGGCGACGAATTGCTGGTCCTGGTGGCCGACACCCTGCGCGCCCAGAGCCGGAAGATCGACACGTTATCGCGCTGGGGCGGTGAGGAATTTCTCGCCCTGCTGCCGGAAACCGAACCGGAGGAGGCGGTGCAGTTGGCCAACCGCATCCGCGAAGCCATCGCGGGCGCTTCGATCGAGGTCGACAAGACCCCGGTGCGGGCAACGATCAGTATCGGGGTGGCCGGGATCCGTCACTCGGAATCCCTGGATCGCCTGTTGCAGCGGGCCGACGAGGCCCTGTACCGGGCCAAGGCCCGGGGCCGCAATCAGGCGTGCATCGGTGAGGAAGAAACGGCAGCCTGACGGCTACCAGCCCTGGCGGTAGTCCACGGCGTCGGCACCCAGTCCCTTGACCAGCTGGGCGACCAGGCGCTGCTCCAGGTCCGCCACGGTGGCCTCGGGCTGGAACTCCGAGACCTGGGTCATGGCCATGCCGGCATAGCCGCAGGGGTTGATGCGGCGGAAGGGCTCCATGTCCATGGCCACGTTCAGCGCCAAGCCATGGAACGAACAACCCCGGCGCACCCGCAGGCCGAGCGAGGCAATCTTGGCCGCGCCCACGTACACCCCGGGCGCATCCGCGCGCGGCGCCGCCTCAATGTCCAGCTCTGCCAGGGTGCGCACGATGGCCTGCTCGATCTGGTCCACCAGGGAGCGCACCCCCAGCTTGCTGCGACTGAGGTCCAGCATCAGGTAGATCACCAGCTGACCGGGGCCGTGGTAGGTCACCTGCCCACCCCGGTCCACCGGGATCACCGGGATGTCGCCCGGTGCCAACAGGTGCTCGGCTTTACCCGCCTGCCCCTGGGTGTAGACCCGGGGGTGTTCCAGGCACCAGAGTTCGTCGGTAACGCTGGCGTCCCGCTCGGCGGTGAACGATTTCATCGCCTCCCAGGTTTCCATGTAGGGCTGCTGGCCCAGCGAACGCACGATCAGGTCGGTCATGGGGTCAGAGCACCATATGGACCCGGCCGCTGGCCTTCAGGCCCTCGAACAGGGCCTTGAGCTGCGGTTCCCCGGTGGCGACGATGGTGAGCTGGACCGAGGAGAACCGGCCGTTGCTGCTCTTGTTGACCGAGATGTGCTCCTCGCGGATGCCCGGGGCGTGCTGCTCCACCACCTTGACAACGAACTCGACGAAGTCCGGTGCGGAGTCCCCGATGACCTTGATGACGTAGTCGCAGGGAAATTCGATTTTTGGTGCTTTCGGCTCACTCATGCCGCTGATACTCCCGGGGACCAGGCGTCACCCTTATTGAAACAACTGAACGAAAAAGAGCTTGATGGCGTCCCAGATGCGCTTAAAGAAGCCACCCTCGGGCACGTCGGTCAGGGCCAGTACCGGCTGATCGACCAGGACATCGCCGTTGAGGCTGACCCGGACCCGGCCAAGCTCGTCCCCCACGTTAATGGGTGCTTTGATCACCGAATCAAGGTCTACCGTGGATTCCAGGTCGTTGCGGGATCCGCGGGGGATGGTCACGAAGACGTCGTCGGTCAGGCCCACCGACAGCTGGTCGGACTGACCCGCCCAGACCCGGGCCTTCATCAGTTCCTGACCAGTGCGGAACAGGCGCTCGCTCTCGTAGTAGCGGAAGCCATAGTTCAGCATTTTCTGGACTTCCTGGGACCGGGCTTCAGTGCTGCTGGTGCCCATCACCACGGCGATAAAGCGGGTGTCGTTGCGCTTGGCCGAGGCCACCAGGCAATAGCCCGCTTCCTCGGTGTGGCCGGTCTTCAGGCCATCGACGCTGTCGTCACGCCACAGCAGGCTATTGCGGTTCGGCTGCCGGATGTTGTTGTAGGTAAAGTGCTTCTCCGCGTAGATCGGGTAATTTTCCGGGTAGTCGTTGATGATGGCCCGGGCCAGCAAGGCCAGATCGTAGGCGGTGGAGAAATGCTCCGGGGACGGCAGACCGGTAGCGTTCTCGAAATGGGTGTCCTTCATGCCCAACAGTTGCGCCTGCTGGTTCATGATGTCGACGAAAGCGTCCTCGCTGCCGGCCACGAACTCGGCCAGTGCCACAGAGGCGTCGTTTCCGGACTGAATGATGACCCCTTTCAGCAGGGTTTCCACCGGCACGCTGGTGCCCTCCCGGACGAAGGTCCGCGAGCCTTCGGTTTTCCAGGCCCGGACACTGATCGGCACCATGTCGGACATGGCGATGCGGCCTTCATCCAGTTCCCGCTCCACGATGTAGGCGGTCATCATCTTGGTCAGACTGGCCGGCGGCAGACGCTCATGGCTGTTCTCTTCCATGATGATCCGGCCACTTTTCGGGTCCATCAGCACGTAGGAGCTGCCGGCGATCTGCGGCGGCGACGGAATCAGCACCGACTGGGCAAAGGCGTTGCCCACCAGCACCAGGCTCAGGGCAAGTACGATCGAAAAAGGACGAAGCAAAGATGTAAGGGCCATGGGTTTAGTCATTTTTTGGTTGGGTGTGTGTCTGGTTTGGTGGCTCGGGTCCGGTTACTGCGAGTCGGTCAGCAGGATCGACTGGGCGAAGCCCCGGGACTCCAGCAGGTTCTGGATGCGCCGGGCGCTGGCCTCGTCGGCGAAGGGGCCAACCTGAACCCGGTGGAAGCGGCCGGTGACGGTATCGATGGCGCGCACCCGCATGGGGTCCTCCAGCACCGCCTGGGCCCGGACCAACAGCTGCTGCGCCGGGTCGCGGCTGCTGAACGACCCCAGCTGCACGAACAGGGCCTGCTCGCCGTTCGCGGTGTCGCCACTGGCCACCACCGGGGTATCAGCATAGCTTACGGTGTCGCCGGGGGCGAAGGGCTGGCCGGCCAGGGTCATCGAGCCGTCCGGCCGTACGGTAATGGCCGCGACCTCGACCCGGGCGGTGCCCCGGGACTGGTAGCCGAGTTTTTTCGCCGCCGCGTAGGACAGGTCGATCAGCCGGTCGCCGTGGAAGGGACCGCGGTCGTTGACCCGGACGATCACCGACCGGCCGTTGTCCAGGTTGGTCACCCGGGCGTAGCCGGGAATCTGCATCGATTTGTGAGCGGCCGACATGGCGTACATGTTGAAAGTCTCGCCATTGGAGGTCTTGTGGCCGTGAAATTTCTCGCCGTACCAGCTGGCGATGCCCCGGGCGACGTAGCCGTCGTTGCTGGCCATCACCTGGTACTGTTTGCCCCAGACGGTGTACGGGGATTTGTTGCCGGCCCGCCGGGGTGGCTCATACTTGGGCCGGGCGTCGGGCAAGCCGGAGGCGTCGAAGTTGCCGGACGGGGCGCGATCCTGATCGATGGTGTACCGGGACGAGTGGTCGGTCGCCGGCGCGGACGCGCAGCCAGCGAGCACCAGTGCGCACATCGTCGCCAGTAGCCATGAGAGCGGGAGTTTGCAATTCACTGTCCGGGATTCCTCTTGCCTGATCATCACCCACGTCCGCGCAGGCAATTTTGGCCTTATTGTAACGGGTTATAACCTGGATTCACCATTACCCGCCCGCCACGTTCCGGGCCGCGGGCTAGGCGCTGATCATTCGCCGGTGGGTGTGGATCGACATCAGCACCCCGAACGCCGCCATCAGCGTGACCCCGGAGGTGCCCCCGTAGGAAATCAGCGGCAGTGGCACCCCAACCACCGGCAGCAGCCCGCTGACCATGCCGACGTTGACGAAGATGTAGATGAAAAAGGTCATGGTCAGGGCGCCGGCAAGCAACCGGCTGAACGAGTCCTGGGCCGTCACCGAAATGTACAGGCAGCGCAGGATGATCAGGAAATAGAGGGTCATCAGCACCAGCATGCCGATGAAGCCAAACTCCTCGGCCAGCACGGCGACGATGAAATCGGTGTGGCTTTCCGGCAGGAATTCCAGGTGCGACTGGGTGCCCTGCAGCCAGCCCTTACCGTCGATCCCGCCGGAGCCAATGGCGGTCTTGGACTGGATGATGTTCCAGCCCGCGCCCAGGGGATCGCTCTGAGGGTCCAGCAGGGTCAGGACCCGCTGCTTCTGGTAATCGCGCATGACGAAGAACCACATCATGGGCGCGGCCACCGACACCATCGCCACGAAGGCGGTGATCAGTTTCCAGCTGATACCGGCAAAGAACACCACGAACAACCCGGCCATGCCCACCAGCAGCGAGGTGCCCAGGTCCGGCTGCTGGATGATCATCATCATCGGCACCAGCACGATGGCCAGACCGGCGCACACGTGGCGGAACCGCGGCGGCAGGTAATGACGCGACAGGTACCAGGCCGCCATCATCGGCACCACCAGCTTCATCAATTCGGACGGCTGGAACCGGGGCAGACCGGGAATGGCCAGCCAGCGCTGGGCGCCCTTGGCCCCGACCCCGACCAGCAACACCGCCAGCAACGCCGCAATGCCGGCGCCGTACAGCCAGGGGGCCCAACGCCGGAACACCGAAGGGTCGAGCTGGGCGAACACCAGCATGACCACGAAGGCCACGCCCAGGCGAATGCCCTGGGCTTTGACCACATCGATGTTGCGGTCGGCGCCGCTGTAGAGAATGAATAGGCCGCCGGAAATCAGGGCCAGCAACAACACCAGCAGGATCGGGTCCAGGTGCAGGGCCGACCAGATGCCCTGGGGCCGCCCCAGGGAGCGGCTGGCCGAGGAGTCCGCAAAATCATTCAGCGCCATCAGCCCGCGCCTCCTTCGCGCTCGGGATTGCCCGCCACGGTACCTGCGCCGTCCTCGGTGTCCAACTCCAGCAGCCAGGCATCGAACAGTTCCCGGGCCACCGGCGCCGCGGTACTGCTGCCGCCACCGCCGTTCTCGACAATCACCGCGACCGCAATCCGAGGGTTGTCGACCGGGGCAAAGCCCACGAACAGGGCGTGATCCCGCAGCCGCTCCCGGATTTCCTCGGCGTCGTATTCCTCGTCTTCGGCCAGACTGAAGACCTGGGCGGTCCCGGTCTTGCCGGCCATCCGATAGGGGGCGCCGCGACCGACCTGGCGTGCCGTCCCCTTCCGGCCGTGCATGACCTCGGCCATGGTCTCGACCACGTAGTCCCAGTCGTCCGGGTTCTTCAGCTCCAGGGGTTCGTGGGTCGCGTCAGGCAGGAATTCACTGACCGGGGTATCGCCCTCGATGGCCTTCAACAGCCGCGGCTCGATCCAACGCCCGCGATTGGCAATGAGCGAGGTCGCCGTGGCCAGCTGCAGGGGGGTTGCCAACATAAAGCCCTGGCCGATGCCGAGGTTGACCGAATCCCCCGGGTACCAGGGCTCGTTGCGGGTCGCCCGCTTCCAGTCCCGGGACGGCAGCAGGCCACTGAGGGCGCCGGACACGTCCAGTGCCGCGTCTTCGCCGAAGCCGAACCGGGACAGGTACTCGTACATGGTGTCGACGCCCATCTTGACCGCGATGTCGTAGTAATAGACGTCGCAGGATTCGGCCATGGCGTCCATCAGGTTGACCCAGCCATGGCCACTGCGTTTCCAGTCCCGGTAGCGGCGACCGGACTCGGTCAGCTTGAAATAGCCCGGGTCCCAGATGGTGTAGTCCCGGGTGGTGGCGCCACTGTCCAGGGCCGCAATGGCGAGCATCGGCTTCATGGTGGAGCCCGGCGGGTACTGGCCCCGCAGCGCCCGGTTGAACAGCGGCTTGTCGCGGCTTTCGCTCAGTTCGCGGTAGTCGCTGACGCTGATGCCGGTGACGAATTTGTTCGCGTCGAATCCGGGCACACTGGCCAGGGCCAGGATGCCGCCGGTGGCCGGTTCGATGGCCACGATGGCGCCGCGCCGGCCATCGAGCAGGTCGTGGGCGCGTTTCTGCAGGCGCAGATCCAGATGCAGCTGCAGGTCTTCCCCGGGTACCGGGTTTTCCCGCTCCAGCACCCGCATGGTCCGGCCCCGGGCGTTGGTTTCTACGTGCTGGTAGCCGACCTTGCCGTGCAGCACCTCTTCGTAGAACCGCTCGATGCCGGACTTGCCAATGTAGTTGGTGCCGGCGTAATTGACCGGATCGATCCGCTGCAACTCATCCCGGTTGATACGGCCAACAAAGCCCAGGGCGTGGGCGGTCAGCTCGCTGTGGGGGTAGTAGCGCACCAGCTCGGCCTTGACCTCGACCCCGGGCAGTTCGTGCCGGTGCACCGCCAGGCGCGCCATTTCCTGCTCGTCGAGGTCGTAGCGCAGCGGGATTTCCTGGAACGGCCGGCGCGGCTCCTGCAGCCGACGCTGGAAGCGGTCCCGATCCTCCTCGGAAATGTCCAGGATGGCGCCAAGCTGGGTCAGGGTCTGCTCCATCCCCTCCACTCGCTCGGGCACCAGGGTGACACTGAACACCGGCCGGTTTTCCGCCAGCAGGGTGCGGTTGCGATCGTAGACCAGCCCCCGGGGCGGCGGCACCGATTGGACCTGGACCCGGTTCTTGTCCGACAGGGTGGTGTAGATGTCGTGCTCGACCACCTGCAGCTGGTACATGCGGGCCAGGAGCCCGACGATCAGCAGCATGACAATGGACAGCATGACCATGGTCCGGCGCTGGAACAGGCGACGCTCGGCGGCGGTATCCTTGAATTCACCCCACGGCATACGCGTCCCCTAGGCCCGGTGGTAGGGATGGTTGCGGGTGATGGACCAGGCCCGGTACAACTGCTCGGCGAGCAGGACCCGCACCAGCGGGTGCGGAAGGGTCAGGGGGGAGAGCGACCACTGCTGGTCGGCGCGCTGCCGGCAGGCGTCGGCGAGACCGTCGGGGCCGCCCACCAGGAAGCTGACGTCGCGACCGTCCTGCTGCCAGTTCTCGAGCTGGCTCGCCAGCTTTTCCGTGGACCAGGGCCGGCCGCCCACTTCCAGCGCCACCACCCGATCCTTCGGACCGGCGGCCGCCAGCACGGCGTCGCTCTCGCGTTGCATGAGTCGGGGAATGTCCGGGTTCTTGCCTCGATGGGCCACGGGGATCTCGACCAGTTCCAGGGGCAGTTCCGGAGGCATCCGGCGGGCGTAATCGTTATACCCTGCACTGACCCAGTCGGGCATCTTCTGCCCCACGCAGATCAGACGTAAACGCATGGTTATTCGCTGCCTGCAACACCAAGATCCGGGGCATCGCGCCAGAAACGCTCCAGATCGTAGAACTCCCGGGTGGCGGGCATCATGACGTGCACCACCACGTCGCCCAGATCGACCAGAATCCAGTCGCTGGCGGCCGCGCCTTCAACATTGCTGGCGCGCACGCCCTCGTCCTTGGCCTCAGAGACCACGGAATCGGCGAGGGATTTTACATGACGGTTGGACGTTCCGGATGCCAGAACCATGAAGTCGGTGACGCTGGTACGGTCACGGACATCAATCACACTGATGTCCTGTGCTTTCACATCTTCCAGCGCGTTTACTACCAGTTCTTTCAGTTGTTCTGCCTGCATAATCACCCTGTTGGACGGGCGTCGGCCAGGATGGCCGCCCGAAAAGTCATATTCAGACGCGATTGTAGCACTAAAAGTTCCCGCCAGGGCAGGCTCGGTAGAGCCCCTGTCGTCGAATCTCGTCCCACACCGGATCGGGCACCAGGTAGCGCGGTGACCGGCCATCCGCGATGCGCTCCCGGATACCGGTGGCGGAGATGTCCAGCAGCGGCGGATCCAGTTCCAGCACCAGGCCCGCGGGCTGCTCGTGCAGGGCCTGGAGACCCGATGCCTGGCGGCGCACCAGCAGGCGCGCGGGTTCGCCCGCCGGATCCAGCCCGGGCCCGGGCCGGCGCACCACCACGATGTGCGCCAGATCGGGAATCTGCTGCCAGTCCCGCCAGCGGTCGAAACCGGCGAAGGCATCGGTGCCGACCACCATCACCAGGGGCACGTCCGCGCCCAATTCCTGGCGCAACTGGCGCAGGGTATCGGCGGTGTAGGAAGCCCCGGCCCGCACCAGTTCGCGATCATCCACCTGCAACTGGGGCTCGCCCGCCACCGCCAGCTTGAGCAGGGCCAGACGCTGCTCGGCGGTGGCGCCGGTGTCGCCGCGATGGGGCGGGATGTGACAGGGCACCAGGTTGATCCGGGCACCGCCGAACCGGTCACTCAGCTCCAGGGCCAGCCGCAGGTGGCCATGGTGCACCGGATCGAAGGTGCCGCCGTAGATGACGTGCATCGGCATCAGGTCCGGATGTGGCCGTCGCCGAAGACCACGTATTTCTGCGAGGTCAGGCCCTCAAGTCCGACCGGGCCGCGGGCGTGGATCTTGTCGGTGGAGATGCCGATTTCCGCGCCCAGGCCATACTCGAATCCGTCGGCGAACCGGGTCGAGGCATTGACCATGACCGAGCTCGAATCCACCTCGGTGATGAACCGGCGGGCCCGGGTGTAGTTCTCGGTGATGATGCTGTCGGTGTGCTGGGAGCTGTAGCGGTTGATGTGCGCGATGGCGCCGTCCAGTCCGTCCACCACCCGCACCGCCAGAATCGGGCCCAGGTACTCCGCCTCCCAGTCGGCCTCGGTCGCCTCGTTGGCGTCGATGATGGCCCGGGTGCGCTCGCAGCCGCGCAGCTCCACGCCCTTCTCGGCAAACGCAGGCGCCAGCAGGGGCAGGATGTCGTCGGCAATTTCGCCATCCAACAGCAGGGTTTCCATGGTGTTGCAGGTGCCGTAACGCTGGGTCTTGGCGTTGACCGCAACCGCCAGGGCCTTTTCCGGGTCGGCGTGGCTGTCGATGTAGACGTGGCAGACGCCGTCCAGGTGTTTGATGACCGGTACCCGGGCGTCCCGGCTGATCCGCTCGATCAGGCCCTTGCCGCCCCGGGGCACGATTACATCGACGTACTTGGGCATGGTGATCAGCTCGCCCACGGCCGCCCGGTCGGTGGTCTTGACCACCTGCACCGCGGATTCCGGCAGTCCGGCCTCGGCCAGGCCCTGGGCCAGGCAGCGGGCGATCGCCTGGTTCGATTCGATGGCTTCGGACCCGCCCCGCAGGATGGTCGCGTTGCCGGATTTCAGGCACAGACTGGCCGCCTCCACCGTCACGTTCGGGCGGGATTCGTAGATGATACCGATGACCCCGAGCGGCACCCGCATCTTGCCCACCTGGATGCCGGACGGTCGGAAGGTCATGTCGGTGATTTCGCCAATCGGGTCAGGCAGCGACGCCACCTGGCGCAGTCCCTCGATCATGGTGTCGATGCGCTCCGGAGTCAGTTCCAGGCGATCCAGCATGGCGCCATCCAACCCGTTTCGGCGGCCGTTTTCCAGATCCCTGATGTTGGCGGTGACCAACGCGTCCCGGGCGGCGTCCAGCGCCTCGGCGGTGGCCAGCAACGCCTGGTTGCGCACGGCCGTGGTTGAACGTGCCACCTGGGTCGCCGCGGCGCGCGCCTGCTCCCCCACTTCAGCCATGTAAGCTGCAATATCCATCCGATTACCTTCGTGTGTTCCAGCGAAATTCACTATTACCGGCTAACTTTACCTTTCCCGTTTCAAGTACGCACCCCAAACGGATATTATTATCCGGCGGTATGCCACATACTTAGGGAGTTTCCAGAAGGAAGGACACCATGGCCCAGCTGGCCGATAAATTTCTGTTGAGCAGACTGTCCCGGGCCGGTTTCGTGGCCCTGATCGCCGTCGCCGCGCTCAGCGGCGCCTTCGGCGAAGCGCTGACCGCCGCCACCGCGGCCGCCGCCGCCGGCATCGTGATCTGCGGCCCCACCTTTCACACCAGTCGCGAACGCATGCCCTGGCCCCAACTGCAGCAGCTGTTCTTCATCGCTCTCCTGTTGTTGCTGCTCACCAGTTTCTGGACCGGCCCCTGGGCCCTGAGTCACTGGCTCTATGTGATCCCCCTGCTGGCTTTTGCCCTGGTGGCCCGGGGCCTGGCCATGGCCATCACCCTGGCGGTGATGGCGCTGACCGGCCTGGCCATTCCGCTGGCGACCGGTCTGGCCGATCGCCACCAGATGGTCAGCGCGTTCCTGCTGACCGCCCTGCTCTCCGGTCTGCTGGTGTTTCTGCGCGAATACAAGAGCCGGCAACTGGCGCCGCTGCGCCGGACCGACGAGCTGACCCAGGCCGCCAGCCGGGAGTACCTGTCGGCCGACCTGCACAAGGAAATCCAGCGCAGCGAGCGTGAAGGCACCGACATGTCGATCATCATGATCGGGCTCGACACCCACCTGAGCGACCACGATCCGGACGCCGACATCCGCTCCATCCTGCCGCGCATCGGCCGCTACCTGCACTCCCAGATTCGCGACTTCGACACCTACTACCGGGTGGCCGACCTGCAGTTCCTGGTGATCCTGCCGGGCATCGCCACCACCGATGCCATCCAGCGTTCGGAGATCATCCGCAAGGGCCTGTGCACCCTGCTCGAATCCCACGGCATGGCCCTGACCGTCAGTACCGGCATTGCCGGCCTGAACATTGGCGACGACGCCGACAGCCTGCAGCAAAGCGCCGCCAACGCCCTGCGCCGGGCCCAGCAGCAGGGTGGCAACCGGACCCAGGCCTACAGCGCCTGGAACCAGTCGAACAGTGCCGGCCACTCCTCGTCAGAAGGACCCGCATCATGACCGAAACCCGGCTGCGTACCTGGACCCACAGCATCGGCTACGGCCTGGCGACCCTGTTCATCATTTCCCTCGCGCTACAGAATCTGCGCTTCGGTTTTTACGAGCTGTTTTACTTGGCCGCGGGCATGGCGGTGCTGACCCTGGCCGGCCTGACCTACACCTTCCTGTGCCGGCGCCACCAGCTGTCCGCCCCCGGCCACCTGATCATCCTGTCCGGGCTCAACAGCGGCCTGTTGGCCGCGATCCTGACCCTGAATAGCCCGGGCATCGTGCACTGGGCCATGCCCCTGCTGGTGCTCAACCTGCTGGTGCTGCCCCTGCGCCAGGGCGTGGTGCTGTCGCTGCTCCTGCTGCTGCCCACGTCTGCGGTGCTGTTGCTGCAAACCCCGGTGGCCGACGCGGTCACGGTCATTGCCGGCCTGCTGGCCCTGCTCACCGCGGTCTCGCTCTACACCTGGCATTACGACCACATGGCCCAGTCGGCCGAGGATCTGGCAATCACCGACCCGGTGACCGGCGCCCACAACGCCCGGTTCCTGGACGAAACCCTGCAGAAGGAAATCAGCCGCGCCATCGCCACCGGCCACCCCTTGTCGGTGATCGACCTGAGCATCGACTACGCCGATGAGGTTGCCGACCTCCACGGCAAGGCCGGGGTCCAGAATCTGTTCCGGGACATGACCGAGCACCTGTTCAGCGTTATCCGCGCCGGCGACACCCTGTACACCCTGAACGACTCGGAATTTTTCCTGATCCTGCCCTTCACCCCCGAGGAAGGCGTACGGGTGATCGCCGAGCGTATCCGTCGCACCATCGCCGAGCACCAGTGGCCGGTGGTCGGCAAGGCCACCGTCAGCCTGGGCTGCACCACCCGGGGCAGTGGCGACACCCGCACCGACGGGCTGCGCAAGCGCGCCCATGACGCCATGCAGGAGGCCCGCCGACGGGGCGCCGACGCGGTCTGGTTCAGCGCCGGAGAGTCCATCGCGGCATGAGCACCGACTGGCTGAACGCTCTGTCGGCCTGGTTGAGCATGCACCCCGGCTGGCTGGCCCTGGCGCTGTTCAGCACCGCCCTGGTGGAGTCCCTGGCGCTGGCCGGCATTCTGGTGCCCGGCGTCGCCTTCCTGTTCGCCTTTGCCGCCCTGGCCGGGCAGACCGGCATGGCGCTGACCGAGGCACTGCTGTGGGCTGGCCTCGGCGCCATCGCTGGCGACACCATCAGCTTCGCCCTCGGCCGCAAGCTCCAGGGTCGGCTTGATGTCGTCTGGCCCCTGAGTCGCTACCCCAAGGCCATCGCCAAGGGCGAGGCATTCTTTCGCCAGCACGGTGGCAAGAGCGTGGTGATCGGCCGTTTCGTCGGCCCCATCCGCCCGGTCATTCCGCTGGTTGCCGGCGCCTTCCTGATGCCCTGGCGCCGGTTCCTGGCGTTTAACGTTGCCTCCGCCGTCGGCTGGGCGCCGGTGTACATCCTGCCCGGTTTCCTGGTCGGTGGCGCGCTGGCCAGCGAGATCCGGCCGCCGGCGCATTTCTACCCGGTGATCGGCATCAGCCTGGCGGTGATCCTGCTGGTGTACCTGGTCCTGATCCAGTTCCAGCTGGGTTTTGGCGAGGGCAGCCGGCTGTATTCCTGGCTGGAGCGGCGCATGGCCCAGTACGACACCACCCACCGGTTCTGGCGTCTGTACACCAACCACCGCCCGGATCGCCGGGGCGAGTTCCCCCTCGCCTCACTGATGCTGACCCTGGGCGCCTCCAGCCTGCTGTTGCTCTGGGGCCAGCTGGCCACCCAGACCGATATGCTGGAGCCGTTCAATCAACTGGCCCTGGACTGGCTCATCCAGCTTCGACACCCCCTGCTCGACACGCCGGTGATTGTCGCCACCTTGCTGGGCGACCCGCCAGTGCTGACCGCAGCCGCGGTTCTGGCGGTCCTGGCGCTGTCGTTCCGGGGTTACTACGCGGCCGCGGTGCATGTGGTAGTGGCGGCGGTACTGACCTTCGTGCTGGTGACGGTGCTCAAGGCCACCCTCGGCGTGGCCCGTCCGGAGGCGGTTTTTGGCCCACCGAGCTCAGGGGCCTTTCCCAGCGGCCACAGTGCCGGAATTACCGTGCTGGTGACCATGGTGGCCGGTTTTGTTGCCGGTGAGGGCCACCAGCGCCAGCGCTGGCAGACCTACGTGCTGCTGTCGCTGCCACTGCTGCCGGTGGCGATCAGCCGCCTGTATCTGGGGGTACACTGGTTTACCGATGTGGTTGGCGGCATCCTGCTGGGGCTGGCGATCACCGGTGCGGTCCGGGCCAGTTACAGTCGCTACGACCGGATTCACCTGTCGCCGGATCTGACCATGGTGCTCGCCGGGGTGGCCTGGCTGATCTTCACGGTCGTCTATGTTGCCGTCCAGTGGCCCGGCGCCCGGCTGGCGTTCGTGCCGGTCTAGCCCTGCTCCAGGGCCTCCAGCAGTTCCTGCAAGCGGCTCAGTCGCTCCAGCGGATCCTGCAACTCCACCAGACGCTGCTTTTCCTGTTTGTCCAGGGGCAGGAGTTCGGTCAGACGCCAGCCCACGTCCCGGGCGTCCTGGTAGTCCACGTCCATGTCCAGATCCCGAACCACCGGGTGCTTGAACAGGGCCCGCAACACCGACGGCAACTCGTTGAAGCGCTCCGGTACGTCGCTGTCGGCCTCATTCAGCAGCACTTCGACATCCCCGACGTTCAAGCCGTCGTCCTGCTGCCAGCTCCGGACGACCGAGACCTTGGCGGTGCCCTCCACGGTGATCCCCAGCAAGCCGTTGTCGAGCTGCTGGAAATCAATGATGCGCACGTAGGTGCCGATGTCGTAATAGGACGCGGTGCGGCCGGTTTCGGCGCCATCGCGCAGCAGCACCACCACGAACCCCCGATCCTCTTTCAGGCAGCGGGTGAGCATGTCGATGTAGCGGGGCTCGAACAGCTGCAGCGGGATTCTCCCGCGGGGGAGAACGATGGAATTGAGAGGAAACAGGGGTACGTTCATATCAGTACAGGTCACCGCTCGGCGGACTCCAGATTGTTCAGACCTCAACGGTCAGCGAATGGATAACAACTGCTGCACTTCCTCGACCCGGGCCCTGGCTTCGGTCAGCAACTGCAGACTCCTGGACGCATTCAACTCCAGCTCGCCCAGCCGGCGGTACGCCGGCACCTGGTCAAAGCGCGGCAGGTTGGCATTCTGGTTCGAGCCAATCATCGCATGCAACTGGGCCACGATCACCACATCGACCAGGGTCGGTTCGGCCTCACGCGCCTCGTAGGCCCAGTCCTCGGCGTGCCGAACCGCCTCAGCGAAAGCCGGCGGAAACGACCAGCTTTCCAGCACCGCGGCCCCGACGTCGGCGCGCAGCTCCTGCACGGCGTGATGGAGCCGGTCCGGATTGGCGAACAGGCGGTTGTGGTGTTCCGCCTGCACCAGCACCGGCACCACCCCGATGTCATGCAGCAACCCCGCCAGCATCGCCTCCTCCGGATTCAGCCGGGTGGCGTGGTCCGCCAGCACCCAGGCCAGCGCGGCCACCTCACGGGAATGGCGCCAGAGCCGCTCCATTTCCTTTTGCAGCGCCACCTGCCGGGTGTTGAACACCTCGCGCATCGAGAACACGGTCACCAGCTGCCGGGTGGTGCGCATGCCCAGCCGCACCACCGCTTCACGCACGTTGCGGACGTCACTGAAGCCCCGGTACAGGGGACTGTTGCACGCGCGCACCAGCTTGAGCGCCATGGCCGGATCGGCGGACACTGCGTGGGCCACCTGCTCGGCCGTGGAGTCCTCGCGGTCTACCGTCCGGCGCACTTTCCAGGCCACGTCCGGCACGCTGGGCAGTTTGATCTGATTGGTGCGCAACTCCGCGTAGAACGCCATCAGCAGCGCGTGTTCCTCACTTTCGCCGCCGGGGCCGTCGTCGGCGTTCAGTTCCACCTGGTCCACCGGCGCCGTGCGCAACATCTGGGTCAGGATGTCCTGCTCCACCACCAGGAACTCGCAGGGTTTGACCGCCGTAACCTCGTACACCCGCGGCTGCAACCGGGCAATCGGGTTGAGCGCCTGCTCGGTCTCGGCCTGGATCAGCAGGGTCCGTCCGTCGGCCGAGGCCAGTTCCACCTGACCGGACACCAGGAAGAAATCCAGGCCATCCCGGACGCCCCGCTCCAGCACCCGCTGGCCGGGTCCATGGGTCCGACGTTCGGCCCGGCTCGCCAGCAACACCAACTGGTCGTCGGTGAGTCGGTTCAGCGGCTGAAATTCTTTGAGACGACGAAGCGGCAGGCTGCCTTCGCCAGCCATAGGCAAGCTCCTTGTGACACGGCCATCCATCAGCGGATTCACACTATTGTTACTCATTGTAATCAGGGTCCGGCAAAACAACCATGCGCCGGCAGTCTAATCTGGTAGACTTCTGGGCTGCACAACGCCAACCGACACCCACCGCTGGGTCCCAACAGAGAGAACAGAACACCATGCCTCAGTATCGTTCGCGGACTTCCACCGCTGGCCGTAACATGGCCGGCGCTCGCGCCCTCTGGCGCGCCACCGGTATGAAAAACGAGGATTTTGGCAAGCCGATCATTGCAGTTGCCAACTCCTTTACCCAGTTCGTACCCGGACACGTCCACCTGAAGGATCTTGGGCAGTTGGTGTGCCGCGAAATCGAAGCCGCCGGCGGTGTGGCCAAGGAGTTCAACTCCATCGCGGTCGACGACGGCATCGCCATGGGCCACGACGGCATGCTCTATTCCCTGCCGTCCCGGGAGATCATCGCCGATTCCGTGGAGTACATGGTCAACGCCCACTGCGCCGACGCCCTGGTGTGCATCTCCAACTGCGACAAGATCACCCCGGGCATGCTGATGGCCGCCATGCGCCTGAACATTCCCACCATCTTCGTGTCCGGCGGTCCGATGGAAGCGGGCAAGACCAAGCTGTCCGAGCACAAGCTCGACCTGGTGGACGCCATGGTCATTGCCGCCGACCCGAATGCCGATGACGAAACCGTGGCCGAGTACGAGCGCAGCGCCTGCCCGACCTGTGGCTCCTGCTCCGGTATGTTCACCGCCAACTCCATGAACTGCCTGACCGAGGCCATCGGCCTGGCCCTGCCGGGCAACGGCTCGATGCTGGCCACCCACGCCGACCGCGAACAGCTGTTCCTGCAGGCGGGCCGTCAGATTGTGGAGAATGCGCGCCGCTATTACGAGGAAGACGACGCCAGCGTGCTGCCGCTCAGCATCGCCTCCATGGCCGCGTTCGAGAATGCCATGGTGATGGACATCGCCATGGGTGGCTCCACCAACACCATCCTGCACCTGCTGGCCGCGGCCCAGGAGGGCGGCGTGCCGTTTACCCTGAACGAGATCGACCAGCTGTCGCGGAAGGTGCCGCAGCTGTGCAAGGTGGCGCCCAACTCGCCCAAGTACCACATGGAGGACGTACACCGGGCCGGCGGTATCATGGGCATCCTCGGGGAACTGGAACGCGGCGGTCTGATCAACACCGACCTGCCCACGGTGCACAGCAAGACCATGCGTGAGGCGCTGGAAACCTGGGACATCATGCGCTCGCCCACGCCCGAGGTGGTGGACTTCTACAAGGCCGGCCCGGCCGGCATCCCGACCCAGACCGCGTTCAGCCAAAGCACCCGCTGGCCGACCCTGGACGGTGACCGCGCCACCGGCTGCATCCGATCGGTGGAGCACGCCTACTCGTCGGAAGGCGGGCTGGCCGTGCTCTACGGCAACATTGCCCTGGACGGCTGCGTGGTGAAAACCGCCGGGGTGGACGAGAGCATCTACGTGTTTGAAGGCAAGGCGCGGGTGTTCGAGAGCCAGGATTCCGCCGTGGCCGGCATTCTCAGCGACGAGGTCAAGCCCGGTGAGGTGGTGATCATCCGCTACGAGGGCCCGAAAGGCGGTCCGGGCATGCAGGAAATGCTCTACCCCACCAGTTACCTGAAATCCAAGGGCCTGGGCAAGGACTGCGCGCTGCTGACCGACGGTCGATTCTCCGGCGGTACCTCCGGCCTGTCCATCGGTCACGCCTCGCCGGAAGCGGCCGCGGGCGGCGCCATCGGCCTGATCGAGAACGGCGATCGCATCCTCATCGACATCCCGAACCGGTCGATCAATGTCGAACTCGACCAGCAGGAACTGGATCGGCGCCGGGAAGCCCGCGACGCCAAGGGCTGGAAACCGGAACTGGCGCGCGACCGCAAGGTGTCCACCGCCCTGAAGGCCTATGCCCTGCTGGCCACCAGCGCCGACAAGGGCGCCGTCCGGGACGTCAGCAAGCTGGACTAGGCGGCGACCGCCTCCGGCTACAAAAAAGCCCGCTCAGGTTACCTGGCGGGCTTTTTTCGTCCGGGCGGGGGTTACCAGAGGGACCAGCCGCCATCTTCGTCTTCTTCGATGGCGCCGTCCTCGGTGCTGCTACCGGCAGCCGTATCGGCGGCCGGGGCGCTGGATTCCGCGGCCGCACCGGACTGGCTGCCGCCGGCGCTGGACGTCGTGGACGACGCCGCGACCTGCACGAAAATCATGCCCAGGGCCTTCTTGGTGTCCTCATCGAGGATGCCACTGGCCTGGAGCCCGTTATCCTTCTGGAATTGGGTCAGCGCGGCCCGGGTGCTGTCGTCCATCTTCGCACTGACGTTGGTCACCTGGTACCCGGCGCCATAGAGGGCGTTCTTGACCGCGACGGTTTCGTTCGCCATGGCAACGGGCGCGAGCCCCAGGGCAATGACGGTGCCGGCTGCGACAGTCAGACGGCTCAGGGGGTTGGTCGATTTCTTATTGGTCGTCACCTGCTGTACTCCTGATCTTTCAGCGATACACATTTCATTGTTGTTTTGTGGCGCCTATCTCCACAGGCAGGGCCTTACCCGAAAAAGCGTACCATATTTTTACACATCGCCACCTCAGCCGACCGGATCGTCCGAGTCTGGGCGCTCCTGGGCCTGGTGTGCATGTGCGCCCTCGCCGAATTCGCGAATGAAGATGCCCCAGAACGCCATGAACAGCGCCGCAACCAGCGGCCCCATGACAAAGCCGTTGATGCCGAACATGACGATGCCGCCCAGGGTCGACAGCAGCACGATGTAGTCGGGCAACTTGGTGTCGCGCCCCACCAGCACCGGCCGCAGCAGGTTGTCGGCCAGGCCGATCACCACCACGCCGAAGACCGTCAGGACCACCGCCTCGACCACATCCCCGATCGCCGCCAGGTAGATGGCCGCCGGTACCCAGACCAGGGCCGCACCGACCGCCGGCAGCAGCGAGACAATGGCCATCACCACGCCCCAGAGCAGCGCGCCGCTGATGCCCAGGATCCAGAAGATCAGACCGCCCAGGGCGCCCTGGATGATGGCGATCAGCAAATTGCCCTTGACCGTGGCCCGGGTGACTTCGGCAAATTTGGCAAAAAGCAGGCGCTCGCGCTCGTCTCCCAGGGGCAGGGCCTGGATCAGCAGCTCCACCAGCTTGCTGCCGTCCCGGAGCAGAAAGAACGCCAGATAGATCATCAGCGCCAGGCCGAGGAAGAACTGGAAGGTATTCTGGCCGACCCCCAGGGCCTGCTTGGCCAGGAACTGGCTGCCGCCGACGAACACACTGACGGCGCGATCCCGGATTTCAGCGAAGTCGAGATTGAACTGACCCAGGAACGCCTGGATCGCCGGAAACGATTTGTTGACCCGGTCAATGTACTCGCCCGGCCGGATTTCCCCGCTCTGGATCTGCTGGTACAGGCCCACCCCTTCGGCGATCAGCGAGGTGACCAGCACCAGCACCGGAATCACCACAATGACCATGCAGGTGACGAGCGTGATCAGGGCATTCAGGTTGGGCCGGTTGCCCAGCTTGCGCACCAGCAACTGCTGCACCGGGTGGAAAATCAGGGCAATGGCGACCGCCCAGAAGATGGGCCCGAAAAACGGCTTCATCAGCAGCACGAAGGCGAGGGAAACCCCCACCAGCATGGCGAGAAAAGTCCGGGTTTCTAATTTTGCGTACATAGTGGTGACAGTCCTGAAAGTGGGCGGCCAGCAAGGTCAGTCGGCCCTGGCCGCGGGATGACGCTAGCCTACCATGGCAACGTGGTCACTGTAGCCCGCTTCAGGTTATAGTGGTCGGTTATTGATCAGCTATTATTAAAGACAGGTCGTTGCCTTGGAACTGGAAACCTTTACCCCAGAAACCGCCCTGGAGGCCGCCATTGAGCTGCGCCGGGTGCTCGCCGCCCGCACCCACCGCCGCAAGGTGATGGGTCAGGAGGTGCAGGTTCCGGGCCAGCTGGGCGAAGCCCTGCAGTTGCCACGCACGATCAATCGGCTGCAAAGTAAGCAGCAACGCCAGCGGGATCTCGGTCTGGACGACTTTCACGAGCTGTGGCCCACACTATCGCCAGCGACTCGGGAAAAGGTGCTGAACGCGATAGGCTGGTACGATCCAAACGAGCTTGATTGGGATGACAAGCGCTCCAACCGGCGACCGGTGGTCGACCCCGGGTCCTGATTCGTAGATCCCGGTACATGACTTTAAACTGTCATACTCCGTCCCTAGGTTGGACGTCATCAGGAGGATATCTATGAGCACAAACGAACAATTCTACATCGCCCAAGTGGCCGAAGGCAGCGCCGTGCCGACTCTGCTCTGCGGCCATTGCCGTTCCATCCTTTCCCGGGCACGCATTTTCCGTAATGAGGGCGAAAACGAACGGGAAATCGAGTGCAACACCATTGGCCTGTGTTCCGCCGACGACTGCGGGGCCGTCAACTGTTGCGACGCCGCCATGGCCCGAATTGACAACCCGGAGCAGCTGTTCGGGATCGCGTCCTGATTCAAAGCGGCAACGCTCTGTTACGCAACTCAAACACACAAATTTTCCATCTGATTTATCCTGAACTTCGACGATTGTCTGAGTCGGCCTCCCGAGACGCCTGACTCCGGCAATCACGCATTCAATCAGTCAGGACAGTCGATGGCATGCGTATTCTGAGAACCGATGAAGCCCGCTTCGCAGGTCTTCCGGATTACCCTTTTGCTCCGCATTACCTGGATGTTGAACCCAACCTGAGAATGCACTTCGTGGACGAGGGTCCGGCGCACGCCTCCCCGGTGTTGATGTTGCACGGCGAACCGTCCTGGTCCTACCTGTACCGGCACATGATTCCGTTGGTGGCCGAGGCCGGTCACCGGGTGCTGGCCCCCGACCTCGTGGGCTTCGGCAAGTCCGACAAGCCGGCGGCGGTCGAGGATTACAGCTACGAACGCCACATGGCGTGGCTCACCACCTGGCTGGAAACCCTGGACCTGCGGAACATCACTCTGGTGTGTCAGAACTGGGGGTCACTGCTGGGCCTGCGCCTGGCCGCGGAGCATTCCCATCGATTCAGCCGGATCATCGTCGGCAATGGCATGCTGCCCACCGGCGAAGACCCGGTTCCGGCCGTGTTCTCGTTCTGGAAAGCCTTCGCCAGCCACAGCCCCTGGTTCCCGGTCGGGCGTATCGTGCAGCTCGGCACCGAACGCACTCTGACCCGGGCCGAGCTGGCCGCCTACGAGGCGCCCTTCCCGTCCGCGGACTACAAAGCCGGCGCCCGCGCCTTCCCGAGGCTGGTGCCGGTGTCCGGGGACGACCCCTCGGGCGAGGCCAACAAGGATGCCTGGCGGGTGCTGGAGAAATGGCGCAAGCCGTTCCTGACCTGTTTCAGCAACGGCGACCCGATCACCCGCGGCGGCGACCGCTACATGCAGCGCCGCATTCCCGGCGCCCACGGCCAGCCCCACATCACGCTTCGGGGCGGCCACTTCCTGCAGGAAGACTCCCCGGAGGACTTCGCCCGCATCATCATCGACGCCCTGAAAGCGGAAATGGCGGCCTGAGCCGTCTGAACAGGGGCCCGGTTAGCCGAAGACCGTGACCGTCTGACGGCTCAGCGCCACCAGCTCGCCACTGGCAGTCCAGATGCCCGCCTGGGTGTGGCCGTAACCAGCTCCGGCCTGATCGATACTCGCCTTGTACAACAGCCAGTCGCCCGGCTTGAGCGCCGGTCGCGGGTGCACGATGTCCAGCGCCCAACTCAGGGAACTGGCCGGCGCCCGCTTCTTCAGGTGCGGCAGAATCGCCGGTGGCCAGGCATCCACCAGGGCCACGATGTGGGCGTCGGAGAATTGCTCCGGCGTCTCCCGGAACTGCATCCAGCCGCCCATCTCCCGACCACCCTTGCCGGTGAAGGGCATGTCGCCGAAGCTCCAGCGCATTTCGATGTGCTGGGTGAAATCCGGGGTAACCCCCTGAATGAACGGCAGCGACTGACACTCGTCCACCGGCTTGGCCGTGGGCGCCGGTAGCGCGTCGACCTGGACCGCCGATTCCCGGTCACCCCCGAAACTGGCCAGGCACACCAGGCGCGGCTCGCCATTTTGCCAAATCCGGCCCTGCACCTGGCTGACCGCCTTGCCTTCCCGCAGGACTTCCGCCTCAAACGCGGCCGGCACACCCGGCTCCACCGGGCCAACGAAGGATACCTGCAGCGAACGCATGGCCCGCCCGGGCGCGACCCGCTGTGCCATGCAATCGAACACCAGTGCGGCGACCAGGCCGCCGAAGCTGGCCCGGCCCTGGCCCCAGGATTGGGGAATCACGAGCTCGTTTTCGTGCCGTACCGCCGACAACAACTGATCAAAATTCATGGGGTCTTCCTGTTAGCAACCTACCTGGAATACAGAAGACTGCCCCAGTTTCGGAGCCGGCGCAATGCTGCCGCACCGGCAAGTACCTACGGTCGCTACCGGATTTTGCATATTAAAGGGGGCCTAAAGCGGCTATAATGACGCCACTTCATGCATTGCACGGCAATGCCTTACCTCCCGAATTCCGAGTAAATCAATGTCAGAATTGTCCTTCGCCGAACTGGGTCTGGACCCGGCCGTACTTGAAGCCGTGACCGCCGTTGGCTACGAAAAACCGTCGCCCATTCAGGCCCAGTCCATCCCCGCCCTGCTGGCCGGCAACCACCTGCTGGGTGTGGCCCAGACCGGCACCGGTAAAACCGCCGCTTTCGCCCTGCCACTGCTGAGTCGCGTCGACGCCTCGGTGGCCGAGCCCCAGATCCTGGTACTGGCGCCCACCCGGGAGCTGGCCATCCAGGTGGCGGAAGCCTTTACCACCTATGCCAGCAAGTTCCGCCAGTTCCACGTGCTGCCGATCTACGGCGGCCAGGACTTCTACCCGCAGATCAAGGGCCTGCGCCGCGGTGCCCAGGTGATCGTGGGCACCCCGGGCCGGATGCTGGACCACCTGCGCAAGGGCACCCTGAAGCTGGACAACCTGAAGGCACTGGTGCTGGACGAGGCGGACGAGATGCTCCGCATGGGCTTCATCGACGACGTGGAAGCGATCCTGGCCAAGACGCCGGAGAACTGTCAGCGCGCCCTGTTCTCGGCCACCATGCCGCCGCAGATCAAGAAGGTGGCGCAGACCTATTTGCGCGACGCCACGGAAGTGAAGATCGAGAGCGAGACCCGCACGGTCGAACGCATCTCCCAGTTCGTGCTGCCGGTCTACGCCGAGCGCAAGCTGGACGCGCTGACCCGGATCCTGGAAGTGGAGCCAGTGGACGCCACCATCATCTTCGTGCGTACCAAGGCCGAAACCACGCTGCTGGCCGAGAAACTCTCCGCCCGGGGCCACGCGGTGGCGCCGCTGAACGGTGACCTGAACCAGCGCCAGCGCGAGCAGACGGTGGAAGACCTGAAGCGCGGCAAGAAAGACATCGTGATCGCCACCGACGTGGCGGCCCGGGGCCTGGACGTGGCGCGTATCACCCACGTCATCAACTACGACGTGCCCTACGACACCGAAGCCTACATTCACCGGGTTGGCCGTACCGGCCGGGCCGGTCGTACCGGCAAGGCGATCCTGCTGGTCACGCCGCGCGAGCGCAGCTGGCTGAAGACCCTGGAGCGGGCCACCAACTCGCCGATGGAGGCCTACCAGCTGCCGTCACCGACCGAGCTCAAGAAGATGCGCGAGCAGCAGTTCGAGAGCCAGCTGATGGGCTTTGCCGAGGACAAGAAGCTGGCCAAGGCGATGTCGCTGCTGGACGAGATTGCCGAGCGCAACGACATGGACATGGCCATGGTGGCCGGCGCCCTGGCGTGCTGGATGGAAGCGGCCCAGCCGGGTTCGCTGCCGCTGGAGCAGCCGGACGCCCTGCCCGTGGTCTCCGCCACCCCGCCGCCACGGCGTGATCGCAAGGGCGGTCGCCCGGGTGGTTTCAAGAAAGGTCCGAAAGGCGGCTTCAAGAAGGGTGGCCCGAAAGGCCGTGGCAAACCGTCCGGAAAAGGCGGCAAGCCGGCAGGCAAGCGCCCACCGCGCCAGGCTTAAGCCGGGCGCTGGTAGACCACAAAGCTGTAGTCGTAAGGATTGTTGTCGGACGCGGAGAAATCCTCCCGTCCGATTTCCTCCCACTCATCCCAGTTCACTTCCGGAAAGAATGCGTCCCCATCCACCTCGGCGTGCACCTGGGTGACGTACATCCGGTCCACCAGCGGCAGGGCCTCGGTGTAAATCTGGCCACCGCCGATGATCATCACTTCCTCACCGCCTTCCAGCTCCGCCTGGGCTTCGGCCTTGACCAGAGCCTCCTGCAACGAGGTCGCTGCCACCGTTCCGGTGGGCGCTTCCCAGTCCGGATTGCGAGAAATCACCAGGTTCATCCGGCCCGGTAGCGGACGGCCAATGGAGTCCCAGGTCTTGCGCCCCATGATGATGGGCTTGCCCATGGTGGCCTGCTTGAAATAGCGCAGGTCGCCGGGCAGATACCAGGGCAGGTTGTTGTTGCGGCCGATGACCCGGTTGCGGGACATGGCGACTATGAGGGCTTTCCTCATCTTTGTGTGTCCTCTTGCTTTGGAGTTAGCGAGGGCGGGGATAAGCTTGCCAAAACCCGCTCAAGCACGTCCATGTGGCGCTTGAGCTCCGCCATCCATGGCTCCGCACAGTTTTGGCAAGCTTATCCCCACCCTCGCTCCAGACTTCATTGGAGCCGCCATAACATTTAGCTTCTGCGAGGCAACCAGACCAGGCAGCACCGGAAATTGAGCCTCTAGGCGTTTTACCCGATCGTCCCTTTCCGCAGGTCAAAGTCGGGCGGTGGTTGGGGTGGTTCGAAAATGTGCGGAGCCAGGGATGGCGGAGCCAAGCGCACACGGACGTGTTCACAGCGGTTTTCGAACCACCCCAACCACCGCCCGGCCACTCCCAACAGGAGGGCCGGAAAAACCAACTCCCACGTTAGATCGCAATCGGCGCCTTAATCACCGAATGCGGCTCATACCCCTCAAACTCAAAGTCTTCCAGCTCATACTCAAAGATAGACGCCGGCTTGCGCTTGATCACCAGCTTCGGCAGCGACCGCGGTTCGCGCTTGAGCTGTTCGAAGACGATGTCGTCGGTGAGGTGGTTCTGGTACAGGTGGCAGTCACCGAAGGTGTGCACGAACTCACCCACGTCCAGGTCGCACTGCTGGGCGATCATGTGGGTCAGCAGGGCGTAGGAGGCGATGTTGAACGGCACGCCCAGGAACAAGTCGGCGCTGCGCTGGTAGAGTTGGCAGGAGAGTTTGCCGTTGGCGACGTAGAACTGGAACAGGCAGTGGCACGGCGCCAGGGCCATGCGCCCTTCCCGCACGTTGTCCTGGGGCCCGATGGATTCGTCCGGCAGTTCGGCCGGGTTCCAGGCGGAGACGATCAGGCGGCGGGAGTTGGGCTTGGTTTTGATTTGCTCGATCACTTCGCTGATCTGATCCACCACCCGGCCGTCCGGGCACTGCCAGCTGCGCCACTGCTTGCCGTAGATCGGGCCGAGGTCGCCGTCCTCCAGCGCCCACTCGTTCCAGATCGAGACCTTGCGCTCCTTCAGCCAGTTGTTGTCGGTGGAACCGTTCAGAAACCAGAGCAGCTCGTAGATGATGCTGCGCAGGTGCACTTTCTTGGTAGTGACCAGGGGAAAGCCGTCCTGCAGGTTGAAGCGCAACTGCCGGCCGAACACCGAGCGGGTGCCGACGCCGGTGCGGTCACCTTTGTCGAATCCGTTGTCGACGACGTCCTGCATCAGGTCGAGGTAGGCTTTCATTCTGCAGTTCTCCGATAAGCGATAAACATGAGTACGGCACCGGCCAGAATCATGGGGGTCGACAGCACCTGCCCCATGGTGAGCCAATCGAAGGCCAGGTAGCCGAGCTGCGGGTCCGGCTCGCGCACGAATTCCACCAGGAAGCGGAACACGCCATAGAAGATCAGGAACATGCCGGACACCGCCATGCGCGGCCGGGGATTGGCGGAAAACCACCAGAGGATGGCGAACAGGGCCACGCCTTCAAGGGCAAACTGGTACAGCTGCGACGGGTGCCGGGCCAGGCTGTCGGGTGCGGTGCGAAACACCATGCCCCAGGACACGTCGGTGGGCTTGCCCCAGAGCTCGCCGTTGATGAAGTTGCCAATGCGGCCGGCGCCCAGGCCGACCGGCACCAGCGGGGCGACGAAGTCGGCGATTTTCCAGAACCCGGCGCCCACCTTGCGGCCGTACCACCACATGGCCAGCATCACACCGAGCAGGCCGCCGTGGAAGGACATGCCACCTTCCCAGACTCGCAGTAGCCAAAGCGGGTCGGCCAGGAAGGCGTCGAAATTGTAAAACAGCACGTAGCCGAAGCGGCCGCCCAGGATCACGCCCAGGGCCAGGTAGAACAGCAGGTCGCCCATCTGCTCTTCGTTGATCGGCGACCAGGGCTTGCGGGTGCGCAGGCGCCCCAGCCACCAGCCGGCGACGAAACCGACCAGGTAGGTCAGGCCATACCAGTGAATTTTGATGGGGCCGATGGCAATGGCCACCGGGTCAATCTGGGGATGCTGCAGCATCGACAACCTCTCAGCTCAGAAGGAAGCGAAATCCCAACACCAGCAGGATTACGGCGAAGATTCGTTTTAACAGGGCTCCGTCCAGGCGGTGCGCCAGAACGGCCCCGACCCGGGCGAATACCACGCTGGTCGGGATGATGCCAAGCAGAGCCGGCAGATAAATGAAGCCAAGACTGTACTCGGGCAAATTGGGGTTGTTCCAGCCGGTGCCGATATTGCCCAGGGCGCCAGCAACGGCAATCGGCAGACCGCAGGCGGCCGAGGTGCCCACGGCCTGCTGCATACGCACATTGCACCAGCTCAGGTACGGCACAGTGAGGGTGCCGCCACCGATGCCAAAGATCGCCGAGGCCCAGCCAATGACGCCACCGGCGGGGGTCAGGCCGACCGGGCCCGGGACCGCCCGGCCGGGTTTCGGGTCGGCGCCGGCCAGCATCTTGATGGCCACGGCAATCACAAACACGCCGATCACCAGTTCCAGCGCCGGACCGCTCAACAGCGACGCCGACCAGGCCCCCACCACGGCACCAACCACAATGCCGACCGCCATGGGTCGGAAGATTTCCCAGCGCACGGCGTTGCGCTGATGGTGCGAGCGAATGGAGCTAAGGGATGTGAAGACGATGGTCGCCAGCGACGTGCCAACCGCCAGATGGGCCGCCACTTCGGCACTGACGCCCTGGGCACCGAAACTGAAGATCAGCACCGGGACAATGATCAAACCACCACCAATGCCGAAAAGCCCAGCCAGGGTGCCAGCCAGGGCGCCCAGCGCCAGGTAGGAAGCAACGACGAACAGCAGGCTCATTGCGGTGATCACAACCCCAGGAAATTAAGGCTGGTATGATACACACCGGAACCGGCAACTTCATTAACCGCAGGAGCCTTGCGCAAGAGCATGTGCCTGATCGCCTTTACCCTGGGCCAGAGCCGCCATTTCCCCCTGGTGGTGGCAGCCAACCGTGACGAATTCTTCCGGCGCCCGACGGCCGCCATGGACTGGTGGAGCACCCACCGCGGCACCCGGGTGCTCGCCGGTCGCGACCTGCAATCGGGCGGCACCTGGCTGGCCGTGCGCGCGGACGGCACCATCAGCGCCGTCACCAACGTCCGCGAGGGCTCCCCGGAGGCCGGGTTCCACAGCCGCGGAGAACTGCCGCTGCGGGCTCTCGAGGAGTCGCAGCCGGATCTGGCGACCGCCCTGTCGAGCGCGCCCGACCAGTACGCCGGCTTCAATCTCGTGCGCCTGGACACCGACAACGGCTGGTACTACAGCAACCGCGACGCGCACCCCGGCCGGCAGGTGCACCGGGGCGCCTATGGCCTCAGCAACCATCTGTTGCAAACGCCCTGGCCCAAGCTGCTGCGCCTGCGCCAGAATGTCGCCCACGCCGTGGCCGACGCCGATGACGATGCCGACGCCCTGCACCGGGACCTCATTGGCCTGCTGCAGGACACGACCCCGGCGCCGGATCACCTGCTGCCCGATACCGGCGTCGGCCTCGACACCGAGCGTTTCCTGTCGTCGCCGTTTATTGTCGGCGACGGTTACGGCACCCGCGCCACCACGGTGATTACCGTTGCGGCCACGGGCGAGATTCGGGTCAGTGAGCAAAGCTGGGGCGCCAACGCCGAAGCCCTCCAGTGCCGCCAGTTTCACTGGCAGCGATGACCGCCAAGCTCTGGTATAATCCGCGAAATTCAGACACCCGATCGGAGAGCCATCGATGGCCAGTGAACAAAGCGCCACGTCCATAGCCGACTTCGAAAAATCCCTTGATGAGCTGGAACGGCTCGTCCGGGATCTGGAACAGGGCGAGCTGTCCCTGGAGCAGTCGCTGACGGCGTTTGAACGCGGGGTAAAACTGACCCGAGAGTGCCAGCAAGCCCTCAAGAGTGCGGAACAGCGGGTTGAACAGCTGGTGCAGAACAGCGACGGCACCCTGGAAACCCGTCCGTTCACCCCGGATGATGCCGACTGATGACTGACCCTATGCAACTGGCCGCGGATTTCCTGGAAACCTGCCGTGTCCGCGTGGATGCCGAACTGGACCGAAGCATCGCGCAAAGCTCGGCCTCAGACCGGCTGCAGCAGGCCATGCGTTACAGCGTGCTGGGCGGTGGCAAACGCATTCGTCCGGCCTTGTGCCTGGCCGCTGCCCGAGCGGTCGGCCAGAGCAGCGAGCAGGCCCTGGTGCCGGCCTGCGCGGTGGAGCTGATCCACGCCTATTCCCTGATTCACGACGATCTACCCGCGATGGACGACGACGAGCTGCGCCGTGGCCGGCCGACCGCCCACATCGCGTTCGACGAGGCCACCGCCATTCTGGCCGGCGACGCCCTGCAGGCCCTGGCCTTTGATCGCCTGGCCGACGCCCCCGCCACCTCGGCGCCGGCGCGGCTGGCGATGGTTCGGGCGCTGGCGCGGGCGAGCGGACACGGCGGCATGGTCGGCGGCCAGGCCATCGACCTGGAGTCGGTGGGCAAGACCCTGACCCTGGCCGAACTAGAAACCATGCACCGGCACAAGACCGGCGCCCTGATCGAGGCCAGCGTCACCCTGGGCGCCCTGACCGCACCGGCCGTGTCGGAGACCGCGCTGGCGAGTCTGGCAACCTACGCCAAGGCCCTGGGTCTGGCGTTTCAGGTTCAGGACGACCTGCTGGACATCGAAGGCGACACCGAGGTCATCGGTAAACCCCAGGGTTCGGATGTGGCTCGGGCCAAACCCACCTTCCCCGCCCTGCTCGGCATCGCCGGAGCCCGGGAACACCTGGCCACCCTGCTGTCCGGCGCCCTGGACAGCCTGCGCGATTTTGGCCCCGAGGCGGATCCGCTGCGGGCCATGGCCGACTACGTGGTGGCACGCAGCCATTGAACCCCGGCGCCGCCAGGGCGCACACTGACGTCACAATCTCGCAATATCTGGCCCGATAGGTGTGAAACAGCCTAGCCTGTTCCCTTATAATGCCAGGCAGTTGCCGAACATTCCGGAAAAGACCCGAGCAGATGCAGGACACTTATATTTTCAAGGAAATCCCGTCGCAGCGGCCGAACACGCCGTTGCTGGACCGGATGGATTCACCGGCCCAGTTGCGCGAGTTGCCTGCGGACCAGCTGACCCAGCTGGCCAGGGAGCTCCGGGCGTTTCTGCTGTGGTCAGTGGGCCAGACCGGCGGCCACTTCGGCGCCGGCCTCGGTGTGCTCGAGCTGACCGTCGCCCTGCACTATGTCTTCAACACCCCCGAGGATCGGCTGGTCTGGGACGTCGGCCACCAGGCCTACCCGCACAAGATCCTGACCGGTCGGCGCGAGCAGATGGGCAGCATCCGCCGCAAGGACGGTCTGGCCGGATTCCCAAAACGGGCCGAGAGTGAGTACGACACCTTTGGCGTCGGCCACTCCAGCACCTCCATCAGCGCCGCGCTCGGCATGGCCATTGCCGCCCGCATGCAGAACACCGGGCGCAAGAGCATTGCCGTGATCGGCGACGGCGCCATGACCGCGGGCATGGCCTTTGAGGCCCTGAACCACGCCGGCCACCTGCACGCGGACATGCTGGTGATCCTGAATGACAACGACATGTCCATTTCCCGCAACGTCGGTGGCCTGTCCAACTACTTCGCCAAACTGCTGTCCAGCCGCACCTACAACCAGGTTCGCGACAGCAGCAAGCGGGTGCTTCAGGGTACCCCGCACCTGATGGCGCTGGCCAAGAAGACCGAGGAGCACTTCAAGGGCATGATTGCCCCCGGCACCCTGTTCGAGGAGCTGGGCTTCAACTACATCGGCCCAATCGATGGCCACGATCTGCCACTGCTGGTGGAGACCCTGGAGAACATCCGCGAGCTGGAAGGCCCGCAGTTCCTGCACGTGGTGACCACCAAAGGCAAGGGCTTTGCGCCGGCCGAGGCGGATCCGATCGGCTATCACGCCATCAACAAGATCGAGCCGGTGCCGGCCAGCAAACCGGAACCGGTACCCGCCACCCCGGCCAAGCCCAAGTACGCCAATGTCTTCGGTCAGTGGCTGTGCGACGCCGCGGCTCAAGACGAGCGGGTGGTGGGCATTACCCCGGCCATGTGCGAAGGCTCTGACCTGTTGGCATTCTCGGAGCGGTTCCCGGACCGCTACTTTGACGTCGCGATTGCCGAGCAGCACTCGGTGACCCTGGCCGCCGGCCTGGCCTGCGACGGTGCCAAGCCGGTGGTGGCGATCTACTCCACCTTCCTGCAGCGCGGCTACGACCAGCTGATTCATGACGTTGCCATCCAGAATCTGGATGTGTTGTTCGCCATCGACCGCGCCGGCCTGGTGGGCGAAGACGGCCCCACCCACGCCGGCGCCTTCGACATCAGCTACCTGCGCTGCATCCCCAACATGGTGGTGATGACGCCGTCGGACGAGAACGAAACCCGACAGCTGCTGCACACCGGCCTGATGTTCCAGGGCCCGGCCGCCGTTCGTTACCCCCGTGGTACTGGCCCGGGCGCCGAGATCGAGCAGCAGCTGACCGCCCTGCTCCTGGGCAAGGGCCGCCAGGTCCGGGACGGCAGCGGTGTCGCCATCCTGAACTTCGGCACCCTGTTACCGGCCGCGCTGGAAGCGGCCGAGGCACTGGGCGCCACGGTTGCCGACATGCGCTTCGTCAAACCACTGGATGAGGAGCTGGTGCTGGCCCTGGCCGAGCAGCACGAGCTGCTGGTGACCCTGGAGGAAAACACCGTGGCAGGCGGTGCCGGCAGCGCCGTGACCGAGTTCCTGAATCAGCGGGAAGTGGTGATGCCAACGCTGCAACTGGGTCTGCCGGACACCTTCATTGACCACGGCAAGCATGGCGAACTGCTGCACGACTGCGGCCTGGATGCCGAGGGCATTCGCACCGCCATTGCCGAGCGCATGGAGCGACTGCGGCACCAGTCTCTGAAAGCGGTCAAATAACCCGCCGCCCAGGTTCACTCAAGGCAACAAAAAGCCCGCCAATTGGCGGGCTTTTTGATTCTGGAACACGCCTCAACGTCAGACGTCGGGCTCGTCGTCCTGATGGGTTTCCAGCCAGTGACCAAGCTTGCTCTGCTTGGTGGCCAGGTACTGCTCGTTGTGGGGATTGCGGCCCACGTGGAGCGGCACCCGCTCGGTGATGTCGATGCCGTAGGACGACAGGGCCTTGACCTTGCGGGGGTTGTTGGTCATCAATCGCAGGCTCTTGATGCCCAGATGCTCCAGCATGTCCTTGCACATGCTGTAGTCACGAAGATCGGCGGCGAAGCCCAGCTGTTCGTTGGCCTCCACCGTGTCCGCGCCCTGATCCTGCAGGTGGTAGGCCCGGATCTTGTTCAGCAGGCCAATGCCGCGGCCTTCCTGACGCAGATACAGCAGGATGCCCCGTCCTTCCCGGGCGATGCTGCGCAGCGCCTCTTCCAGCTGATAGCCGCAGTCACAGCGCATGCTGTACAGGGCATCACCGGTGAGGCATTCGGAGTGGGTCCGGGCCAGCATGGGCTCAGAACTGTCCAGCTCACCCAGAGTGAGGGCCACGTGCTCCTTGCCAGTATCCGGCTCCTCAAAGCCGTGCATGTCGAAGACCCCAAACGGGGTGGGCAACCGGCAGGTCTGGATGTAACGAACAGCCACAGTCTTTCCTCGTGGTTCAATCAATCGGGCCGCGCATTCTAGCACGCGGCCGTCGGCTTGGCGTAGTCCCGACACTGTAGCTCCTCCAACCGTCCTGGGATATCAGAGCTTTACGAAATAGCCGGTGGGTCGGATTAGGCGTTGGATCCGGGCGCAACCCAGTGACCGCTGCGACCGCCCTTTTTCTCCAGCAGCCGCACCGAGCCGATCTCCATGCCGCGGTCGACCGCCTTGCACATGTCGTACAGGGTCAGGGCGGCAACACTGGCGGCGGTCAGGGCTTCCATCTCGACCCCGGTCTGGCCCGACAGCTTGCAGCGGGTGAGGATATGGACCGACGCGCCGTCGGCTCCGGGGTTGAGTTCCACCTTGACCGACGTGAGGTTGAGGGCGTGGCACAGGGGAATGAGCTCGTGGGTTTTCTTGGCCGCCATGATCCCGGCGATGCGCGCCACGGCGAGGACGTCGCCCTTGGGATGCTCGCCCTCGATGATCATGTTCAGGGTTTCCGGCGCCATGCGGATCGAGGCCTCGGCCCGGGCTTCACGCTCGGTCACGGCCTTGTCGGTGACATCGACCATGCGGGCTTCGCCCTTGTCGTCCAGGTGTGTCAATTTACTCACGGTATCTCCAAGCTGTTGTAGGGCTGAAAAGCGGCCTGATCACCCAGAGCATACCAGAGATGCCCCGGCCCCTGGCCTCAGTGTTCCGGCCACCAGAACCGGATGCCGGCGGCGCCCTGCCCGCCATCACGCCGGGCCCGGCCGGCGTCGGTATCGGCGAGCCCGCCCAACCCGTAGACCGGTACGGCGGCGGCCGCCACCAGGCTCTGGAACGCCGTCCACCCCATGGCGTCGGCCCCCGGATGGGTGGCGGTGGCCTGAACCGGACCCAGGGTGACGTAGTCGGCACCCAGGCGCTGGGCATGGGCGATCTGCTCAGCGTTGTGGCAGGACACCCCCAGCCAGGCCTCAGAACCGATGGGCCGGGTCTGCAGCGTGGCGGCCTCGCGCCAGGGCAGGTGCACGCCGGCGGCCCCGGGGGTTTCGTGGAAGCGCTCCGGGGCCCCGTGCACCAGGACACCCGCCCCCGCCTGCCGGCACAGCGGCAGCGCCTGCTGCGCCAGATCCCGGTAAACCGCGGGCTCTAGCTCAGGGGCCCGCAGTAGCACCAGCGCCTGGGGCTTGGCCTTGAGCCCGGCAACCAATCGGGCCACGCCCTGCTCCACCGACGCCATGGGCCCGG
This sequence comes from Marinobacter qingdaonensis, assembly GCF_034555935.1. Classification (NCBI taxonomy): domain Bacteria; kingdom Pseudomonadati; phylum Pseudomonadota; class Gammaproteobacteria; order Pseudomonadales; family Marinobacteraceae; genus Marinobacter; species Marinobacter qingdaonensis. Next base: position 656,346 of record NZ_JAYDCJ010000001.1, read on the forward strand.
TGATGGCCAGCACGGACGGCAGCCTCAGGGCCCGAATGATCGGCCGGTTGGCGGCGGGAAAATCGTCATCGTTGAGGCTGGACGGTGCCAGCCATTCGATCGGCTGGCCTTCCCGACCCTCGGGTGTGCCCTGGGCCTCGGCAGTGCGCCAGACATCCAGGAACACCTGCTTGTCACCGTAGTTATGGCGAATGCCAATCACCGGCTCCAGCGACGTCTCCGGCACCGTCAGGCCGGTTTCCTCCGCCAGCTCCCGGACCAGCGCCTGCTGGACCGACTCCCCGGCCTCGACCTTGCCGCCGGGAAACTCCAGCAACCCGCCCTGATGCACGTGGTCGGGGCGACGTGCAATCAGGACCTTACCGTCGCGAATGACCACGGCGACCGCCACATGGATTTCCCGGATCGGTGTGGCAGCGGTCATCTCAGGTCCGGTACTCGGCATTGATGGTGACGTAGTCGTGGGAAAAGTCGCAGGTCCAGACGGTTTCGGCGATTTCGCCCCGCTTCAGATCGATGGCAATGGTGATGTCCTCGCGATCCATGACCGCCTGGCCGCGCGCCTCGGAGTAGTCATCGGCCCGGCCGCCCTGGCGCACCAGGCACACATCACCCAGGAAGATTTCCAGCGCCGACAGGTCCAGGTCCGGCACCCCGGCCCGGCCCACGGCCGCCAGAATCCGGCCCCAGTTGGGGTCGGACGCGAACAGCGCAGTCTTGACCAGGGGCGAATGCGCCACTGTGTAGGCGACGTCCAGGGCCTCCTGCTGGGTCGCAGCGCCGCTGACCGCAATGGTGACGAACTTGGTGGCACCTTCACCGTCCCGGACGATGGCGTGCGCCAGGTCCAGGTAAATCTGGCGCAGGGCTTCCCGCAACTGCGGCAGCGCCGGGCTGTCCGCGGTGATTTCCGGACCGCCGTACTGGCCGCTCGCCACCAGCATGCAACAGTCGTTGGTGGAGGTATCGCCATCGATGGTGATGCGGTTGAAGGACTGCTCGCCCAGCTCCGAGGCCAGGGTCTGCAGCAGCCCCGGCTCGATGCGCGCGTCGGTGGCAATGAAGCCCAGCATGGTAGCCATGTTGGGACGGATCATGCCCGCGCCCTTGCTGATACCGGAAATCGTCACCGTGTGTCCGTCCAGATCGACCTGGCAGGAGGCCCCCTTGGGCCGGGTGTCGGTGGTCATGATGCCCCGGGCCGCCTCGGGCCAATGATGCTCAGCGGCGTCCGCCAGGGCCGCGGGCAAGGCATCGACAATCTTGGCCACCGGCAGCGGTTCGCCAATGACCCCGGTGGAAAACGGCAGCACCTGGTTGGCGCTGACGCCCGCATGCTCCGCCAGGGCCTGGCAGCAGGCCTGGGCGTCTTTCATGCCCCGTTCACCGGTGCCGGCGTTGGCGTTACCGGTGTTGATCATCAGGTAGCGCGGGGCCTGTTCGGCCAGGTGACGGCGACTGAGGACCACCGGGGCGGCGCAGAACTGGTTGCGGGTGAAAATACCGGCCACCCGGCTCTCCGGGGCCAGTTCGAACACCACCAGGTCCTTGCGACCGGGCTTTTTGATTCCGGCGCTGGCAATGCCCAGCTTGACGCCCGCGACCGGGAAAAATTCAGGCAAGGTTCCGGGACCTACCGCCATCCTGTGTCTCCTCTGAAAACGCCTGTAACAGGCGGTGCAAAACGTAAAAACCCGCAGCCTGCAGCGGCAGGTTGCGGGTCTCTCAATTCCTGGCAGTGCCGGTGATCAGCTCACCTTGCCATGGCACTGCTTGTACTTCTTGCCAGACCCGCACGGACAGGGCTCATTGCGCCCAACCTTGCGCTCCTGTCGGACGAAGGTTTCCGGTGTCGCCGCCGTCTGCTGGCCACTCTGGCCGCCCTGGGCACCGCCCTCGGGCTGGCTTTCAGCGGTGGCGCTGGTCTGGTCGTGACGCAGACGGGCCCGGGCCAGTTCCTGCTCGAGCTCCTGCTTGCGCCGGCGCTCGACCTCTTCCATCTCCTCGCGGCTCTGAACCCGAACGTGACACAGCACCCGGGTCACGTCGCGCTTCATGGTTTCCAGCATGTCCTCAAACAGGTTGAACGCCTCGCGCTTGTATTCCTGCTTGGGGTTCTTCTGGGCGTAGCCACGCAGGTGGATGCCGCGCCGCAGATGGTCCATGTTGGACAGGTGCTCTTTCCAGAGGGTATCGAGCACCTGCAGGAACACCTGCTTCTCAAACTTGCGCATGGGCTCGGAACCGGCGATCTCTTCCTTGGCCTTGTAGGCGGTCACGATCTCGTCGAGGATCTTGGCGCGCAGGTTCTCCTCGTACAGTTTGCTGTCTTCGTCCAGCCACTTCTGCACCGGCAGCTCGATCGCCATTTCCGTCTGCAGCTGGGCCTCGAGACCAGGCACGTCCCACTGCTCCGGCATGCTCTGGGGCGGGATGTATTCGCTGACCAGCGAGTCGACGACGTCGGCCCGGATGGTATCGACCATTTCGGAGATGTCCTCGGACGACATCACTTCGTTACGCTGCTCGTAGATCACCGTACGCTGGTCGTTGGCGACGTCGTCGTACTCCAGCAGGGTCTTGCGCATATCGAAGTTGCGGCCTTCCACCTTGCGCTGGGATTTTTCGATGGCGTTGGTGACCATGCGGTGTTCGATGGCCTCGCCCTTCTTCATGCCCATGGCCTGCATCAGGCTCTTGACCCGATCCGGGGCGAAAATCCGCATCAGGTTGTCTTCCAGGGACAGGAAGAAACGGGAGGAACCCGGGTCACCCTGACGGCCGGCACGACCACGGAGCTGGTTGTCGATACGGCGGGATTCGTGACGCTCGGTGCCAATGATGTGCAGGCCACCGGCCTCCAGCACCTGGTTGTGGCGCTCGGTCCACGCAGCCTTGACTCGGGCGACTTCTTCCTCGGACGGGTTGTCGAGGTCCGCCACCTCAAACTCCCAGTTGCCGCCCAGCACGATGTCGGTACCACGACCGGCCATGTTGGTGGCAATGGTGACCGCCCCTGGCCGCCCGGCCTGGGCAATGATCAGGGCCTCGGATTCGTGCTGCTTGGCGTTCAGGATCTTGTGATCGATGCGGGCCTTCTTGAGCAGCATGGACAGCAGCTCGGAGGCCTCGATGGACGCGGTACCCACCAGGATCGGACGCCCCTCGGTGGTGACATCCTTGATCTCGTCGATGATGGCGTGGAATTTCTCTTCCTGGGTCAGGTACACCAGGTCGTTGTAATCGATGCGCTGGATCGGCTTGTTGGGCGGAATCACCACCACGTCCAGGCCGTAGATCTGGCGGAACTCAAACGCCTCGGTGTCGGCGGTACCGGTCATCCCCGCCAGCTTGTCGTACAGGCGGAAGTAATTCTGGAAGGTGGTGGAGGCGAGGGTCTGGCTCTCGGCCTGGATGTTGACCCCTTCCTTGGCTTCCACCGCCTGGTGCAGACCTTCACTCCAGCGCCGTCCGGGCATGGTCCGGCCGGTATGTTCGTCGACGATCACCACCTGGCCGCCCTGGACAATGTAATCCACGTCTTTCTGGAACAGGTGATGGGCGCGCAGGGCCGAGTGCACGTGGTGCAGCAGGCTCAGGTTCGCCGCCGAGTACAGGCTTTCGCCCTCAGCCAGCAGCTCCTTCTGCAGCAGCAGTTCCTCGACCCGCTCGTGACCACTCTCGGTCAATTCCACCTGCCGGGATTTTTCGTCGATGGTGAAATCGCCGGTGGGCTCACCGTCTTCCGGCACCTCGCCCTTCTCGAGGTTCGGAATCAGTTCGTTCACGGCCTTGTACAGCTTGGAGCTGTCCTCGGCCGCGCCGGAAATGATCAGCGGGGTCCGGGCTTCGTCGATCAGGATGGAGTCGACCTCGTCCACGATGGCGTAGTTCAGGCCACGCTGAACCTTGTCCTCGGTGCTGAACGCCATGTTGTCGCGCAGGTAATCAAAGCCGAACTCGTTGTTGGTGCCGTAGGTGATGTCGGCCTGGTAGGCGGCGCGCTTCTCTTCCGCCGGCTGGCCCGAGGCCACCACACCGACCTGAAGCCCCAGGAAGCGGTAGAGCTTGCCCATCCACTCGGCGTCACGGCGGGCCAGGTAGTCGTTCACGGTAACCACGTGTACGCCCTTGCCCGGCAGCGCATTCAGGTACACCGACGCGGTCGCAACCAGCGTCTTACCCTCACCGGTCTTCATCTCGGCGATGTGGCCTTCGTGCAGGGTGATACCACCGATCAGCTGAACATCGTAATGACGCATGCCCATGACCCGGCGGCTGGCCTCCCGAACCGTGGCAAAGGCCTCTGGCAACAGGGCTTCCAGGGTTTCGCCGTCCTCCAGGCGACGACGAAATTCAGCGGTCTTGCCTTGCAGCTCAGAGTCCGACAAATTGCCAAATTGCTCTTCAAGTTCGTTGATGCGCGCAACCAGCTTACGCATTCGCTTGATTTCCCTGGCGTTTTTACTGCCGAACATCTTAGTTGCAAGCTTTGTGAACATAGACCACTGCTTCTTTGATTAAACGGAGGAAGCCGGCATTCTAACCTTATTTCGCAACAGGACAAAAGGTAGGGCGCACAGCCGCGGTGTTTGGGCTAAGCCGTTGAAGTGCTGGGCGCCGGCCAGGGCGCCTTCGGGGCGACGGAACGGGGAAGGGATTGGGAAACCAACGGGCCGGTGAGCACCGGCCCAGGCTCAGTTGCTGGAGCGGGCGATGTACTTGACCGGATCCTTGGAGCGGCCGTTGCTCAGGACCTCGAAGTGCACGTGCGGGCCGGTCGAGCGACCGGTGCTGCCCATCAGCGCCACCACCTGGCCTTTCTGCACGACATCGCCGACATTGACCTTGATGGTCTTGCAGTGCCCGTAGCGAGTCACCAGACCGTCGCCGTGGTCGATTTCCACCAGATTGCCGTAGCCGTAGCGCTCGCCGGCCCAGGTCACCACGCCCCCGGCCACGGAAATGATGTCGCTGCCTTCCTTGCCGGCCAGGTCAACGCCATCGTGCCAGGTGCGTTTGCCGGTGAAGGGGTCGGAGCGGTAGCCGTACTTGGAGGACAGCCAGCCCCAGGTGATCGGCCGGCCCTCCACGAACATCTCGTCTTCCAGTTTCTGACGGGACGCGAGCTTGTCCAGCAGGCGCAGCTGCTGTTCCCGGTCCGCCAGCTGGGATTCGAGCCGCTTGATCATGGCCGTCAGTGCCGGCGCGGTGAACGACTCCCGTTCGCCCTCGCCTTCCGGCCCGCCAACGGCTGCCGGCTCGTTGAAATTGAACTCCTCACTGGCCACCAGGCCGGATTCGACAAACCGCTGCCCCAGGGCATCCAGCCGGAGCAGCCGGCCCTGCATCTGGCCCAGGCGCAGGGTCAGCGCATCGACCTGTTGCTGAACCTGTTGCTCGACCGAGGCCAGCTCGGATTTCTGCTCGGCCAGACGGGCCTGCCAATGGGCCACCAGTTCAGAGGGCGTCGGTTCCGCCGCCTCGGCCTTGCTGACAGCGACCTGATAGCCGGTCCAGCCCGCCGCCACCAGCAACGCCAGCGCAACCGCGACCAGGCCTGCCACCAGGGCTCCGTTCAACGCGACGACACGGGATTGCCCATGACGCTTGCCAACAAGGATAATGTTCATAGTGTTTTCTGATTTCGCCATGGAGCCGCAACCTTAATCCTGTAGTGTTGCGCCCCGGAAATTTTCCGAGTGGGCCTGCCGTCCATGACAACAACTACGTACAAGAAGTCGTAGGGCCCGGGTAGACATACTGAGATTTCTCAATGTAAAACGAGTCAGGAACAGGCACTACGCATAAACCGTGCCGAAGTGTAACCAATCGTAAACGAATCCGTCGAGCGAAAACCCGCCATGAAACGAAAAAGTGAGCAAAAAGTAAGCCTGGACCGGCTCGGCGGCACCCCGGTCTTGCGCGAGCTCATGGCCAAGGCCGAGCTGCACCGGCAGGCCGAATATCAGGTCCTGGCTGCCCTGCCGAAGGGCCTGGCCAGCGGTACCCGCTTTGTCAGCCTGAAGGAGGGCGAATTGGTGCTGTCCGCGGAAAGTGCCGGCAAGGCCAGCCAGATTCGGTTTCGCCAGCACGAAATCATGGAGAAGGTGCGCGAGCACGAAGCTTTCCAGTTCGTCTGGAAACTGAAGGTGAAGGTGAGCCCACCCCGCTTTCAGGAAAAACCGACGTTCCGGAAAGAACCGCTCAGCAAAGAAAATGCCCGGCTCCTCAAAGAGGAAGCCGGGCACACGAAGGATAAAAAACTACGCGAGGTTCTCGAAAAACTCGCAAGCCACGTCCGGACTTAAGGCCTCCCGCCTTAAGCCTGGGCCGCCAGCACAGGTTTCATGTAGGAGATAGGCGCGGTGGCTTCGTCGTCGAAGGTCACCACTTCCCATGCGTCCTCTTCCGCCCTGAGCTTGCGGAGCAGCTTATTATTCAGATCGTGACCGGATTTGATGCCCCGGAACTCACCAATCAGGCTGTTACCAAGCAGATACAGGTCGCCGATGGCGTCCAGCACCTTGTGCTTGACGAACTCGTCGTCGTAACGAAGACCGTCTTCGTTCAGGATCTTGTAGTCGTCAACCACGATGGCGTTATCCACACTGCCGCCCAGCGCCAGGTTCATGGCCCGCAGCTTCTCGATGTCACGCATGAACCCGAAGGTCCGTGCCCGACTCACTTCCTTGACGAAGGAGGTGCTTGAGAAGTCCACGGTGGCGGTCTGCGCCCGCCCCTTGAACACCGGGTGGTCGAAGTCGATGCCGAAGCTCACCTTGAAGCCCTCGAATGGCAGGAAGGTCGCCTTCTTGTCACCCTCTTCAATGGTCACTTCGCGCTTGATGCGGATAAAGCGCTTGGCCGCTTCCTGCTCGGCAATGCCTGCAGACTGAAGCAGGAACACGAAGGGTCCGGCGGAGCCATCCATGATCGGCACTTCAGCGGCGCTGAGTTCCACAAAGCAGTTATCGATACCGAGACCAGCCATAGCTGACAGTAGGTGTTCCACTGTCGCAACACGGACACCGTCTTTTACCAGCGTCGTGGACAGCATGGTCTCCCCAACATTTTCCGCGCAGGCACGAATCTCGACCATCGGGTCCAGATCCGTACGGCGGAAGATGATACCCGAGTCAACGGGCGCGGGCTTCAGGGTCAGGTAGACCTTCTCCCCGGAATGCAGCCCCACACCGGTCGCACGGATGGTATTTTTAAGTGTCCGTTGTCTGATCATCGGTTAATAATTCCGTCACAAAATGTCGATATTCTGAGCAAAAATCTGCCCGGAGAATATCAGAAAGTAAGACTGAGTACCATTTAACCACCCTGGCTTTTCATGAAATTTACAATAAGCCAACGAACGGTAATCAGTACCCCTGTACCGGTCGGTCAGGCCAGTAATGCCGCCTAATGCGAACCGGATACCACTTGCAACAAATTATCAATCAGCCTGGCGCCGGAGGAATGCGGGAATATCGAGATAGTCCACGCCCTGTTCCTCGCTTTCCTTGCTCTGATCGATCGCCACATTGCCGTGGGACACGGCGCGACGACGCAGAACTGCGGGACGGTCCAGCTGGTTGTAATCGGTTTTGCCATCCAGGGTGCGGGTGTTGTCCACCACCTTAGTCGGCTTCTCGCGGTCGCCGCCCAGGCCGGTCGCAACCACGGTGACCTTCAGTTCGTCGGTCATCTCCGGATCAATCACGGTACCCACCACGACGGTCGCGGAATCCGAGGCAAACTCACGCACAATGTCGCCAACCTCGGAGAACTCGCCCAGGTTGAGGTCCATGCCCGCGGTGATGTTGACCAGGATGCCCTTGGCGCCCTGCAGGTTGATGTCCTCCAGCAGCGGGCTGCGTACGGCGGCTTCGGCAGCCTCGCGGGCCCGGTTTTCGCCGGTGGCACGGGCGGTGCCCATCATCGCCATGCCCATCTCGGACATGACCGTCTTTACGTCAGCAAAGTCGACGTTGATCATACCGTTGCGGGTAATCAGGTCGGCAATGCCCTGAACCGCGCCCAACAGCACGTCGTTGGCGGCGGCGAAAGCATCCAGCAGGCTGGTCTTCTTGCCCATGACCGCCAGCAGCTTCTCGTTCGGAATGGTGATCAGCGAGTCAACGCTTTCTTCCAGCTCCTTCAGACCGGACTCGGCCACGCTCATGCGCTTGCCACCCTCGAACATGAACGGCTTGGTGACCACCGCCACGGTCAGGATGCCCAGTTCACGGGCCACATCGGCAACCACCGGGGCCGCGCCGGTACCGGTGCCGCCGCCCATGCCGGCCGTGATGAACACCATGTCCGCGCCCTTCAGGGACTCGGCAATGCGGTCCCGGTCCTCCAGCGCGGACTGACGGCCGACTTCCGGATTGGCGCCGGCACCCAGGCCCTTGGTGATATTGCCACCCAGCTGGATGATCTGGCGCGCGTCCATATCAGTCAGCGCTTGGGCGTCTGTGTTGGCGCAGATGAATTCCACACCTTCGATGTCGCTATTCAGCATGTGGCGTACGGCGTTACCGCCGCCGCCGCCGACACCAACGACTTTAATGACAGCGTTTTGCTGGACATTATCGACGAGTTCAAACATTTCCCCTACTCCTTCGTGCTGTTATGTCAGCCTTTCCAGGCTGTTTGTTCGAGATTGTGTTTTCGAGATACCTTCGTTTACTGCTTCCTGGTCCGGTCAGAACTGACCGGTAAACCAGGCCTTCATGCGCTCAAACAGCGAGGGTGCTTCTTCACCCTTGAGCACCGGCGCTCGCCCAAGATCCATCTGGCGAAAGCCATGGATCAGCAACCCGACGCCGGTGGCGTAGATCGGGTTGTTGACCACTTCCGTCATGCCGGAGACCGCCTGCGGACAGGCCAGCCGGACCGGCATGTGGAAGATTTCCTCGGCCAGCTCCACCACACCTTCCATGGTGGAGGAGCCGCCTGTAATCACGATGCCTGCGGGAATCATGTCCTCGAAGCCGGAACGACGCAGTTCCGACTGGACCAGGGTGAACAGCTCTTCGTAGCGGGGCTCGACCACCTCGGCCAGGGCCTGACGGGACAGGTCCCTGGGCGCGCGGTCACCGACACTCGGGACCTTGATGGTTTCGTCCGCACCGGCCAGCTGGGTCAGGGCGCAGGCGTACTTGATCTTGATTTCCTCGGCGTTCTGGGTCGGAGTCCGCAACGCCATGGCGATGTCGTTGGTGACCTGGTCGCCGGCGATGGGAATCACCGCGGTGTGACGGATGGCACCGCCGGTGAACACCGCGATGTCGGTGGTGCCGCCGCCGATGTCGACCACGCAGACCCCGAGCTCTTTCTCGTCCTCGGTCAGGATGGCGTGACTGGAGGCCAGCTGCTCAAGGATGATGTCGTCCACCTCGAGGCCGCAGCGCTTCACGCATTTCTCGATGTTCTGGGCCGCGTTGACCGCGCAGGTCACCAGGTGAACCTTGGCTTCGAGCCGGACCCCGGACATGCCCATGGGTTCCTTGATGCCCTCCTGGCTGTCGATCACAAACTCCTGGGGCAGGATGTGCAGGATCTTCTGATCCGCCGGAATGGCGACGGCCTGGGCCGCGTCGATCACCCGATCGATGTCGGCCTGGGTCACTTCGCGGTCCCGGATCGCGACAATGCCATGGGAGTTCAGGCTCTTGATGTGGCTACCGGCAATGCCGGCATACACCGAGTGGATGCGGCAGCCCGCCATCAACTCGGCCTCCTCCACAGCGCGCTGGATGGCCTGAACGGTGGTCTCGATGTTCACCACCACACCGCGTTTGAGGCCACGCGACGGATGGGAACCGATACCCACCACTTCGATGGTGCCGTCCATCTTGCGCTTGCCGACGATCGCCACCACCTTGGAGGTTCCGATATCGAGGCCGACAATCATGTTTTCCGTTTCAACCGATGACATGTATCTCACCAAACCGTGGTCAAAATTAACCGTTGTTATGAATTCGGGCCGGCGGCCGTTTCCGCCGCCTTCCATTGCACCGCGACACCGTTGGTGTAGCGGGCATCCACCCGACTGACTTCATCCGACCGCGACGCCAGCCGGGTTTCATAAACCGTGATGAAACGCTCGAACCGCTGTTCCACCTGATCCCGGCCCAGCACCACTTCGATGCCGCTGGCCAGATGCAGGGTCCAGGCCCCGCGCTGCTCCAGGGTCAGGCCGGCGAAATTCAGGCCGTGTCCCTGCAGTTGTTCACTCATGCTCTGGGCCATGCGAATCACGTCCCGGACACGCTCGTCGGGCCCCGCCAGCCGTGGCAGGCGTCCCGCCACCTCCGGATTGGCCGGGGCAAACAGCTCACCGGTGCGGCTGACCAGGCGGCCATCGGTCCAGTAGGCCAGCGGTTTTTTCTCCCGCACGTCAACCACCAACCGATCCGGCCAGACCCGGCGCACCGCCGCGGATTCCACCCAGGGCCGCTGCTCCAGGCTGGTCTTGATCTCCGACAGATCGGTGGAGAAGTAACTCTTGCCGATCCAGTTGCCAGCGGCCCGCTCGATCGCAACCCGGCTGTCGCCCAGGAACTGGCCATTCACATCCACCGCCATGAACTGCTGGTCCATGGCACCGAGTACCTTGCCGGTGCCCCAGGGCACCAGCGCTGCCAGCATCACCACCACGGCTCCCATGCCCACCTGAAGCCAGGGCACCGCCGCCAGCACCGCTTTCAACACGCCAAACCGGTCCCGCTCCGGCTCGAGGGACGTTGCCCCCCGACGCCGGGAGGGTTCGGACGGAACCGCCCGACTCCGGATCAGCAGTGTCTCAAGCATCGGCATCCTCCAGGGTGTCCCGGAGAATCCGGACCACCAGTTCCTCGAAGCTGATCCCGGCCGCGCGCGCCGCCATGGGCACCAGGCTGTGATCGGTCATGCCGGGCACGGTGTTGATCTCCAGCAGCCAGAACTGGCCGTCGGCGTCCTGCATGATGTCGACCCGGCCCCAGGTCCGGCACCCCACCACCCGGAACGCATCCAGCGCCAGGTGCTGCAGGCGCAGCTCGTCGTCCGGCGCCAGGCCGCAGGGAATGCGGTAGCGGGTATCGTCGGCCAGGTACTTGGCGTCGTAATCGTAAAACTCGTGGTCGGTGCTCAGGCCGATGGCCGGTAGCGCCCGATCCTGCAGCAAGCTGACGGTGAATTCCGGGCCCTCGACCCACTCCTCGACCAGCACCAGCGTGTCCAGGGCCTCGGCTTTCTCATAGGCCTCGATCAGCTCCTCAACCGAGGACACCTTGCGAATGCCGATGCTCGACCCCTCCCGGGACGGCTTCACGCTCAGGGGCATGCGCAGCTCGGCGGCAATCTGTTTCGCGTCGGCCACCGAGGCCATGGTCCGGAATTTGGGCGTGGGCAGGCCACAGCCTTCAAACACATACTTGGTGCGCAACTTGTCCATGGCCAGGGCCGACGCCAGCACCTCGCTGCCGGTGTAGGGAATGCCCGCCTGCGCCAGGATGGCCTGCAGGGTGCCGTCTTCACCGCCACGACCGTGCAGGGCAATGAACACCCGATCAAACTCCGGCTCATCCACGGTTTCCAGGAGACAGCCCCGGACGTCCACCGCAAAGGCATCGACGCCGGCCGACTGCAAGGCCGCCAGCACCGCCTTGCCGCTCTTCAGGGACACTTCGCGCTCGGCGGAATCGCCGCCCATGAAAACCGCGACGCGACCAAGAGCCCGGACCAGTTCCGGGTCAGCCTGGTAGGCCTGGGGTTCGGAATGTTGCATCTCACTCACTGGCTATCACTCCTGCTGCGGCCAATCGCGCCGCTACGCCACCAATATCGCCGGCGCCCTGGGTAATCAGCAGGTCGCCGTCCTGCAGCACATTGGCCAGCAGGCTTTCAATTTCGTTGTTGTCCTCGACGAAGATCGGCTCCACCTTGCCCCGCTGCCGAATGCTCCGGCACAGGGCGCGGCCATCTGCACCCGGAATCGCGGGCTCGCCGGCGGAGTACACCTCCATCAACAGCAGCCCATCCACCTCCGACAATACCCGGACAAAGTCCTCGTACAGGTCCCGGGTCCGGCTGTAGCGGTGGGGCTGGTACAGCATCACCAGGCGCCGGTCCGGCCAGGCATCGTGGGCGGCCCGAATCACCGCCTCGACTTCGGTCGGGTGATGGCCGTAATCGTCCACCAGAGTGACGGTGCCCTTGGGGGTCTGGTAATCGCCGTACACCTGGAACCGGCGGCCAACGCCGGCAAACCCGGCCAGGCCCTGGCCGATGGCGGCGTCGTCCACGCCCTCGTCGGTCGCCACCGCGATGGCGGCGAGCGCATTCAGCACGTTGTGACGGCCAGGCATCTTCAGCTCCACCGCCAGATCACTGCGACCGCCGGGCCGTTTGACCACGAAGCGGGTGCGCAGGCCATCGGACTGGATCTGTTCGGCCCGGTAATCGGCGTCCGGGTTGTCGATGCCGTAGGTGATGATGGCGCGGGAGATACGTGGAATGATTTCCCGGACATAGCCGTCGTCCACGCACATGACCGCCACGCCGTAGAACGGCAGGTTGTGCAGGAAATCGACGAAGGTTTGCTTCAGTTTCTCGACATCGCCGCCGTAGGTATCCATGTGGTCGGCTTCGATGTTGGTGACCACCGAAATCACCGGCGTCAGGTGCAGGAAGGAGGCGTCGCTTTCGTCGGCCTCGGCGACCAGATAGCGGGAACCGCCCAACTGGGCGTTGGTACCGGCGCTGTTGAGCTTGCCACCGATGACAAAGGTGGGATCCAGCCCGGCTTCGCCCAACACCGAGGCGATCAGGCTGGTGGTAGTGGTCTTGCCATGGGTGCCGGCCACGGCAATGCCATGACGGTAGCGCATGATTTCCGCCAGCATCTCCGCACGCGGCACGATGGGCACGCGGCGATTGCGGGCCGCAACCACTTCCGGGTTATCCGCGGCCACCGCCGAGGACACCACCACCACATCGGCCTTGGCGCTGTTCTCGGCCCGGTGGCCGATCTGCACTTCCACGCCCATGCCTTGCAGACGGGCGGTGACCACGCCTTCTTTCAGGTCGGAACCGGACACGTCGTAGCCCTGGTTCTTCAGTACCTCGGCGATACCGCTCATGCCAGCGCCGCCAATACCCACAAAATGGATGTGACGGATCCGGCGCATTTCCGGCACCTGATAGACCAGGGGCTGGTTGTTAGCGTCAGCCATGGGCGGCCTCCAGACAATAATTCACGACTCTCTCCGTTGCATCCGGGCGGGCCAGCGCGCGCGCGGCCTTCGCCATGTTCATTACCCGGGACCGGTCTTTGGCCAGGTCCTCCAGGGTCTCGGCCAGCCCGTCGGGGGTCAGACGGGACTGGGAAATCATCAGGGCAGCCCCGGCTTGCACCATTTGCTGCCCGTTCTGGGTCTGGTGATCGTCGACGGCGTGGGGAAAAGGCACCAGGATCGCCCCTACGCCAGCGGCACACAGCTCGGACACGGTCAGAGCGCCGCTGCGACAGAGCACCACATCGGCCCAGTCATAGGCCTCGGCCATGTCCTTGATGAACGGCTCCAGCCGGGCGTCGACGCCCGCCTGTTCGTAAGCACTCTGGGCCGCGTCAAGGTTCTTTTCGCCGCACTGGTGCCGGACGTCGGGACGATCCCCCTCCGCCATCTGGGCCAGGGCGGCCGGTACCTGCTGGTTAAACACCTGGGCGCCAAGACTGCCTCCGACCACCAGCACCCTGAGCCGGCCGTTGCGCTCCGCCAGGCGCTGTTCCGGCGCCGGCAGTTGGGTCAGGTCGGTGCGCACCGGATTGCCGGTGCACCGGGTGATCACGTCGCCGCCAAAGCTGCCGGGGAAGGCCTCCAGCACCGTCTTGGCAAACCGCACCAGCAACCGGTTGGTCAGCCCGGCCACGGCGTTCTGCTCGTGGATCACCAGGGGCGTGCGGGTCAGCCAGGCCGCCACGCCACCGGGGCCGGTGACAAAACCACCCATGCCCACCACGCAATCCGGTCGGATGCGGCGCACGATGGTAAAGGCCTCGCCCAGCGCCCGCATCAGCCGGAAGGGCGCCAACACCAGGGCCAGCTTGCCCTTGCCCCGCAGGCCACTGATGTGAATCAGCGACAGCGGGATGTCGGTCTCACCGATAAGCCGCTGCTCCATGCCACCGCTGGCACCCAGCCAATAGACCTGGTGCCCCTTCTCTTCCAGGGCGCGGGCCGTGGCCAGAGCCGGGAACACGTGGCCGCCGGTACCGCCGGCCATCATCAGGAAACGACGCTGTTCAGTCATACACCGCCCCTCCCCGCTGTTTCGGTCCGGTCTTCTCCCGGGCCAGACGTTCCTGGTCGAGCCGTTCCATTTCCACCCGCGCCAGCACGCCGATGCACACACACATGATCATCAGGCTGGAACCGCCATAGCTCACCAGCGGCAGGGTCAGGCCCTTGGTGGGCAGCAAGCCGGTGCTGACCGCGATGTTGATGGTCGCCTGCAGCCCGATCAGCAGGGTGATGCCGTAGGAGAAACAGGCGCCAAACGGCATGTTGGCCTTTTCCGCCCGGCGGGCGATCACGAAGCCACTGACCACCAGCAGGGTGAACAGCGCCAGCACAATCAGCGAGCCCAGCAGACCAAACTCCTCGGCGATGATGGCGAAGATGAAATCGGTGTGGGCTTCCGGCAGATAGAACAGCTTCTGGATCGAGTTGCCCAGGCCCACTCCGCCCCAGTCGCCGCGGCCGAAGGCAATGAGCGACTGGGTCAACTGGTAACCGCTGTCGAACTGGTCTTTCCAGGGGTCGAGGTAGCTGACCACGCGCTTGAGCCGGTACGGCTGGGTCAGTACCAGCAGCGCTCCGAGCACCACCAGCACCACGATCAGGGGCACGAAGCGGGTGAGCCGAACGCCACTCAGGAAAATCATGCCGGCGGCCGCGGACACCAGCACCACGGTGGCGCCGAAGTCGGGCTGGATCACCAGCAGGACCGAGGCCACGCCCAGCACCACCAGCGGCTTCAGGAAACCGGCCCAGGTGTTCAGCAGTTCCTCGCGACGACGCACCACGTAACCGGCCAGGTAGGCAATCAGACACAGCTTGGCCACCTCGGACACCTGGACATTGAACAGACCGAAAGGGATCCAGCGGGTGGAGCCGTTGACCGTCCGGCCCAGGGGGGTCAGTACCAGCACCAGGGCCAGCAGGCCGATGCCCAGCAGCAGCCAGCCGCTGCGCTCCCACCAGGCCACCGGCACATTGACCGCCACCAGTGCCAGGGCACAGCCCATGGCCGCAAACAGCAACTGGCGAATGACGTAGTGGTAGCTGTTGCCCATGGTCTCGGTGGCAATGTCCATGGACGCCGACGAAATCATCACCACGCCCATGACCAGCAGGGCCACGGCACTGATCACCAGCATCGGCAGGGGCCGGAGTTCTCCGAGCCAGGCGTTGGCGTTTGGCATGGCGATCCCGGTCTGCATCACAGCGCCTCCACCAATGCCCGGAACTGATCGCCGCGATCGCCATAATCCCGGAACATGTCAAAGCTGGCGCACGCGGGCGACAGCAGGACCCGGTCTCCGGGCTGCGCCAGACTGCGAGCCAGCGCCACCGCGTCGGCCAGGGTCTGGGCCCGATGCTGGTCGACGCCGTTGCCCAGGGCCTCGGCGATCTGGCCGGCATCCCGCCCGATCAGGACCACCGCCCGGCAGTGCAGCAGGGCCGGTGCCTCCAGCGGCGAGAAATCGGCGCCCTTGCCTTCACCACCGGCAATCAGCACCACCTTGCCGTCGGCCGGCGCCAGACTCTCGATGGCGGCGACCGAGGCTCCCACGTTGGTGCCCTTGGAGTCGTTGATGTAATCGACGCCGTCCAGCTGCCGGATGAACTCGCAGCGATGAGGCAGACCGGGGAAATGGCGTGCCACTTCCAGCATCCCCTCCATCGGCAGGCCGACGGCGTGGCCCAGTGCCAGCGCCGCCATGACGTTGCTGAGGTTGTGCTGGCCCATGAGTTTGAGCTCGCTGGCCAGCAACAGGTTGTCGAAACCAAAGGTAATCCAGGTGCCCTGGTCGTCGTCCCGGGTGCTGAAGGTGTCCGGGTTGACCCGGTGGAAACCGAAACACAGGAACCGCAGGTTGTCCCGGGCCATGGGGGTGCTCAGGGCATCGTCCAGATTGACCACGGCGTTCTGGCAACCGCGGAAGATCCGCTGCTTGGCCTGGAAATAGGCCATCTTGTTCGGATACCGGTCCATGTGATCGTCGCTGACATTCAGGACCGTGGCCGCCAGGGCGTTGAGTTCGTCCGTGGTCTCGAGCTGGAAGCTGGACAGTTCCAGTACGTAGAGGTCCGCGCCCCGGCCGAGCAGATCCAACGCCGGCGTGCCGATGTTGCCGCCCACCTCGACCTTGCGCCCGGCCGCCCGGGCCATCTCGCCCACCAGGGTGGTGACGGTGGTTTTGCCGTTGGAGCCGGTGATGGCCAGGATCGGCGCATCGGCGGCCTCGGCAAACAGGTCGATGTCGCCGCGAATGCGGGCACCGTTCTCGGCGGCCTGGGCAATGGCCGGCTCGGTCACGCCGATACCCGGGCTGACCACCAGCTCGTTAAAGCCGGAAAACAGCTCCGGATCGAAGGCCCCCAGATACACGGGTACGTCCGGCCAGCCGGCTTTCAGCTCATCCAGCCCCGGCGGTGCCTGGCGGCTGTCGGCCACGGCGATCTCCCGTCCCTGGTCGGACAGGTAGCGCACGCAGGAAAGCCCGGTCTTCCCGAGCCCTACGATCAGCGTGCGACGATCCGACACAATGACACCCATAGCGTTTCCCGACTCCTAACGCAGCTTCAGACTGGCGAGGCCAATCAGAACCAGAACCACGGTGACCACCCAGAAGCGCACGATGACGCGCGGCTCCGGCCAGCCCTTCAATTCAAAATGGTGATGCAGCGGCGCCATACGGAAAATGCGCCGGCCGGTGAGCCGGAACGAGGCGACCTGCAAAATCACCGAGACGGTCTCCATCACAAACACACCGCCCATGATGAACAGCACGATTTCCTGACGGACGATAACCGCGACCACCCCGAGCGCGGCGCCCAGGGCCAGGGCCCCGACATCACCCATGAACACCTGGGCCGGGTAAGTGTTGAACCAGAGGAAACCGAGGCCGGCGCCGACGATGGCGCCACAGAAGACGATCAGCTCACCGGTGCCCGGCAGGTGGGGAATCAGCAGGTAATCGGCAAACTGGGCGTGGCCGGACAGGTAGGCAAAGATCCCCAGGGCTCCGCCGACCATCACCGTCGGCATGATCGCCAGACCGTCCAGGCCGTCGGTGAGATTGACGGCGTTGCTGCTGCCCACGATGACGAAATAGGTCAGCAGGATGAACACCACCGGGCCCAGGGTCAGGGACACCTGCTTGACGAAGGGCACGTACAGGGAGGTTTCCTGAGGCAAGGCGGAACTGAAAAACAGGGCAACCGCGGCTCCGGCCCCGATCACCGACTGCCAGAAGTATTTCCAGCGCGCTGGCAGGCCCCGGGGGTTGCGCTCCACCACCTTACGGTAATCATCGACCCAACCGATGGCACCGAACAGCAGGGTCACCAGCAGGGTCACCCAGACGTAGCGGCTGGTCAGATCGGCCCACAGCAGGGTGCTGATGCCAATCGCCACCAGGATCAGGGCGCCGCCCATGGTCGGCGTGCCGGCCTTGCTCAAATGGGTTTGCGGGCCATCGTCCCGAACCGCCTGGCCAATCTGATACTGGCTCAGCTTGCGGATCATCACCGGGCCAATAATCAGGGAAATCAGCAACGCCGTCAGCGTACCCAGAATCCCGCGCAGGGTCAGGTACTGAAACACGGTCAGCGCCGAGAAATATTGCGATAGAACCTCTGTCAGCCAGAGCAGCATCAGTTATTCACCTTTTCCTTAATTCCCTCCACCACGCGATCCATGGCGGAACTGCGAGAACCTTTCACCAGGACCGTCAGCGGGGCCTGCTGACCGGCAAGAACGGCCGTTACGGCCTCATCATGGGTCTGAAACATTTCGGTGCCGGCGCCGAAGCCGTCGGCATAACCTTCACAGCCCGGCCCGACCGTAACCAGCCGTTCGATGCCCTCGACGCGGGCGAACTCGCCCACGTCCTGATGCATGCTGCGCGCCTGGGGGCCCAGTTCGGCCATCCCACCCAGCACGGCCACCCGGGTTCCCGGGCGTTTGGCCAGGACACTCAGGGCCGCTTTGATGGAGGCGGGATTGGCGTTGTAGCTGTCGTCGATCACCGTCAGCTGCGGCGTCAGCTCAAGACTTTGCAGGCGGCCTTTGACCGGCGCCACCGCCGCCAGGCCTGCGGTAATGGCACGGTCGTCGGCGCCCAATTCACGGGCGGCGGCAACCGCCAACATGGCGTTGGTCAGGTTGTGCTCGCCTGCCAGCGCCAGGCACAGGGTACAGTGCCAACGCCCTGGGCCCATTACCCGGAAGCTCTGGCCGGCGGTGCCGGCATCGATCAGCTCGGAGCGGTAATCGGCATCCGGGTGGCCGGCGCGACTGACGCTCACCACCCGGCGCTCACCGGCCCTGGACCGCCACTGGTCAAACGCGGGGTCATCCCGGTTCAGGACCACCAGGCCGTCCTCCGGGACACCGTCGATGATCTCGCCCTTGGCCAGCACGATGTTCTCGTAGCTGCCAAACCCTTCCAGGTGCGCCGAGCCGGCGTTGGTGAGGATGGCCACCCGCGGCCGGGTGATCGCCACCGTGTGGGCAATTTCCCCGAGCCCGCTGGCCCCCAACTCAATGGCGCCGAACCGGTGCTTTGGTTCCAGACCGAACAGGGTCAGCGGCACACCGATGTGGTTGTTCAGATTGCCCTGGGTCGCCAGGGTTGGCCCCATCTGCGCCAGGATTGCCGCGGTCATCTCCCGCACCGTGGTTTTGCCGCTGCTGCCGGTGACCGCCACCAGGGCGGCGGCGCTTTCATCACGGTTACCGGCGGCCAGCCGGGCCAGGGCGTCCACCGTGTCTTTGACCACCAGCTGCGGCAGATCAACCGCGGGGTCCGCCAGATCCACCACCGCGGCCACGGCGCCGCAGTCCCGCGCTTTTTGCAGGAACCGGTGGCCGTCGAAATTCTCACCCCGAAGCGCGACAAACAGCTGGCCGTCGGTCAGGGCGCGGGTATCGGTGGAGACGCCCTCGAAACGGATCTGCTCCGGCGCCTGGGCCACCGTCGTGGCGCCGGTCCACTGCTGGGCCTCGGCCAGCGAAAAGGCGCGCATCATGCCACACCCCCATTCAAGTTCAAGCCGTGCCGAACCTGCTCGGCATCGCTGAACGGCAGCTTCTGTCCCGCCAGCTCCTGGTAGGCTTCGTGGCCTTTGCCGGCGATCAGGACCAGATCGTCCGGCGAGGCCATCTGGATGGCCGCCTGAATCGCCTGGGCCCGGTCGTGGATGACCTGGGCCCGGTCCGGAGCCGAGAAGCCGGCCAGGATATCCCGGGCGATGGCCTCGGGCGCTTCGCTGCGCGGGTTGTCATCGGTCACGATAACGACATCCGCGCGCTGTTCCGCCTCCCGCGCCATTTCCGGACGCTTGCCGCGGTCCCGGTCACCGCCGCAGCCAAAGACGCAGATCAGGCGTCCGGCCACGTGCGGGCGCAGGGCCGCCAGCGCATTGGCCAGGGCATCCGGGGTGTGGGCGTAATCGACCACCACACGGTTGCCGTTAGCGCCGGTAAACTTTTCCAGACGCCCGGGCGGGGGCACCAGACGAGCCACCGCGGACTGCACCCGCTCCAGCGGGACACCCAGGCTCAATACCGTGGCCATGGCCGCCAGCACGTTGCTGGCGTTGAAGCTGCCCATCAGCGGCACGGCGATGTCGAACGCGCCCCATTGGCCGTCGACGCTGGCCTCGAAGCCATCGTCGGTGGGCGCGAAGGATTTCAGCCAGAGTTCGGTCTGGGGCTCGTGCAGACTGTAACGAATGCGATCGCACTGGCCCTCGAGCTGCTCGTACAACTGCCGGCCAAAGGGATCGTCGTAATTGATCACCGACAGATGCAGGGCCTCGCGGGTGAACAGGCGGGCCTTGGCCTCGCCATAGGCCTCCATGGTGCCGTGGTAATCGAGGTGATCGCGGGTCAGGTTGGTGAACACACCCGCCGCGATGGTGAGGTCGTCGACCCGCCCCTGATCCAGGGCGTGGGACGACACCTCCATCACCGCCGCGCGGCCGCCCTGGCTGAGGATCCGGGACAATACCCGATTGACCTGAACCACGTCGGGGGTGGTGTGACTGGCCGGCTGCAGGGCGCCTGGCATGCCATACCCCAGGGTGCCCAGCATGCCACAGGGCGTGCCGGTATGCCGGAGCAGATCCGCCACATACTGGGTCACCGAGGTCTTACCATTGGTGCCCGTCACGCCCACCAGGCGCAAACGCTGGGACGGGTGTTCGAAAAAGCGGTCGGCAATCTGCCCGAGCCGGCGCCGCAGACCGACCACCGGTACCAGCAGCGCACCCTTGAACTCGGAGCACTCACCCGCCTGCTCCGATTCCAGCAGTACCACCGTGGCGCCGGCCGCGATGGCGTCGTCCACGTAATGGTCGGCGGACGTTCGGGCGCCAGCCAGGGCGACAAAGGCATCGCCGGATTTGACCTCGCGACTGTCGGTCTTGAGGCCATGAATGGTCACGTCGAACACCGACGGCACGGCCGCGATTCCCTGTAACAACGTACTGAGCGATGTGATGCACATAGGCTTACCCCCGTTCCCCGGCTGTCTTTGCCAGCGCATTGGCGCCACCGACTTCCAGTTCAGGCTTCACATTCAGCAGTCGCAGTGCGTCACTCATGACCCGGGCAAACACCGGCGCGGCCACTTCCCCGCCGTAGTATTCCCCGGACTGCGGCGCATCAACGGCCACAACCGTGACAATTCTCGGGTTATCAATGGGCGCCATGCCGGCAAAGATCGCCTTGTACTGGCTGTCCTCATAACCCTGCTTGCCGACGAGATGGACGGTCCCGGTCTTGCCACCCGCCGAGTAGAAACCGGGCTGGGCACGCTTGCCGGTGCCCTTGGACACCACCTCACGGAGCATGTTGCGGACTTCGTGGGTCACTTTTTCTGAGAGTACCCGCTGACCTTCTGGTTCCCGGTCCTGTTTGATCAGACTCAGGGGATAGCGCACCCCACCGTTGGCGATGACCATGTAGGCCTGGGCCAATTGCAGGGCATTGACGCTCATGCCGTAGCCATAGGACAGGGTGGCCTCCTCCACCGGGCGCCATTTTGGCGGTGACGGCAACACACCGACGGCCTCGCCCGGGAAGCCGATTCCGGTAGGCTGACCGAGGCCAAGGCGGCTGTACAGGTCGCGAATGGTATCGCCACCCAGGTCGGTGGCGATTTTGCTGATGCCAACGTTACTGGATTTGGCAATGATATCGGTGAGGTTCATCACCCCGTAATTGCGATGGTCGCGGATGGTGAAGCGACCAAACCGGCGGTAGCCGGGCGCCGTATCGATGGTGGTGTTGATGGAATACCGCCCGGACTCCAGGGCCGCCGCCATGCTGATCGGCTTCATGGTGGAGCCGGGTTCGAACAGATCGGTGATGGCCTTGTTGCGCAGGTTTTCCGCCGACAGCTGGCTGCGGTCGTTGGGGTTGTAGGAGCCCTGGTTCACCATGGCAAGCACTTCGCCGGTGTCCACGTCGAGCATGACCAGGGTGCCACCCCGGGCATCGTGGGCCCCCACCACGGCCTTCAGCTCGCGGTAGGCCAGGTACTGCAGACGCAGATCAATGCTCAGCTGCAGGTTGTGTCCCGGGCTGGCGTCACGAATGAGGGTCAGATCCTTGATGACCCGACCACGGTTGTCCTTGAGCACGCGCTTGCGGCCGGATTCCCCGGATAACCATTGGTTGTAGGCCAGCTCCATGCCCTCCTGACCGCGCTCGTCAATGTTGGTAAAGCCAACAATGTGAGCGGTCACTTCACCAGCAGGATAGTAGCGGCGGTATTCCTGCCGGGTGTAGACCCCGTCGATGTCGAGCGCCATGACCTCTCGGGCCAGCCCGGGCTGAACCTTGCGACGCAGGTAGATGAACTCCCGGCTGGCGTAGGCCCGCAGCCGATCGCGCAGGTTGGCCTCGGAAATATTGAGCAGACGGGCCAGGTTAGTAAGCCGGGCCTCGTCGGGATTGGTTTCGGACGGGTTCGCCCAGATGGTCTGCACCGGCGTGCTGACGGCCAGGGGTTCGCCGTAGCGGTCGGAGATGACGCCACGATGGGCGTCGATGGACTCCACCCGGATGGTCCGGACGTCGCCCTGCTTGCGCAAAAACTCGTTGTCGACGATGTGCAGGTCCACCAGCCGCCAGGCCAGGACGGCGACCACCATCAGGAAAACGCCCAGCACGGAGCCATAGCGCCAGGCCTTGAGGCCGGACGCCACTCGTTTGCTCCAGGTTGTCTGAGCTCCCTGACCGGACAAATCGTTCACCCTGACGGCTGTTGTTATCGTGTTTTATTGGACCAATGTCGGCGACATCAACGGTACCAAGACAATATCCTGACGGCCCGGCACCACCATCCCGAAGCGCTCTGCCGCCAGTTTCTCCACCCGACCATGCGCACTCAGTGCGCTCTGCTCTAGCAGCAGCTGACTCCACTCCTGCTGGTAACGGTCCCGCTCACCCTGCAGGTGAGTCAAGGTATTGAACAGTTCGCGGTTCTCGTGAGCACTGACCACCACGCCGATGGACGACGCCACCAGCAGGGTCACCAGTGCCAGGGAAATCACCACGTTGCGCTGACGGGTGGCATCGAACACCTGCCGCGAAATCCGCACGGCCGCGGCAACGCCGTGGCGCACCCGCTGCTTGTTGAGCTTGGCCGTCTTGACCGGCTGCTCTATCGCTACCGCACCCATGCCTAAGCACTCCCTTTCGATTTGGATTCTGAATCAACGCGCTCCAGCACACGCATCACCGCGCTGCGGGCCCGTACGTTGTCACGAACTTCATCGGCGCCAGCCTTGGCCGCCTTGCCAATCAGCCGGAAGCCCGAGGCTTCCTGGTCGGCAGTCACCGGGATACCTCGAGGCAGCTGCGGCCCCCGGGCCAGATCCCGCATGAATCGCTTGACCACGCGGTCTTCCAGGGAATGAAAACTGATCACCACCAGGCGACCACCCGGTGCCAGCCGATCCACCGCGGCCTGGAGCCCCACTTCCAGGTCTTCCAGCTCGCGATTGATAAAGATCCGGATGGCCTGGAAGGTCCGGGTCGCCGGATGCTTGTGCTTGTCCTTTTTCGGCACGGCCTCGGCCACCAGCTCCGCCAACTGGCGCGTCGTTTCGATGGCCTCTTCCTGACGACGGCTGACAATGAATCGGGCGATACGGCGAGAAAACCGCTCCTCGCCGTATCGCCAGATCACATTCGCAATGTCTTTTTCGTCGGCCTGCGCCAGCCACTCGGCAGCACTGGGCGACTGCTGCGGATTCATCCGCATGTCCAGGGGCCCGTCGCGCATGAAACTGAATCCGCGTGCGGCGTCGTCCAGCTGAGGCGACGACACCCCCAGATCCATCAGCACACCGTTTACCTGCGGCCAGCCGCGGCCAGACAGAGCCGACTCCAGGTCCGCGAAGGAACCGTGAAACCAGGAGAAGCGGCCATCGTCATCGGCCAGCTGCCTGGCCACGCCAATGGCTTCCGGGTCCTTATCGATACCCAGAAGCTGGCCGCCTTCACCGAGGCCACGCAAAATAAGCCGACTGTGGCCACCACGACCAAAGGTCGCGTCCACGTATGCACCATCGGGGTCGTTAATCAGGAACTCGACCGCCGAATCCAGAAGGACCGAGCGATGCGGGAGTGCCGCCCCGGCCTTCTGCTTGCGATCGGAGGTCATAGGGAAAGCGCCTCCATCTCCGGCGGCATGTCGTCGTCGCCGGAGGACTCATCGAGCCAGGCGAACCAGCGCTCTTCGCTCCACAACTCCAGCTTTTTTCCCTGGCCAATCAGCATCAGCTTTTTCTCGAGGTAGGCGTAACTTCTCAGTGTCGGCGGAATCAGGATACGCCCGGCGGAGTCCAGCTCCATGGGCGCGGCATTACCAAGCAGTAACCGCTGCAGCCGACGGGCCGCCTTGTTCATGTTCGGCAAGGCCTCAATTTTCGGACGCAACTCTTCCCACTCGGGCTCGGGATAGACCAGCAGGCAGCGCTCTTCGTCGGCGTTGGCCGTCAATACAATGCGACCGCCACAGGTCTGCGCGAGTTCCTCGCGGACCTTGGCGGGGATCGCCAGGCGACCCTTTGCATCCATATTGATGGCATGACTGCCGAGAAAATTGCTCATTTATGCCGTCTCAGAGAGCCTCAAATCCACAAAAAACCACTAGAAACCACTTTTTCCCACTTCTGCACACTATAGAAACACCCAAATCACAATGCAAGCGCCGCAAGCGGCGTCGCACTGGCAAAAGTTCCTTTAATGACAAGCAGTTACAGCCAAGGATTTGAGAAGCTGACTAGATTACGGTAAAGAAAGGATGAAAAATCAATCACCTGCAGAAACGTCTGAAGAAGGCAAGTTAGGTGTAAGAATTTTTGGCTATAACAGAGAACATCGACAACATGCCGACATAATATGAGAAAGAAAGGAGAAGCTCGCCGATAAGCCGGGTTCTGTCGTGGACAGTCATTCATCTAGGACCTGCGTCACCACAGGCCTCAAGCAACCTACCCGAATCCAGCGCGGGCCACGCCATTGGATTCCTATTTGGTCTTGCTCCAGGTGGGGTTTACCATCGCCGTGGACTGTTGCCAGCCACGCGGTGCGCTCTTACCGCACCGTTTCACCCTTACCGGCGCCCGAAGGCGCTTAGGCGGTCTGCTTTCTGTTGCACTTTCCGTCGGCTCACGCCGCCCAGGCGTTACCTGGCACCTTGCCCTGCGGAGCCCGGACTTTCCTCCCCCGGCGATGGCCGGCGGCGACTGTCTGGCGAGCTCGGGCGAGACAATACTCCTGCCCCTCCAGCCTTGCAAGGAAAAGAACCCGTTAATCGCCCTGCTTCAACGCCAGCGCCCGTTGGTACATCTCGTTCTTCGGACGCCCACTGAGCTCGGACGCGAGCTTGGCCACTTTCTTGACCGGCAGCTCCGGCAACAGCAGACGAATCAGGCGATCCACATCCAGGGCGCCCGCCTGTTCCGCGTCGGCGACCGGCTCGACGCCCCGCACCATCACCACAAACTCACCCTTGGTGCCGTGAGGATCGGCCGCCAGGGCCGACTGCACCTCACGCACCGATCCGGCGTAGAAGGTTTCAAAGGCCTTCGTCAACTCGCGGCCAAGCACCAGTTCCCGCGACTCGCCAAGCACCTCGGCCATGTCATCGACGGCATCGAGAATTCGGTGCGGCGACTCGTAGAACACCAGCGTTGCCGATTCCCGCGCCAGCTCGGTCAACGCCGACCGCCGACCCGTGCGTTTGGCAGGCAGAAACCCGACAAACAGGAACCGGTCGGTCGGCAGACCCGCAGCACTCAGGGCGGTAACCAGCGCACACGGCCCCGGAATCGGCGTTACCGTCAGCCCTCGGTCCCGGGCCGCGCGCACCAGCACATAGCCCGGATCGGAAATCAGCGGCGTGCCGGCATCGGAGATCAGCGCTACGCTGCGCCCCGATTCCAGCTCCGCCAACAAGGCGCCAGCCCGGTCGCGCTCATTGTGGTCGTGCAGCGCGATCAGGCGCTTGTGCAGCCCCAGATGCTGCAGCAGTCGACCGCTGTGGCGGGTATCTTCGGCCGCAACCACGTCCACCCCGGCCAGGACCTTTTCGGCCCGGGGCGAGAGGTCATCCAGATTGCCGATCGGGGTCGCCACTATATAAAGCACCCCGGCTGCGCCGACACTGGTTTCCGCTGCCGGTCTCGTCTCGTCGTCCACGTTTTTCAAACTGCCTGCCTCATTAATGCCGCCCGCCCATGACACTTACGTCATGTGAATTGAATCGGGAGCTGTTAAACTTGCCACCGTTGGATCGGCGCCACAAGCCCAATTATCCGGAGTACTTCGAGCTTGCCATGATCAGAATCCCCAGCAATCACCGAGCCCTAGCCACGGCACTCACCGTCGCCCTGCTGTCCGCAGGCTGCGCCAGCGTGAACCTCCAGACCCACGTCGCCCAGACCCCGGATCAGGCGCTGGAGCTGGCCGGACAGGAGCAGAACCGTGAGACCGCGCAACGCTACCTGCTGCGAATCGCCAGCCGATTCCAGGACCAGGGCGATCACCAGGCGGCGCGTACGCTACTGCAAAGCGAGCAACTGGCGCAATTGGCGCCAAGCCTGGAAAACCAGCAGCGACTGCTGGCGATGGCCAGCGCCACGGCACTGAAGGATGAACGCTGGGCTCGCGAGCTGACCGAAGACCTTGCCCCCGACGCCATCATCAACTACGAACCGGAACTGATGGGCCTTGCCGCGCAACTGCAAGCCCAGACCTACGAACTGGCCGGCCAACCGCTGCCAGGGGCCATGACACTGGTGCTGCTGACCCAGACCGACAGCAACGCCAACCCCCAGCAACTTCATGACCAGATCTGGCAACTGCTGACGGCCGCTGACGACACCGAACTCGAATCGACCACCCAGTCCGCCATCGGCTACGAGGCCGAAGGCTGGCTGGAATTGACCGCCGCCGTGCGCGCGTCGAGCAACGAACTGGACCAACAGGGCCGCGCCATCCGCAGCTGGCAGAACAACTGGCCCGGCCATCCCGCGGCCCAGGTACTGCCCTCTGAGCTGCAGCTGATTGCCACCCTGGTCGACAGCCGACCGGAAAAAATCGCCCTTGCGCTTCCCCTGAATGGCCCGCTGGCCTCGGCCGGCAAAGCCATCCGCGACGGCTTCATCGCCGCCTATTACATGGACTCGTCCGCGGACCGGGACGCCACCGACATTCGAGTGATTGATACCTCCAGCTCGGCTTTTGCCGAGCTTTATCAGGAGCTATCGGACGATGACATCGACCTGATCGTGGGCCCGCTGGAAAAGGAAGCGCTGGCCAGCCTGAGCACCATGAACACGCTCCCGGTGCCCGCCCTGGGCCTGAACTACCTGCCCGCGGGCAAGCGCGCCCCGGAAGGCCTCTACCAGTTCGGCCTCTCCGCCGAGGACGAGGCGCGCCAGATTGCCGACCGTCTGGCGGCCGAGGACATTCGTCAGGCTCTGGTGCTGATTCCCCAGGGCGAGTGGGGCGATCGAGTGGAAACGGCGCTGAAAGAGCGCATGGCCCGTCATGGCACCGTAGCCCTGGACGTGGAACGCTTCTTCCGGGACGACAACCTGCGCGCCGTCACCGCCGATCTGCTCGGCATCACCGTGTCCCGGGACCGGGCCATCCAGGTGGAGCGAACCATTGGCCTGGACGTCGAATTCGAACCTCGACGCCGCCAGGACGCCGAGGCCATTGTCATGGTCGCGGAACCCACCATCGCGCGTCAGTTCAAGCCGCTGTTTGCCTATTACTTCGGCGGTGATTTGCCCGTGTTCTCACCGTCAATCGTGTACGAAGGCAGCCCGGATCCGGCCCGGGATCGAGATCTTGACCGGGTGATCTTCACCGACACCCCCTGGGTCCTGGCATCGGACAACGAGCTGCGGGCCCGCGCCGACCAGCACCTGTCCGGCACCCGCGGCCAGCTCGGGCGCCTGTTTGCCATGGGCGCCGATGCCTGGCAACTCAGCAAGCGCCTGCCCCTGCTTCGCCAGGTCGACAGCGCCTCCATCCAGGGCCAGACCGGCGTCCTGACCATGACCGGCGAGGGCAGTATTCATCGGGAACAACTTTGGGCCCAGTTCCAGAATGGCAGCCCGCAGTTGCTGGCCGCTCCGGATCCCCGGCAGGAACGAGAGCCCGCGGAATCCGGAAACCGCATCGGGACCGGCACGGATTCCGACCAGTAAACCACCGCGACTCGGAACCAACATGCCATGGAAGGCAGAAAAGCATTGGGCACCCACTACGAGGGGGTTGCCGCCCGCTACCTCGCCCGTCGGGGCGTGCGCATACTGGCGCATAACGTATACAACCGGGGCGGCGAGATCGACCTGATCGGACGGGATGGGGACACGCTGGTGTTCTTTGAGGTGCGCTTCCGCAGCGCCGGGAGCTACACCGACCCGGCCGGATCCATCACCTACACCAAGCAGCGTCGACTCCTTCGGGCCGTGTCGTTTTATCTGCATCGACACCAGCACTGGGACACCGTGAGCCGGATCGATGTGGTCGCCATCAGCCCCGGAACGGTGAAGCAATACCGGGTACAATGGATCAAGAACGCAATTCAAGCAGGGTAATCAAACCGAATGACGGATACCGAACACCAGATCAACCAATGGTTCGCCAGCCACATGGAGCATACCGCACAGGCGGCCAGCACCGTTGGCCCGGATATCGAGGAAATGGCCGACGCCTTTGTCGGGGCGCTGCTGCAGGACGGCAAGATCATCACCTGCGCCAATGGCAACGCCAACATCCTGGCCCAGTATTTCTGTACGGCGCTACTGAACCGCTTTGACCAGGATCGCCCCGCCCTGCCGGCGATCAACCTGGGCGCCGACGCCACCACCTATTCCGCCATTTGCCGGGACAACCGCTTCAACGACACCTTCTCCCGCCAGGTTCGGGCCATCGGCAAACCGGGGGATCTGCTGTTTGTGATCGTGGATGATGGCCACAAGGCCAATCTGATTCAGGCCATTCAGGCGGCCCACGACCGGGAGATGAACGTTGTGGTGCTGAGCGCGCGGGAGAAATCCGACATCACCTCGCTCCTGCATCCGGAAGACCTCGAAATCGCCTTGAACGATCTGAGCCCGACCGAAGCCACGCCCTTGCTGCTGGTGATCATCAACGCCCTGTGCGGACTGGTCGACGCCAAGCTGTTTGGCGGGTAATAAAAAAGCCAGCAGGTGCTGGCTTTTTTTCGCATTCCTTCGACTTACTTGACGACCTTCAGCGTCGGGCGGCCTGACGGACGTTCGTCGCCACCCTGGCGCGGCTCGTCTTTGTCGCCCGGACCGTCAGGGTCCGGTGAGCCCGGCTCACTGCCGAACACCATGCCCTCGCCGTTTTCCTTGGCGTAGATCGCCATGACCGCCTGCAGGGGAATGAACACCTGCATGGGTACGCCGCCAAACCGGGCGCTGAATTCCAGCGCCCCGTTGCCAATGACCAGGCCACGGACGGCGCCGGGACTGATGTTGAGAACGATTTGCCCGTTAGCGACGTGTTCGGTCGGTACCTGCACGCCCTGAACACCGGCATCCACCACGATGTAGGGGGTGCAATCGTTGTCCAGTATCCACTCGTTGAACGCCCGAACCAGGTACGGCCGACTCGACGTCATGGTGATCTTGCTGTCAGGCACTGCTCTCTCCTGCCCAGGTGAACGGGTAACGTCAGTTTAGCTGCGCATGTCTTCTTCAAGGTCGGACAGACTGGCCTTGAAGCCGTCCCGACTGAAGATGCTGTCCATGTACTTCTGTAGCGGCCGCGCCTGCTTGTCATTCAGCTCGACACCCAGTGCCGGCAGACGCCACAGGATCGGTGCAATGCAGCAGTCCACAATGGTGAACTCTTCGGACAGGAAGAACGGCATCTCGCCGAACAGGGGCGCCGCGGCCAGCAGGCTTTCGCGCAGCTCCTTGCGTGCCGCTTCCGACGCCTTGGCGTTGGGCTGGGCGACGATCTGGTCCACCAGGCCACACCAGTCGCGCTGGATCCGGTGGATCATCAGTCGGCTGTTGGCGCGCGCGACCGGGTAGACCGGCAGCAGCGGCGGATGCGGGAACCGCTCGTCAAGGTATTCCATCATGATGTTGGGCTCGTACAGCACCAGATCACGATCCACCAGCGTCGGCAGGGCGTTGTACGGATTCATGTCGGCCAGTTCGGCCGGCGGGTTATCCGGATCCACATCCACGATGTCGACGGTGACACCCTTCTCTGCCAGGACAATACGCACACGGTGGCTGTAATGGCTGGCCGGATCCGAGAAAAACGTCATTGATGACCGCTTGGTCACAACGCCCATAGAACTACCTCACGAGTAAACAAACCGAAATGATCCCGACAAAAACGCAAAATTCCAGCGGGCCGGTTAGTGCCCGCTGGAAATCGGGAAACGGGATTATACCCTATTTCTTAATGCACGTCCTTCCAGTACTCACGATTGAGCAGGTAGGCAAAGACGAAGAAGATGGCCACGAAGATCAGGACGAAAATGCCCAGACGCTCGCGCTCCACCCGGATCGGGTCGCCCATGTAGGACATGAAGTTGGTCAGGTCGTACATTGCCTGATCGAACTCGGCGGCCGACATGCTGCCCTCAATGGCGTACTCGGGGCAGACATCCGCGTTGTTGATGTTGCCACTCAGGGGCTCAACACTGGCATCAACACCGATCTTCGGCTCAACGGCACAGAGGCCCTGGAGACCGACCATGACATGGGGCATACCAACGTTGGCAAAGACCACGTTGTTCACGCCCAGCGGTCGGGATTCGTCCTTGTAGAAGCCACGCAGATAGGAATAGACCCAGGACTCACCACGCAGACGGGTCTCGAGGGTCAGGTCCGGTGGCGGTGCACCGAACCAGTCCGCGGCCATGTCCTTGTTCATGGAGTTCTTCATCAACTCACCGATCTTGGCACCGGTGAAAATCAGATTTTCCTCGTACAGCTCGGCCGGAATCTCCAGATCATCGGACACGCGCTTGTAGCGAGCGTACTCCATGGAATGACAACCCATGCAGTAGTTGGTGAACAGGGCGGCACCACGCTGCAGCGACGCCTTGTTGGTGTGGTCGGTCTCGATGTGATCGAGTGGAACCGATCCGCCGGCCGCAAACCCGAGGGCCGGGACGATCGCGATGAAAAGACCAAAAATCAGCTTTCTCATTATCCCGTCACCCTCTCTGGCACTGGCTTGGTTTTTTCCATGCGCGTGTAGAACGGCATGAGAATGAAGTACAGGAAGTAGAGCACGGTCAGGATCTGAGCCACGGTGGTGCGGCCTTCGGTCGCCGGCACCAGGCCCAGATAGCCCAGCACAACAAAGCTGACCACCAGGATCGCCAGGGCGATGCGGCTCATCCAGCCTTTGTAGCGCATGGAGCGGACCGGGCTGCGATCCAGCCAGGGCAGCACGAACAGGATGGCAATGGCGCCACCCATCACGACCACACCCCAGAACTTGGCCGGCAGACCGAACAGGTCAACGGTGACCGCTCGCAGCATGGCGTAGAACGGCGTGAAGTACCAGACCGGGGCAATGTGCTCGGGCGTCTTCAGGGCGTTCGCAGGCTCGAAGTTCGGCTTCTCGATGAACAGGCCGCCGGCCTCCGGGAAGAAGAACACCACCACGAAGAAGATGAAGAAGAAGACCGCTACACCCAGCAGGTCGTGCACGGTGTAATACGGGTGGAACGGAATGCCATCTTTGGGGATGCCGTTCTCGTCCTTGTTCTTCTTGATGTCGATACCGTCCGGGTTGTTGGAACCCACTTCGTGCAGTGCCAGGATGTGCAGTACCACCAGACCAAGCAAGACGATCGGCAGGGCAACCACGTGCAGGGCGAAGAAACGGTTCAGGGTAATGCCGGAAATCAGGTAGTCACCACGAATCCACAGGGACAGGTCTTCACCAATCACCGGAATGGCGCCAAACAGGTTAACGATAACCTGGGCACCCCAGTAGGACATCTGGCCCCAGGGCAGCAGGTAACCCATGAAGGCTTCGGCCATGAGCATCAGGTAGATGAGCATACCGAAGATCCAAATCAGCTCGCGCGGCTTCTGGTAGGACCCGTACATCAGACCGCGGAACATGTGCAGATAGACTACGATGAAGAAGGCCGAGGCGCCGGTAGAGTGCAGATAGCGCAACAACCAGCCCCACTCGACATCCCGCATGATGTATTCAACCGAGGCAAAGGCGCCTTCGGCCGACGGGTTGTAGCTCATGGTCAGCCAGATCCCGGTGATCAACTGGTTGACCAGCACCAGCATGGCCAGGGAGCCAAAGAAGTACCAAATGTTGAAGTTCTTGGGCGCGTAGTACTTGCCGACGTGCTTGTTCCAGGCATCGACGACGGGCAGACGCTCATCGACCCAGTTCAGTAGCTTGTTCATTACGCCGCCTCCGGATCAAGTCCAATCGTGAGGGTCGCATCATCGTCAAAACGATAAGGCGGCACCTCGAGGTTCAAGGGCGCAGGCTGCGCATCGTATACCCGTCCGGCCAGGTCGTACTTGGAACCGTGACAGGGGCAGAACAGGCCGCCCAGCCAGTTTTCACCCAGATCCGCGGGCGCCACTTCCGGACGGTAGGACGGCACGCACCCCAGGTGCGTACACAGGCCGACAATCACGGCAATCTCGGGCTTCAAGGCACGATAAATACCATCGATGTAGGGCGGCTGCTGTGGCGATTCCGACTGGGGATCCTTAACCACGTCGTTGAGTTTCTCGATGTTCTCGAGCATCGCCTCATCGCGGCGGATGACCCAAACGGGCTTGCCACGCCATTCGACGGTAATTTGCTGACCGGGCTCCAGCTTGCTGACGTTGACAGTTACCGGCGCGCCCGCAGCTTCTGCTTTCGCGCTGGGGTTCCAGGACCCCAGAAAAGGTACTGCCGCACCAACAACGCCTACGCCACCGACCGCTGCTGTCGCGCCAATCAAGAACCGGCGCCGGCCTTGGCTCACGTCGCCATTACTCATTATGGTTTTCTCCCATCAGGCGATGTCACAGCCCGCAGAACCGCCGGCAATGTGCATCTAAAAGGACTTCACAACCCAAAAATATAAGCGCCCAAATGGTAATGAAATTGCCAAGTGCTTACAAGTCGGAAAGCCGGCACTGGCGGCCTTCACCTGCCTTGCACCTACCCCGGCGCACACCAATCGGGCATAAAAAAACCCGGCCAATTGGCCGGGTTCTTTGGGCTCTGCTCCCGCGCGATTAACGCTTGGAGAACTGAGGACGCTTACGCGCCTTCCGCAGACCCACTTTCTTACGCTCGACTTCACGGGCGTCACGGGTAACGTAGCCTGCCTTGCGCAGGGCCGGACGCAGAGTCTCGTCGTAATCCATCAGGGCACGGGTAAGACCGTGGCGAATCGCGCCGGCCTGACCGCTGATGCCACCACCCTTGACGGTGATGTTGATGTCGAACCGGTCAGTGGATTCCGCAACAACCAGCGGCTGACGAACGATCATGCGCAGGGTCTCGCGACCGAAGAACTCTTCGATGGAGCGACCGTTGATGGAGATGTTACCGCTTCCCGGCTTGATGAAAACCCGAGCCGTGGATGTCTTGCGGCGACCAGTACCGTAATTTTGTGCTACAGACATATCCGCCTTCCGTTAAATGTCGAGTTCTTTGGGCTGCTGGGCTGCGTGAGGATGCTCAGCGCCGGCATAGATTTTCAGCTTCTTGAACATGGCGCGGCCGAGCGGGCCCTTCGGAAGCATGCCTTTGACAGACTTCTGGATGATTTGCTCAGGCGCCTTGTCGACCAGCTTCTCGAAGTTGATGGACTTGATTCCACCCGGAAAGCCGGTGTGACTGTAGTACATCTTGTCAGATGACTTCTTGCCGGTAACCCGCACTTGGCTCGCGTTGATAACCACGATGTAATCGCCAGTGTCTACATGAGGGGTGTACTCAGGCTTATGCTTGCCCCGCAGACGACGGGCGATTTCGGTTGACAGACGACCCAGCGTCTTGCCGGCTGCGTCTACAACGTACCAGTCACGTTTTACTGTTTCTGGTTTCGCACTCAGAGTCTTCATTGATTCCGCCTTGAACGCTATATAAGAAACGTTAAAAACCACCGCCGGTACATGCTTGGCATCCGGAGGCAGTTTGTACCTGTAATAATGCGGCAGTGACACCGTTCGGGGCTGAGACAGTGACATCGCCTTGAAAAGCCAGGGCGCGAAGTATACTCGAACTCCCAAAGAAAGCCAACCCCGAACCCCGGTGTTTCGTTATTCCCCTATGCGTTCCCGGCGCCAGCCGTAGAGCTCCTCCACATTCGCCAACAATTGGGGCGCGAGGGCTTGCGGGGAGGTGCCCCGCAGCTCCGCCAGTGCCGCCAGAATGCCGCCGAGATAGGCCGGGGAATTCTGCCCCGGGCGCACACCTTCGGGCGCCATGTCGGGCGCATCCGTTTCCAGGACCAGCGCCGCGAGCGGCAATCGGGCCAGGGTGTCCCGGGTCTTTCGGGCCCGGTCATGGGTAATCACGCCCCCGACCCCGATTTTGCACCCCAGGTCCACCAGCTTCGCGGCTTGCTGGTAACTGCCGGAGAAGCCGTGAATCAGGGCAGCGCCGCTCCAATGGCAACGGTTGAGCACACCGTGAACGTCGTCGTGGGTCTTGACCGAGTGAATGACCAGCGGACGCTCGAGTCGTTGGGCCAAGCTTACCTGGGCCTCGAACAACGGATACTGCTCGGCCAGACTGCCGCCCCGCAGCCGATCCAGACCGCACTCGCCGATGGCGACGCAGCGTTCGGGGTCGGCCGTGAGCCACTCCTCGATCAGGTCGAGATCGGCGAGTCGATGGTCGGCGCTGAACCAGGGGTGAATTCCCAGGCAGTAATACACATCCGGATAGGCTAGCGCCGTGTCCCGCACCCTGGCCCAGTCCTCTCGACGCACGCCCGGGATCACCAGGCGCTGAAGCCCCGCCGCCCGTGCCTTGCCGAGCTCGGTGTCACGACACCCATCGAACCGAGGGAAATCAAAATGACAATGAGCGTCGACGAATTGCACCTGCTCCTCCCGACCGGGCTCAGTGCTCCCGGGTCTTGTGGAACTGAATGTCCGGGAATCGCTCCTGGGCCAGGTTCAGGTTAACCATGGTCGGGGCGATGTAGGCCAGCCGGTCACTGCCATCCAGCGCCAGGTTGTCGCCGTTCTTGCGCTGGAACTCGTCCAGCTTGCGCTCGTCCTGACAGGTGACCCAACGAGCGGTCGCCACGTTGATGGGCTCGTAGATGGCCT
Organism: Marinobacter qingdaonensis; assembly: GCF_034555935.1. Classification (NCBI taxonomy): domain Bacteria; kingdom Pseudomonadati; phylum Pseudomonadota; class Gammaproteobacteria; order Pseudomonadales; family Marinobacteraceae; genus Marinobacter; species Marinobacter qingdaonensis. The sequence continues at coordinate 691,478 of NZ_JAYDCJ010000001.1, forward strand.
CAACCTTGTATTCGCTCTTCAGGCGACTGACCACCACATCGAACTGGAGCACCCCGACCGCACCGACGATCAGGTCGTTGTTGCGGACCGGCCGGAAGACCTGGACCGCGCCCTCCTCCGACAGCTGGATCAGCCCTTTCTGCAGCTGCTTGGCTTTCAACGGGTCCTTCAAACGGATCCGGCGGAACAGTTCCGGGGCGAAGTTCGGGATGCCGGTGAACTTCATGCTGTCGCCGGCCGTGAAGGTATCGCCGAGCTGAATGGTGCCGTGGTTGTGCAGGCCGATGATGTCGCCGGCAAAGGCCTCGTCGGCGTGCTCGCGATCGCCGGCCATGAAGGTCAGGGCGTCGGAGAACCGCACGTCCTTGCCAATCCGGACGTGCCGGGCCTTCATGCCCTGGCTGTACTTGCCGGACACGATCCGCAGGAACGCCACCCGGTCCCGATGCTGCGGGTCCATATTGGCCTGGATCTTGAAGACAAAGCCCGAGAAGCCATCTTCGGCCGGCTCCACCAGACGCTGGTCGGTGTCCCGCGCCTGCGGCTCGGGCGCCCATTTCACCAGACCATCCAGCATGTGATCGACACCGAAGTTACCCAGTGCAGTACCGAAGAACACCGGCGTCAGCTCGCCCGCCAGGAAGGCTTCCTGATCGAACTCATGGGATGCACCTTTGACCAGTTCGATTTCGTCCCGCAGATCCGCAGCGTAGGCACCAAGCGCCTCATCCAGTTCCGGGTTGTCCAGGCCGGCAATGATGCGGGCGTCCTGGATGGTGTGCCCCTGGCCGGACTGGTACAGGATGACCTCGTCCCGGTGCAGGTGGTAAACCCCCTTGAAGCTCTTGCCCATGCCGATGGGCCAGGTAATGGGCGCGCAGGCGATGTTCAGCACCTCCTCGACCTCGTCCATCAGCTCCACCGGGTCCCGGGTGTCCCGGTCCAGCTTGTTCATGAAAGTCAGGATCGGGGTATCCCGCAGCCGGGTAACCTCCATCAGCTTGATGGTGCGGTCCTCAACGCCCTTGGCGCTGTCGATCACCATCAGGCAGGAATCCACGGCGGTCAGGGTTCGATAGGTGTCCTCGGAGAAGTCCTCGTGGCCCGGCGTATCCAGCAGGTTGACCAGCTTGCCGCCGTAGGGGAACTGCATCACCGAGGTGGTCACGGAGATGCCCCGCTCCTTCTCCATTTCCATCCAGTCGGACTTGGCGTGCTGACCGGACTTCTTGCCTTTGACGGTGCCGGCCTTCTGGATGGCCTGACCGAACAGCAGAACCTTTTCGGTGATGGTGGTTTTACCGGCATCCGGGTGCGAGATGATCGCGAAGGTGCGGCGCTTGGCCACTTCCTTGGAGAGGTTAGACATAATCGCTAGGTAACCTGAATCAGATGGTCTGAGAAACCCGCTATTATAGGGGCTAAGCCCGGCCGACGCGAACCAGGTAAACCGGGGTCAGCGGGAAAACCGGAGCGCCATGACCCGGGCATCTTCACGACCCTGCGCCGCCGGGTAATAGCCGGGCCGGCGGCCAATCTCCTCGAAGCCCTCGGCTTGATACAGGCGGTATGCTGCCTCGTTGCTGACCCGGACCTCCAGCAGGGTCTGGAACATCTGCTCACGCCCGGCCTCGGACAGCAGATGCCGCAACAACAGGCGGCCGGCACCCTGGCGCTGGCGCCGCGGATCCACACAGAGGTTGAGCAGGTGGGCCTCGTCGGCGAGGTAGGCAACCACGGCGTAGGCGACCAGTCGCCCGTCGCGGCACCCGGCCCAAAGGCGATAATTGTCCCGGAAACAGTCCCGAAACACGGCCTCGGTCCAGGGATGGGAGTACCCGAGCCGCTCAATCTCCAACACCTCGGGCAGATCGTCCGCGGCCAATGAGCGGATATGCAGCGTCTCGGTCTGACTGCACCGACACGCGTTCTGGCTGGGGCTCATGGCCCGGCCAGCGCCTTGATGGCCTGCCAGAGCCCCCGCTTGAGCGTCGGGCTGACGGCCAGTTCGGCCAGGGTATGTGGGTAGGCAATGGCAGGTTCGATACCCGCAATGTGTTGCAGGCCACCCGCACCAGATTCCTCGGCGGGCGCAACCCCCAGGGCGATTACTTTCCGCCCCTCGGCGCCGGCAAGGACATGGGCCATGACCGCACGCAGGTCGGTCAGGGAATTCCCGGGCGCCCGGAGGTTGTTGAACACCGGCCAGCGCAGGTTGCCGTGTGATTGCGCGGAAGCCTCACCGAGGCTCCGGAGAATGTTGGTTGCCAGGGTTTGCTGCAGCCTCAGGCTGGCGTCGCTGGAGAGACCAGCTACCAGGGCAACCCGCTCGCCAACCCAGACGTTGAGATTCAAAACCGGAACCGGCTCGGTCGCAGGCGCAACCGGTACCGCAGGCTCCGTCGTTTCCGCCACCGGGGCCTTGGCCGACTGGACCGCGGCATCCGGCGTCGAGGGCCGCTTGTCGCCGGCTGGCGATTCCATCAGCGCCTGCAGGTTCGCCACCCGTGCGGCTCCTTCGCCATCACGCCCGGCCTCGCGCGCACCATGACTCCCACCTGGGCGCCGCTCGGGCGTAGGCCGAGGCCCAGCACCCGAGGGCATCGCCCCCGGCTGTTGCTGCGCATACCCCTGGACCGGCTCCGGGCCAACTTCAGCGTCACTGAAGTCGAACTCTGGGCTGGGCGCCGCTCCGGGCAGCGGCTCGCGCGCGTACCACATCCGGATACCGGCAGCGCCGAGGTAAAACTGTCGCTCCGACTCAGCTGCGATCATGACGGGTCACCAACTCTGAACATAAGGCCTTTAAACGTCTGCCACCTGCGGGTGCTGGCGAATGCCACCACGGCTGATCAGGTTCAGCGCCTCAATGTAAGCCTTGGCGGACGCGATGATGATATCCGTGTCGGCGCCCACGCCATTCACGATACGACCGCCCCGCTCCAGACGTACGGTGACCTCACCCTGGGCATCGGTGCCACTGGTGATGTTGTTGACCGAGTACAGCTGCAGGTTACACCCGGAATCCACCAGGGATTCGATGGCCTTGAAGGTCGCATCCACCGGCCCACTGCCTTCCGCTTCCACCTTATGCTCCTTGCCGTCCAGGGTCAGGGTCAGGCTGGCCTTGGGCACCACGCCGGTCTCCGAGCACACCTGCATGCACACCAGGCCATACCGGCCAATCTCTTCTTTCTGGCGGGTATCGCTGGCAATGGCCTGCAGGTCTTCGTCAAAAATTTCATGCTTGAGATCGGCCAGGGCCTTGAAGCGGGTAAAGGCCTCGTTCAGTTCGGTTTCGGTCTCGAACTGAATGCCCAGCTCCAGCAAACGGGTGCGGAAGGCGTTGCGTCCGGAATGTTTGCCCAGCACCAGGCTGTTGGTGTGCCAGCCGACATCTTCAGCCCGCATGATCTCGTAGGTTTCCCGGTGCTTGAGCACGCCGTCCTGATGGATACCGGACTCGTGGGCGAAGGCGTTGGCGCCGACAATGGCCTTGTTGGGCTGGACCGGGAAGCCGGTGATAGTCGAGACCAGTCGGGACGCCGGCACGATGTGCCGGGTGTCGATCCGGGTATCGATGTTGAACAGGTCCTGGCGGGTCCGCACAGCCATGACAATCTCTTCCAGGGAAGCATTGCCCGCGCGCTCTCCCAGGCCATTGATGGTGCATTCGACCTGGCGCGCGCCCTGGGTAACCGCTGCCAGGGAATTGGCCACGGCCAGGCCCAGGTCGTTATGGCAGTGCACCGAGAAAATCGCCTTGTCGGCGTTCGGAATCCGGTTCAGCAACTGGTGGATGGTGTGACCGAACTGCTCCGGGATCGCGTAACCCACGGTGTCCGGGATGTTGATGGTCCGGGCGCCGGCATCAATGGCGGCCTCGATGATCCGGCACAGGAAATCCAGCTCGGAGCGACCGGCGTCTTCGCAGGAAAACTCCACGTCCTCGACGTGGCTGCGGGCGCGCTTGACCGCCCGAACCGCCTGCTCAATCACTTCGTCCGGCTGCATCTGCAGCTTGTGCTTCATGTGAATGGGCGAGGTGGCAATAAAGGTATGGATGCGGCCGCTTTCGGCCGGCTGAATAGCCTCTGCCGCGCGGTCGATGTCCTTGTCCAGGGCCCGGGCCAGGCTGCACACGGTGGACTCCTTGATGGTCTCAGCGATCGCCTTCACCGCTTCGAAGTCACCTTGGCTGGCGATGGCAAATCCCGCCTCGATCACGTCCACGCGGAGCTTCTCCAACGCCTTGGCAATCCGGAGTTTTTCCGTCTTGTTCATGGTTGCCCCGGGGCTCTGTTCGCCGTCGCGGAGCGTGGTATCGAAGATTACCAGATGATCTTGGGCGGGCATTCGCGGGCTCCATCAGGAAAGTTGGCTCAGTAGCCTGGAAGTATACCACTGACCGGGATTTTTTAGGGGGCAATAAAAAACCCCAACCGCTGTGCGATTGGGGTTTTCGGTATTAGGAGTCTGACGATGACCTACTCTCACATGGGCAAATGCCACACTACCATCGGCGCAGGCCTGTTTCACTTCTGAGTTCGGGATGGGATCAGGTGGTTCCAAGCCGCTATGGT